>QCVS01000004.1 GCA_003210285.1 Prochlorococcus sp. AG-686-J21
TTTTACTTAGAGTACTTATTTATAACGTGTCATTTATTAGTAGTAATAAAATACGTAGAATTGGTGGGAGCGAATCCATTATCTAAGAATTTACAACCCTCTAATTTATTTCAGATAAGTAACTTTAAATTTAGAAGTTTTCTTCCATCCCTCTTCTAATAATTTCTTATATTCTTTTCTTGCATCCTCAAAACTTTCTAACCTACTCCCTTTCATAACCGGTTTATTAACTCTTTTAAAAAACATTTATAACTAATCTCCATTGCACCTATAAACGGGAAAAAATTACTTACATCTTTAAATAGGTTAAAGACTTTTGTTCTTGTCATATTTTTATTTATAAGAGTTTATCTTCCATTATTTTCCTTTTGATAAGAGATAATTCAAAAAAATACCACCAGAAACTAACAAACCTCCTATAGCAAAAAAAGAGAGTAAATCTAATATTGATTTATCAGTATTTACTTTTAAAAATGTTAAAACAAAAGCGACTACAGGGAACAATAATATCGCCTTAGGAATAAGTGATTGATACCATTTTTTTAAAATAGTATCTTCCTCTTCATTTAGTTGTTGGTATATCTTTTCTAACTTTTCTCTATCATCCTCCATTATTATTTTGCTGGTATTAATGAATTATGTATCCTTTAATTTTAACTCCTTAGAAAGTATATGGAGTGCCGGCCAGGTTGTTATTTTTATCTGAGATAAAAGGATAACCTGTCTTTTGAATTTTTGAGTCGGTATATATTTTTTTTTAAAAAGTTTCCCAATAGCTATGGAATTAATAGTTTTGCAAGTATTCATTCTTCAAATTCAGATTCAAAACTTTTCATATCCTCATAGAGAGTATTAAAAGACTTTTCAATTAGATCTTTACCTTTCCTTGTAAGTTTCAAAAGTGTTCTTCTTTTATCTTTTGGATCTTGTTCTTTAGAAACCAATCCTAATCCTGCCTTACCTAGCCTATGATATCGGCTTATGTAATCTGTCATCCTTGAGGCACTAGCTTTACTCATATCAAAGTATTTTTCAATATCCTTCTTAGTACAATTTTGATATGTTGCCACGTACCAAAATACTGCCATTGCCTGAAGTGGAACATCTTGAGAATTATCTAACTTCATGAACATTGTGAGGACTCGCAAAAGGTTATATGATTCATTATCTATCTTTAATAAACCCTCTAATTTTGCTTGGGTCATATCTATTTCATACCTATATATATTTGATTGATTCTAATATTAAGCGAGACTACTTGTAAATATAGATCCATAAGTGGAATGATTTAATTATATGACCCATTAAAAATATTAATTTATTAATAACAAAATAAGAAATATAACTCAGTCTTAATCTTTAAAGAGAATTAATATAGGGGACAAGATTATTTTTCATAAATGTCGCCACTAAAACAAATAATGAAAATATAAATAGCTGAACCATAAGCCAGGTAAACAATTTATAGTTTGAATCTTTGGTAAAAAGATAAATATTTTTTGTAATAAGGGAATTAAGATGAAAAACTTCTGCAGTTTCCTCTTTAAATTCATTTTTTTGTTCAAATGAATCTTTATTTGAAGCTTTCTCTAAAGACTCTACAAATTCTTTTTGTTTTTGAGATAAATCATCATCAAAATTGTCCATAGTCTTCATTTAGTCGATGAACTAATAGCTTAGTTTCATTTATTCATCTTAGAAAGGGTAATTTTTAACAACTCTAAGCTGAATATGTACCATCACTTTCTCTTCTGGCTTCAGCTAATAAAATTTCATGGAAAACCTTTTCAATCATATAAGCACTTTTTATCCCATAGCATTTTTTATTTGAACTATTCTCTAAGTCTCTTTGACTAAAGTAATTGTATTCACAACAATTACATTTAATATCAATTTTCTTATGTTTATAAATATCCATAGATCTCTCAAAAATCCATTGCTGAACTCGTATATTTTTCCAACTGTCAAAATCAGACCATTCCGAAATATCCTTATCAAGAGTATCAATTAATCCTTCAACATCTCTCACCTCGTAAAGAAGGGCTTCTTCTCTTGCCGACTGCTTTATGCCGATTGTATTAATAAGATCAGGGTTCATTTCTATGAGATTATAAGATGATTTTAAAAAACTAAAAAAGTTCCTTAATAGCCTTTAATGGTCTTAAAGAAGGGTCTATATTTCTTAGCATTTCAAAATCCTTAAATTCAAATCCTGGGCCAACGCAACAACTTGTGAGTGTAAATTCTCCGGAACTGCTAGCAGCCTGCCAATATCCAGAGGGAATCATTTCAATAGGATTATTTGAATCTAATCTTATTTTTCTTAATTCTTTATTGTTATCATCTAAAAAATATAAATTAAGGGGTGCCCCTTGAAGATAAATCCATATCTCATCGGAAGAATTTACTCGATGCCATTTACTTCTTTCATTTTCGCAAAGTAGATAATAAATACTAGTTATATTATTTCTTTTTTGACCATCATTTCTAGTCACAAGATTTTCACTCCGTATGATTTCCCTAAACCATCCTCCTTCAGGATGAAGAGATAATTTAAATTTATTTATAATTTCAGAACTTCTTTTACATAATTTCACTTTGATAATCTTTTAAAAGTACTTTAATATTTTAGGGTTAAATATTGACGATAAGAAGAATATCAAAAAAAAAGATGGCTTATTTAGAAAGAATTAAATAATATTTAAAGCTTTCAATAGAAACAGTTTTACCAATTTTTACTCCAAGATATAAAGCTATAAAGAAAAGAAATAGTTTATTCATTTTTTTGAAGCTTTAACTAATTTCTTATAAAGTTCATCTGAGATAAGCGGCATAGGTAAAGAAATTCTTCTATTAAATTAATTATTTTTAAATATATTTATTGTCACCAGATATACTGACAAAAAGTTACGATCATATATTTTCAAATAACTTATATAAGTTTATCTAATAAAAAAAAGGCCTTAAATAGGCCTCAAGCGATTGAATTTCAATAGTTAAATTTATGCACACATAACTGAGAGATCCACAAAATTCTTGTTTTCATCTGCAAGTTCAGTCATTACCCTATCAAGCCACTCAGAAGTGCTCTCACAATAACCGACGTTAACAACTGTTTTTGAGGTTGTTTTTTCTTGGTTTTTCATAAAAAATTTCTGATTTATTTTTTAAAATACCTTGAAATTCAATATATGAGAATAAGTCTTAATTACTATGACTACAAAATAGTTGCATTTAATACAAATTACAAATTTAAAAATATAAAAAAAGAATAATTTCATTGACATTAATAATCAATCAAGTTTATTAAGGTAAAAATTATCTATTTTTAATTGTGAATAACATCAAAATTGAAGAGTTAATGAAAGTAAGATTTGATGGAATTACAAATAGATTAGGTCATTTAACAAAGGGAGAAAGCGAATCTTTATTGCTAGAACATCTTGAGTGGTTAGATGGTGGGTGGGAAAGGGAAGAAATTTTATTTTTGAAAAATTAAACTAAGAGATGGTGGTTAAAATAAGAATTTAAATTAAAAAATTTTAATAATTTATTCTTTCTATTTATTTTTAAAATAAATTCTTTCAGAGTGATTGGTAATGCCCAAGGGGACCTGGGCCTGATCCGATTTGATAAGATTTCTTCAAGGATCTTTCAATAAATAATTTCGATTTTCGAATTGACTCTATTAGGTCAAATCCCAATGCTTGATACCCACATATTGCAGCACTTAAAGTACATCCACTACCATGCGTATTTTGAGTATTAATAAATTTATTAATAAACCACTTTTTTCCTCCATTGACATCAAGATAAAAGTCCCTCCCTTTCATATCCTTCAATCCACCACCTTTGATTAAAACTGCTTTAGCACCAAGTTTAATAATACTTTTTGCAGATTCCTCTATATCTTCCTCATTATTAATATCTAAATTTGATAGAAGATTAGCTTCAAAAATATTTGGAGTTACTAAATCAGCAAGTGGTAAAAGTAATTTTTTATAAGCATTAATTGCAGAATCCTCAAGTAATTTAGAACCAGTTCTACTTACCATTACTGGGTCAATAACCTTTGGAATAGAAAAAGATTTCAGTTTTAAAGCTGTTGCATTAATAATAGTATCGTTTAGCAACATTCCAGTTTTTAAAGATTTGATATCAAAATCTGAAAATAACGTATCAATTTGGCTTGTCAAAGTATCCTCATTTACAGCTTCTACACATTTTACTTCTACACTATTTTGAGCAGTAATACATGTAATCACAGAACATCCATGGACTTTAAGTGCCATAAAAGTTCTTAAATCGGCTTGAATACCGGCACCTCCTCCTGAGTCACTACCACCAACTGAAAGAGCAATATTAGAATACATAACTTTTTTAAAATTAAAAAACTTTATAAGATTTATTAGAAATTTGAATAAGCATTAAAAAAATCTAATTCCAGTTCCATGGCTCTTTTATATAAATTATTTGCCTGATTAATATCAAATGGTTCTTGGTAATTATCAATTATTTTTTCAAGAGATTTTGCTAGATTATCAAAACTTTCATTAGAGTAAGTAAGAATCCATTCTTTATAAGGATTATTTAGAACCATATCCGATAAATTCTTTCCTATCCAAGAATATAAACGCATGCAAGGAGTCATTGCAAACATTATTTCAACTGAACTTAGTTTTATCGAGACATCATAAAGGAAATCCGTATAGTTCTTTGTAGCAGGTTTTATATAGTTAGTAGACAAATCAATCTCCCATTCTTTTGCATACGTCTCATGAAGTATTAATTCATCAGACACACCAACTAAGAGTTGACTTAAAGACTTAATTTCACTTTTATCTTTTGATTTAGAAATAGCTAATCCATATGCCTTGGCAAAGCTGTCTAAAAAAAAATAATCTTGAGCTACATAATCTTTAAAAATATTTCTTGGTAAATTTCCATTTCTGATCCCTTGAACAAATTTAGTTTTCAAGCTAAGCAAAGCTAATTCGGAGTTATTTTCCCACAATTTATTAGTGATTAACATTATTTCTATTTTTTATTTTAAGTTAACTCAGATCAGATTTTATTTATCTAAAAAGTAAAGTTTAATTTTAATTAATAAGAGTTTTAATGAATTTAATTATTTAGAAGAAATATCCATTTCACTCTTAGTAAGTAGTTCTTCTGCATCAGAAAATATTTCTTCAGTTATTAATCCCTTTTTTTTTAATAGAGAAAGACGTTTAATACCTATTTCAATTGGCATTCCGTTACTATCTTTTGCCATTTATTATTAGTCTTGAGAAGTTCTTGGCTGATTAAATAATAATTTCTTTAGACCAAAGAAATAAATAAATACACCTAAACCAGCAAGGATAATATCAATAAAAAAAATCTGGGTCATAAATAATTTTGTATATAACTCATTTATAGCTGATAGTCTCAATTTAAGATGTGAGTAATTCGACTTAAATGTAGATAATTTAAAACAAATAAAAAAAGAATAGGAACATTATTATGTATATTTTGCATTTTTATTATTAAAAAAGACTGATTATTAGAATAATTTTATACATCAATTATTCATCAATATTAGCTATAAATAAACTTTAAAGGTAAAGCTATGTGGTCAAAAATTAGACTTACAATATATGGAGCGACTTCATTAGCGGGATTAATTTGGCCATTTTATTTTATTCTTCAATTTATTAACTTAGTAAGGAATGGGAATATTGAAGGTTCTGTAATAGATATAGGAACTGCATTTTTTGATGACGCATGGATAACTCCTACTTCTGGTTTTATATCAGCTGACACAGCTATTCTTCTCATATCAGTATTTATATTTTATTTTGCAGAGGGGAAAAGATTAAAATTGAAATTATGGGGCATTTATTTTCCTCTAACTTTTTTAATCTCACTTGCTTTTTCATTTGGTGCATTTATGTTTATGCGAGAACTAGAACTTAATAAGGAGGATTAGTTGAATGAAACTGATCAAAGATTATACTGAGAGATTTCATAATTACACGATTCCTTCTCCTGAAAAATGTTTTGAATTAGAAGATGGAGATGAAATTTATATAAAAAAATGGATAACTAACGGCAAAATAAACGGAAAACTTAAAGATGTTTTTGAGTGGATAGAAAAAAAATATTTAAATAATAAAGAGGAGCTGGAAAAAAGCGACAAGAAAAAATATGAAGAGATAGTTAGGAGATTTCATATGAAAAATTGGCGTATTATTCTTTTAATGAGTGAGTATCAAATTAAATATAGATACTACACAAAAGTAATTGAATCTATAAAGGAAAAAAGTTTTTCAGGAATGGATAATAAAGAGTTTTTAAAATTATTCCAAAAAGAATAAATTTTTTATTTGGTAACTAATTAAAATTTAATTTTTTATAATAAGATAAACTTCATTGATGAAAGATATAAATATACTATGGTTCAAAAGAGATTTAAGAGTAAAAGATAATGAGGCTCTAATTGAATCTTTAAAAGATAGAGATATATTACCTATTTATATAGTTGAAAAAGAACTCTGGAAACAAAAAACTTATTCAGATAGACAGTGGCAATTTTGCAAGGAAAGCCTTATAGATTTAAGAAATTCACTAAAAAATATTGGACAACCTTTAATAATTAGAACAGGTAAAGTTATTGAAATTTTTGATGAAATATCCAATAAATTCAATGTAAAGGGTATATATAGCCATCAAGAAACTGGTGATAGTTTTACGTATACAAGAGACAAAGAAGTTAGAAAATGGGCTTCAATGAACAAAATAATTTGGAATGAATATTTACAATTTTCTGTATTTAGAGGAAAACTAGATAGAAATAATTGGTCCAAAAAGTGGAAGGAAAATATGGGGAAAAAATTAATATTAGAACCCTCAAATATTAATCCTATAGAAATTGATATTGGGGAAATACCACCAGATAATTTTTTTTGCTTTAAAGATGATTTATGTAAAGGAAGATTAAAGGGTGGTAGGGAAAGTGGTCTAAAAAGAATGGATTATTTTTTCATTAAAAAATTAAATTCTTACTCAAAAGATATTTCAAGTCCGGAGAAATCATTCGATAGCTGTTCAAGACTATCTCCTTATATAAGTTGGGGATGTATTTCTTTAAAAGAGATTTTTTATAAAGCAAATTTAAATAAAAATACTAATTCTAAAATGCTAAAAAGTAGATTAACTTGGCATTGTCACTTTATTCAAAAACTGGAAAGTGAACCAGAATTAGAATTTAAAGAATTTCATCCATATTTCCAAAAAATTAGAAAAAAGGAAAATGATTATCTCCAATTATGGAGTGAAGGTAAAACAGGTTTTCCTTTCTTAGATGCTTGTATGAGATCTTTAAATTTTAATGGCTGGCTTAATTTCAGAATGCGTGCAATGTTAATGTCTTTTGCAAGCTATAACTTATGGATACCATGGCAAGATTCTGGTTCAGTATTGGCAGCCAAATTTATTGACTATGAGCCTGGAATTCATTGGAATCAGTGTCAAATGCAATCAGGTACAACCTCTATAAATATAAATAGAATTTATAATCCTATTAAGCAAGGGAAAGATCATGATCCAAAAGGGGCTTTTATTAGGAAATGGGTGCCGGAGATAAAACATTATCCTGATAATTTCATACATGAACCTTGGTTGATGGCAAATTTCAATTCAAATCAGTATTCAAATTCTGAATATGCAAAACCAATAATAGACCTCTCAAAAACTACAAAGATTGCCAGAAAAAAGATTCAAGAAATAACTCAAAAAGATGGTTATTGGGATATTTCAAAAGAAGTATATTTAAAACATGGCTCCAGAAGAACGCCATTAATTAAGAGAAAAAATCATCCTAAAAAAATTAATGTAAAATCAAAAAGTAATCTTCAATTTGAATTAAATCTTGAATTATAAATTTAATTTCTTTAAGAAAATTAAAAACTTGAAAGCTGTTCAAATATTTAATTTTAAAAGAATTTAAGTTAAATAAGTTACAACTAGAAATCCACGATCATAAGTATCTAGCTTTAATGTATAAATGTTAATTACTATAAAGATGAAGAAGCCTACAATCGAACTTAAATCAACAGAATTTACTGAAGTTATAGAAATCGAAAGAACAGTTACTCCTGACGAAGAGAAAAGAGTTGACCACGTTTTTGTTAGAAGAAGAAAAATTTGTAAGCGCCATCCCGAAGGATTTGCAACGGAAGAGTATGCAAGGTTTGATATTGAATGGCCAGAAGCAGTAAAGGAAAAAATAAATGAAGATACTAAAGAAGAAATTAAAGTTAATTCTTAGTAGTAATGTCCGATAGATTTGAATGGGACGATACAAATAGTTCAGGAATTTGGTGGAGTACTAATGTAAGCATTAGAGATGAATGTATTTTGCTTAAAGAGGACACAGAGTGTGATGACTCTGATATCGTTGAGTTACTAAGAAGTATTGCTAAAAATATTGAAGATAATGGCCTATAACTATTGATAAATTTATTCTTAATAAAATTTGCCTAAAAACTTTCTAATCTTTCAACTGAATCTAATAATTTTAATGTGATGCCTTTTTCGCTCATTGAATGACCGGCATCATCTACAATGATTAATTCTGAATTTATTAATTTTCTACTAAGGTCCCAAGCACTCCTAACAGGACATACTACGTCATATCTACCTTGAATTATCATAGTTGGTATGGATTCAATAATCTTTATATTTTTCAAAATAAAATCTTCTTCTAAGAAGATCTTATTTATAAAATAATGACATTCAATTCTAGCAAAAGCATCTGAGAAGGAATTAGTTTTACTTTTACCAACATCAATATCCCTTTTTATAAGATGACTTGTAGAAAGTTCCCAATTTGTCCAGGCAGCAGCAGCTTTGGATCTAAGTTCAATATCTGGGCAAGTTAGATATTTGTAAAACGAAGCTATCAAATCTACCCTTTCATCATTTGGAATTACTGCAATATATTTTTCAAACTCTTCAGGAAATATCTCACTTGCGCCATATTGATAAAACCATAAGAGTTCAAATTTTCTACATAAAAATATTCCTCTTAAGGTCATACTTAAGACTCTTGATGGATTTTTTATTGCATAAATCAAAGCTAGAGTAGATCCCCATGACCCCCCAAACAAATGCCAAGAATCTATTTTCAAATCAACTCTTAATTTTTCAATATCATTTACTAGGTCGCCTGTTGTATTTTCTCTTAATTCTGAAAAAGGTCTTGAAGAACCGCAGCCTCTTTGATCAAATTGAATAATATCAAATTTTTTGGGATTAAAATATCGCCTATATCTTGGCTGACTTCCTCCTCCTGGACCACCATGAATTACTAATACCTTTTTACCTTTTGGATTTCCAGATCTTTCCCAATAAATAGAATGAATTTTACTTACCTGTAAAAAACCCTTTTCTCTTGGTTCGATGGAGGGGAATAAATTTTTCTCTTTCATTTTATAAATAAAATTTATTGGAAATTGAAGATTAATATTAAATAATAATAAACATTTTTAATTATATAAATTAATAAAAAAAGAGGCCTGTGATAACAGTCCTCTTTTAGATTTCTTATTTCCTACTTTCAGGATTTATAATACATAATATAAAGTCCATTTATTCATGAGCTTTAAATACGTGGATAAGGGGATACGTCTCGATAATTTTAGTCCTTATTTGTCGCTGGTAATTATAAAGCGAAGTCTTATCAGACTAATTGATTGAACTTTATTTTTCGAGTAATCCCATTGTCAGGAATACGCTTCCTATATTTGTAAATTTTCTAAATTTCAGGCGGACTATCAATCATTTAGATTGCCTCCTAACTCAACATTCATAAATTACTACTATCTCGATTTCAAGTAAATCCGTAAATATGCTGATTTACTTTTTTATCGATTTGTAAGAGAATTTTGATGTCTTGTTCGTTTTATGATATTTATCTAAATTGTAAATCTATACTTTTAATATTAAAGAAGTTTCTAGAAACCATAATTTAAGAGGCAGGAAATGATTTTAAATACAAATAGCATTCTCTTGTATTTAGGTTTTTTATCTTTTGTTCTAATATTATTTTCATTCTTTTATGAAATATATATTTTTAATAAGGCACCTTTTTTAAAAGATTCTGTTTATTCAAAGCCACTTAATGAGAGCCTATCAATTTTAATACCGGCTTTTAATGAGGAAATAAATATAGTCAACTGTCTAAAAGCATTAAGTGAAATAAAAAAACCGTGCCAATCTTTTAAAATTTTAGTTGTTGATGACTCAAGTACTGATAATACTTATAATGAAGCTATAAAATGTAAAGATAAATATTTTCAAAAAAATGATGATATAAAAATTATTTCGTCTGGGGATAGACCAAGTAACAAAAATTGGGTTGGCAAAAATTGGGCTTGCTATAAAGGATCAAAACAATTAAGTACTGATTGGATTTTATTTATAGATGCGGACGTCATAATTGGTAAAAATTGTATTTTCAATGCATTATTAAAATCTTCTGCAGAAGACATTGATTTATTATCTTTGGCTCCAAAAATAAATTGTAATTGCTTAGCAGAATGGATGGTCCAACCAATAATGACTAGTCTTCTTATGCTAGGTTTCCCAATTTTTAAAACTAATGATTCATCAAATAAAGATTCTTTTGCCGCAGGTCCATTTATGCTATTTAAAAAAAAATCCTATGATCTAATTGGCGGACATCTTGAAACATATAATGAAGTCGTTGAAGATTTAGCATTAGCCGAAAAAATAAAATCAAATAATTTAAAATTAAATTTTTCTATAGCAATTAATGATATCTCTCTAAATATGTATAGGGATTTAAATTCATTGATAGAAGGTTGGAGTAAAAACTGGTTCTTAGGTCTTGAGAAAAACATTTTAAAATCACTATCGGCATCAATATTTGTATTTTTCTTATATTCATTTCCTTTAATTTTATTTCTGATATCACTAATAAAAATTAATTTAACAGATAGTACAAAAATATATTTTCAAACTTTTCTAATTTCTTTTATATCTATTATTAGTTATGGAATAAAAAGGCTAATATTTAAGAATAAATTTAATATCCCTAACAATTACTGGTACCTCAATAGCATAGGAGGATTTATTGTAATTTATATTAGTTTTTTGTCTATTTATAGAACAGTTACGGGCAATGGATGGACTTGGAAGGGTAGAAAGTTACATAAGAAATTCGATTGATAAAAGTTTTAACTTTCTTCAGTTTCATAAAGTAAAATACTTTCAATTATCATCCGATCACCATCTGTTAATTCATTATTTTCTATTTTCCATTCTGTAAACTTTATACAATCCTCAAGAGATGGATTTGCATTTCTACATTTTCGCCACTCTCTAATCCAATCTGCTAAAGCATAGGTAATTTTTGTTGTAAGCATTTTTTACCAATCTGGATAAATTAAATCTTCTCCAATTGGTTCCTCATGAAATTCTCCCTTTTTTAAACCTCTTTCGTATTGATCAATAATTTTCTGATAGGAGTGTATAGAGGGTATTAAATCTCCCACGTAGTTTGGTTCCATAAATATATTATAAATATTATCTTATTAATCACTATATATAGAAATCACATAAATCATGAATTAAAATTATTTCCCCATCGCTCTTCTTAATTTTGCAGCTTCATCTAAACCCTCCATTATTGTAAATGTAGAATTCTCAGTTGCTTTTTTTCTCAACTTTGAAAGCTCTCTATATTCTTCAGATTCAAAAGCTTCAACTGCTGCTCTCATGGAGGGAAATTCACAAATAACAGCTAAATTGGAATCCTCAGTTCGTTCCTTACCTAATGGTTCTGTATCTTTTGCAAATACTTCCCCACCAACTTCTTTTAGCCATGGACCAACTTTATTTACATACTCATCAAATAATTCCTGGTTAATTATTCTTGCTGTTGATATCCAGTAGCCTTTTGCTCCTTTTTTATCCATAAAATAAAAATAATCTCTAAACTCAATTTAAATATAATTTACTTTTTAGGAAGGATCTTTATAAAAGTTTTTATTAATGTAATATGTTTTTTTGAAATCAATAATTGAATATAAAAGAAAATAGGCTTAACTTTTATAAAGAGTACTAGTTATTAATCTATATCTAATATGGATTTCATCAATAAGAACAAGATCCTTACAGTTATGGCTTTTATAGCAATTTTATCCTTTGTTTTAGAAAAAACAGGGATTATTCACCCCTAAAAATTATTTAAACTAAATATTTCTAGATAAAAGAATTCAAATTAATGAAATAAATAAACCACAAGAATTGCTGCAACAATGAGTATTGGAGATAATGCTGTAAACATTAAAGTCTTGAAATTAAGTCCCATTACATTTAAATAAATATACAAACTAAGTAAAGAATACTTTTAAGTATTGGCAATAAGTAGAATTTACATTGTTTAGATATGCAAAAAAATGAATAAAAAAAGATACCAAGAAGAATATGAAGAAGGTTCTAATTTACTTTGGCCTAGCGAAGAAGAAGATAAAATTACCAGAAAATTTTATAGAGATTTATCACATCTATCTAAAAAAATTATTCATAATGAAAATGAAAATAAAAAGTTAAATTTATTAAAAAAAATTTTTAGAGTCTTTACTGGAAAGGGAGGTTCATCAAAAAATATAGATCAATCGATAAGAAATTTTTAGCTTGATTAATTTATTAAATAAAAAATTATGTCTAATCCAAACAAGAAAAACAAAAAAAAAATAAACAGTATTGTTCTTTTTAAAAATAAAATTTTTGTAACCATAGTTTTCATTCCATTTCTTTACTTATTAGGTTGGATATTTTCACAACCATTTTTATTCTTAAGTGTAAGCAAAGAAGCTTTATCCTTAATAGGAACAATTTTTACATTCTTATTATTTATTTTCTTAATGCCTACATGGTTTAATTATCGTTGGAAAATAAGAAATAGCTGGTCAACACTTGGTTTAAATAATAAAACTTTAATGAATAATATTTTATCTTTTTCTCAAGGAATTATTTTTGCTTTAATACTATTAATTTTAATTTTGATACCATTACTCACAAATAACTATATTTCTTTTTCAGGAGTATTGTCCTCAGACATAATATTAAATGGAATTTTACTTACTTTTGGCATTGGTGTTGCTGAGGAAATAATTTTTAGGGGATGGCTTTTAGAAGACTTAAAACTTCAATTCGGAATAAAAATTGCCTTAATAAGTCAATCTGTAGTTTTTAGCCTTGTTCATATTGGATTCAAGATGCCATTTTGGAATACATTAGGAACTCTTATAGGTTTATTCACCTTAGGAATTCTTTGTTCAATAATAAGATTAAAAGATGAGGGATCTTTGTGGGGAGCTATTGGTCTTCATGGTGGACTTGTCGGTATTTGGTTTGTTTTAAATAATGGTTTAATAAATGTATCTAAAGAAGCACCTGGTTGGTTAGTTGGTTATGGTTCACCTAACACAAATCCATTAGGTGGTTTCTATGGGATTTCATTATTGCTGATTTCTTGCGTTTTTTACTTTTTAAAATTTAAGAATCAAATATTCAAATTTATAAAGTAGATAGGAATCCTTTTAAAATTTATATTAATCTCGCTAAAGTCAATAATGCGTTGAGACTTTCTAATCTTTTTTGAGCTTGAATTATCATTCTTTTAGAATCCGGAACACAATCAGCCTGTAATGATAATGCATAAGAATATTCTTCATTAGTGCAAACTATGCATTTTTCAATCTTTGATTTAGAATCAGCATTAATCATATTAAGATTATCTATAAAATTTTTACCCACAATTTGCAAAAGGAGTTGATTAAAAGCTTGTTCTGATGAATTATTAGTCAAATTTAATTTTCTTTTAATGCTAAGCATTATGCAAAAAATTGCTATGTAAAATAATAAATCAACTTATATATTCTTATATAATGTATCGTTTGATTTTATAGAGATGTTAAGTTTTCATTTTAAATAGATATAAATACCGATGTCTTTTGTTTGAGAAATTGTCAGATTAAAAGAAAGTTTAAATATTTAATTATGAACTTAGAGGCAGGATTTAGATTCATTATTTTTTTGTTATTATTTGGATCTACTAATTATTTGATGATGCTAAAAAGATATCAAAACGACCTCAAGAAAAGACTAGTTATACAAAAGGATAGAATTGCAGAGTTATATCCTAAAGGAACTTTTATAAGCGTATAAAATTATAAATAAAATATATTCATAATTTAGATTTTTAAATTTCAACTGATATTGGGACACCTTTTAAAAATGAAAAAATTTTTTTTGAGAAGTAAATTTATTTTTCAAAATTTAAAATTATTTTTAAATCAAAATTCATTTACCATTTTGGATTAGTTTTTTGCCATCCTTCATTTATTAAATTTTTCCAAAATAATCTTGCATCTTCTATCTTCATTTCTCTTCTTGTTTTCATTAAAGGTGGATTTTCCCCATGACTACCCATGACAATGCCCTCTTCAATAAACATAAATTTGATCAAATCCTCTTTATTTTCGTTTTTTTTATAAAAACGAATTACTCCAACAGAGTTAGAATCAATTAACCAAAAATCATTTTCTTTTTTCATTTATTTTGAAGTTTAATGAAAAGAAATCAAATCAAAGACATCTATAAAATAATCTAATTTAGACATTGAAAGAAAAAATATATTTTCATCAAAATTAATTTAATATTTACTCTGTCGATTCTTCTTTAATTCTCCCCGTTTTTTTTTTGAATCAAGCCTTCTATTTTGAGAAGCTTTAGATGGTTTAGTAGCTTTTCTAACTTTGGTAAAATTTTTTAATGAATTTCTAATTAATGAGCTAATTCTTGCTATGGCTATTTGTCTATTAAGTAATTGATTTCTTTCTTCCTGAACGGCTATACATATACAATTATTGACTAATTTAGTTTTCAATTTTTTGATTATAACTTTCTTTTGATAATCATTTAAGACTTTTGATTCTTCGATATTAAAAATAATTTCTACTCTAGTATTAGTTTTATTTACTTTTTGACCTCCTGGGCCAGATGATCTAGAAAAACGCCATTTTAATTCTCTTGAAGGAATTACTAATCTGGTAGTAATAATTAAATCCATTTTTATTTCTAAAACATCCTCAGCTCATATCCAAATATACTTTTAAATTATAATACCAATTAAAAATAGATCGGTAAATACTGGCCGGTTTAGTTGGTAAACCGAAATTCGGTGTATTTGCCGTATAATTTTCTTCGGTTTGTATCCTTACAAGATTCAAATATTTGTAAGATATTTGATTTGTACTTAATTCAAAGGTCACTATGTATTCAATGTTTGATCTTCTTTTTGAAACTCCTTCATATCGTTCAGTATATGTTATTTCTGATACCGAGATGAAAGAACTCAAGAAAAACCATCATCAAGAAGAACTTGATGAAATCACAACACAAAGAAAAAGACTTGAAGATGCTTTTAAATCACAATTAAAACATCTTGACGAAAGGGAAAAAGAAGTCAAGAATGAGCTTAAATTAATTTCCGGAACTAAAGGAAAAGCATAATTTTTTTTTCAAAAAAATTATTACTAAAAAGACGGTTAAAAATAACCGTCTTTTTTCTTAATTAATTTATAAATTTTTTTAACCACGAATTCATAAAATCTTATCCATAATACATATATGAATAATAAGAAAGAGCAAATAAGAATGTTTTTACCATTTAGTTGGGTAATTTGTGCTGTTATTTCTTTCGCATATATAAATTCTCATTTAATTAATACTTAGTTTAAATGGATAAATTATCAAAAGAACAAGTATTAGCTTCTTCAAGCGGATGGGTTGCATCTCTATTAAATTTCTTACCAGGAGTTGGAACTGGTTATCTATATCAGAGAAGGTGGTTACCATATTTCATTACTGCTGGAGCAGTAACAGCATGGTTTGTTATCGGAATAATTTTGCAAGGTGATAAAGAGCCAAGTCAAACAGAACAATTAATAGGTATCTCAGGCTTATTTTTCATATCAATAATAACAGTAGTGGAAGCTAACTTAGCTTTTAAGAAAGCTGTAAAAATAGCTTCTATTAAAAAAGAAGAAGTAAAAACTCCTATAAAAAAAGGATGGTTTAAATAAATTCTACTAATTGTAGAAAAATAAAATTTCTTTTTCTTTTAGGCCTTCCCAACCAGAATCAATTAATAATTTATCTAGGGTACCTTTATCAAAATGCTTAGAGCCTGTTTTAACGCATCTATTCCTCATTGATTTTTTGACTCCGCTTCTTTCTCTTTTGTTTTCTTCATTCATAATCCTGTTATAAAGCTCAAGCATTTTAGGTGGTATTGGAGTCCCATCTAGGTCAATACCGTTTTCAATTGCTTCATCAACTGCTTGCATCCCTATTTTTTTCATAAAGTTAGATTTATTTATAGAGAATATACTATAAGAAAAGATATTGATTTCTAAGTATTTGAATAATTAATTTACTGATTTTGAATTTCCTTTAAGACTCTTATTGCCTCTTTAATGTGTTCTGGGCCATTCAACAAATCTCGAAAGATATGTTTAACAAATCCATTTCTATCAATCACATAGGTAACTCTTCCATCTAATAACCCTAGTACTTTGGGTACTTTGAAAGCTTTTCTTAGTGAATCATTTTCATCACATAACAAAGGATATTGTAATTTATTTTTATTAGCAAATGCCAAGTGGCTTGAAGAACTACCATTACTCACTCCCCAAACTTGCGCACCAAGGACTTTAAAAAGGTCATACTTATCTCTAAATCCACAAACCTCTATCGTGCATCCTGGGGTATCATCCTTTGGATAAAAGAATAAAACTAAAGGAGTTTTTAATCCATTATTTGTTCTTTTTGTCCCATTCTGATCTAGTAAAGAAAATTGTGGTACTTTATCTCCAATCTGCAAAATAGTTTATGTAAAACTCTATCTTAGAAGCAACTAATATTTTTCTGTGACCAAAAACAACAAAGTTTTGGATAAATTTTTCAAACATTGTTCTAAAAGATACTAAAAGATTCTTCTAATTAACTAATGTTATTGAATATATCTATTCTCATGGAATTTGCCATATGTAGTTTTTTATTTCTCATTCTCTTTGTGGGAATACTTTTTAATTTAAAAATAACTAACAATAAGAGAGTTAATGAAATAAAAGAAAAATAAAAAAATAATAATAATTGGAATAAATAAATTCAAGATCTCTAAAAATGATTTTTAGAATTTTATATTTTCATTTGGGGTAAATACAGAACAATAATTACTTACAATATTTTTTAAGTCAATTTCGGAAGAACTCTTAGATTCTAATTTTAATTTATCTATAGCTTCTTTAGAATCAATCTCCCTAAGACGATATCTAGCACATGTATCGAGTACTTTAAACATTTTTGTAGTAACTGCCTTTGATGAGGGTATAAAGGCTAATAAGAAAAAAGCTGATAATAAGATTTTCATTATATTTTAAAAAGTAAATTACGGTTTTTAAATTTGTTGGGTTTACACAAAGCTTATTTTTAAAGAATAAGGAAGCCAAAAATAATTGGGATAAAATGTGGTTAATTATTGAAAAATTTTAACTTGCTGTTAACCAAAAATTTTTTATTTATCATTTTCATCCTATACAGTTTTGATATAAAGTTAGTTTTATCTGATAAATAGATTTTGAAACTAATCAAACAAATAATTAAAAGACATAAAATACTTATTAAGTGGTACCAAGAAAAATTAAAATTAAGTGATTATCAACTCCTTTGGTTAGTTTTTTTTAAGGGCGTAATAATTACAATTATTTTTTATAAACTTCTTTGAAGAGTAACAAAGCGAGTTTATAAAAAGATATTTTCAAATCATTAGATTATATTAATAGTAGATTTAACAATGAATTAAATAGACTTCTATCATGAATATCTTTGGGGTCGGTTTACCAGAAGTAACAGTAATTTTAATTCTAGCTCTATTAATTTTTGGTCCTAAGAAATTACCAGAATTAGGAAAACAACTTGGCAAAACATTAAAAAGCTTAAAGAAAGCGTCGAATGAATTTCAAAATGAGATAGATCAAGTAATTAATGAGCCAGAGAAAGAAAATTTACCAAAATCTCCTCAAAAAAAATTCATAAAGGATCTCGATCAAGTTACTAAAGAATCAGAGGAAAAGGATTTCTTAGAATCAGATAATAATGATAAATGAGATAATTCAGAGGCCAATTACGCCTATAGAAGAATTTGAAATCGCCTTAAATAAAGCAAAACTTTCAGATGAAGATTATGAATTGATTGACTACATCAGATACACTAGTGTTTTTACCCAACCAAGTCTTGTTAAAGATTTAAAAAGGCCATCCAAACCACCTCTACTTACGAATCTTTGCCAAATATGCAGGAAAATTGGGTCAGAGATGCCTGAGCACTTTAAAAAAGTAATTGATTGGTCAATCCAAATGAGTGAACATGACACAAGATGGGATGGCCATCTAATTTGTGCAGAGGCATTAAACGTAGATAATATCCCAATAAGTCCTTCCCATGGAACATCTTTATTTGATGTTCTTGTAGTACACAAAGAATTATTTCTCGGATTTGATTAGCTAAAAATGTTAATCATCTAGCGGAATTGAATCGGTATCAATTACGTCTTTGGAATCTTCATATTTACTTCTCTTAGTATCAATCCAGTTATTAATAGATGCCACAACTGGAAGGGAACCTCTATAAATAAAAATTGAAGTTGGCAAAGCACTCAATAATCCAACCAAAGGATTTTTGAAAAGTAATCTTCCTGCTTTGATATTAAATAAGATTATAAGAATTGATGGAATCAAAACTTTAATTACTGTTTTTAAAGCCTCAATCCAACCGACACGATATATCCACCATATCAACACTATTCCAACTACATATAAAAATAGGTAAGTCATATATTTAATATAGTATTTATTATATTTTATTGGTCTTTACAAAAAACAATTTATTTTTTTTCTAAGGCTTTAATATAAATTACTCGTAATCGTTAAAATGAGTTTCTCTGAAATAAGAAAATTTTTAAAACAAATGCAGTCAGAAGATAATTTAAGAAAGAAGGTTACCTCTTCTGCAACCGCCGATGATGTAGCACTTATTGCTCAAAAAATTGGATATAGTTTCTCTGGTGATGATCTTTTAAGATTTAATGGCCAAAAAGTAGATAAAGTCACCGTCAGAAAAGTTGATCACCCCGGGGAATATCACTGAATGTTCAAGACTTAATCCAAATTGCAAGTCCTCCGCCTCTTCCTCTTGCACACATCCAATTTTTTTCTTTACCTATAGCTATTAAAGAGAAAAAAGGCATTTGCTTTTCTTCTGGTTTTTTTAAAGGTTTTTTAACTAAGTTAAAGTTTCCTATATTTATTAATACATTCTCGAAGAAAAAAGGCAAAAGAGGCCTTGAACCCTTTAATGATGCTTGCCCGCAAAAAACAATCGATAATATCCCAAAACTAACTGAGTTTATTATCTTGTAATCAACTATATTATTTTGAGAATTGTTTTTTTTTAGTTCTAATTTTGCTGATAATACTTGAAGAATGGAACTAGATATATTATCTATTTCTTCTGAGCCTTTCTTCCATACAGAATTAAATTTCCAAGTTCCTATTAAATCTTCATATCCAATACTACTTCCATCTTTTTTAGAAATACTCTCTAAATTTTTTATTTCCATATATTGTGGTAAATTTTTAGCCTCAAGAATCATCTTAAATATTATTTTTGTTCATCATAAATAAGTTTCATTAAAAAAAGGAATAAAATTTCTTCTTTATTTCAAAATATTTCTAAGAATGTCGAATACAGATACACATTCGTTACAAATTTCAATTAATATATTTACATAAGTTAATTTTTAAAATGGATTTTATTTCTAAAAGACAAGGTCATATACCTCTTAAGGCTGTTCCTTACATATTTTTCCTTGCAGTTGTTTTAAGTATCACTTCAACAACAAGTACTTTTGTTTAAACTTTAAGATTAATTCTTTTGGTTTAATTTTTTGATGAAAAAATACGATGTAATAATTATAGGCAGTGGTATTGGGGGTTTATGTTGCGGCTCGATATTAGCCCTTGCAGGTAAAAAAGTTCTAATTTCTGAAGCTCATTCTCAACCGGGAGGTGTTGCGCATAGCTTTAACAGAAAAGGTTACAAGTTTGAATCTGGTCCTTCATTATGGAGTGGTATTGGCAAATGGCCTACGACAAACCCTTTAGGTCAAATACTTAGATTACTTGACGAAAAGGTTGAACTTATTAAATATCAAGGATGGCATGTCAGTGTTCCTGAAGGCGAATTTAATTTAGAAGTCGGACTAGAACCATTTAAAGAAAGAATAAGATTATTAAGAGGTAACAAATCAGTTAAAGAATGGGATTCATTTGTATCAGGGATAAGACCCCTTAGTCAAATAGTTAGCGAAATACCTCTACTCTCCAGTTCACCTGAAACAATTAATTTTTTAGAAATTATAAAATTAGCGTCTAAATTCTTACCTAATATAAAATTATTACCAAAGCTTAATGGGGGTTTTGGTGATATTGTCGACAGTCATCTTAATGATCCTTTCCTTAGAAATTGGGTTGATTTACTTAGTTTTTTAATAAGTGGAATGCCAATGCATGATACAAATTCTGCCGCGATGGCTACTTTATTTGATGAATGGTTTAAACCTGAATCTTATTTAGAATATCCAAAGGGAGGAAGCGAAAGTATAGTAAAGGCACTAGTTGATGCTTTCAAAAAAAATGGCGGTGAACTAATTCTTTCTTCTAAAGTAGAGGCTATAAACTTTAGTAAAAATATTGCTTCAGGTGTAACTTTAGAAAATGGTTCTAATTTCATTTCGAACTTTGTTGTAATGAATACTGACGCTTGGACTTCAAGAAAATTAATTCCACAAGAACTCCAAAAACAATGGGGCCCAAAGGCTAAAGATATTAATAAATGCGGTTCTTTTCTTCATATTCATTTAGGTTTTGATGCCTCAGGCCTACAAAATTTACCTATTCATGCAATACACGTTGATAACTGGGATAGAGGAATTACTGCAGAAAGAAATGTGGCAGTTTTCTCAATTCCTTCTGTATTAGATAAGAGTATGGCACCAACAGGTAAACATGTCCTACATGGATATACTCCAGCCAATGAACCATGGGAAATTTGGGAGAATTTAAACTCTAATGATTTAAATTACAAAGAACTTAAAGAGGAAAGATGTTCAATATTTCTCAAATCTTTAAGAAAAATAATACCTGATATAGATAATAGAATTGAGATCAAATTGCTTGGCACTCCTTTAACTCATAAAAAGTATACAAATACTTATTGTGGTAGCTACGGGCCAGCATTATCGGCTGCCCAAGGACTATTCCCAGGATGTAAAACACCTGTTAAAAATTTGCTTACTTGTGGAGCAAGTACATTCCCCGGAATTGGCATACCTGCCGTCTCAGCAAGTGGAGCATATGCTGCTGAAAAAATCATGGGGAAGAAGGCATATAAAAATCTTCTTAAAACGATAGATCTTTAAAACATTCGACAAAACTAAAAAAAGACCTTTAGTTAAGAAATAAGAAGAAAAAAAGTTATTTTTTTTGTGGATGATATTCTTTATTTGAATATAACTTTTACTTATAGTTTTTATATGTTTTTCTTATCTATTCCCCAGGCTTGGCACTTAGCGGGTACTTGGTCAGAGCAGCTACCAAACGATTCAAATCTAATAGGAATGAGTCAAACAGAACTGATGATGACTTTGCATTCAATCTTTGTACCACTTTTATTAGTAATTTCATATTTCCTATTTCTAAAAATCTCTAAAGACGAATCAAAAAAAGTTAAAGGATAATATCTTCCAGAAGAAGTTTTTATTTTGCTGAACTTCTTCTAAAAACTTTTCTTCCACTAGAAGTATCAACGGAAGTAGATTTACTATCTTCTTTAGTATTGGAATTACCCTCAACATTTTCAATATCGCTTTTATCCATTTCAGCACAAACCCCTACTACCATTGCTGCTTGCAACTGATCTGGTAAATCCCCAATCGTTAACAAAGCTTTTAAAACCAGCTGAAGGCGAGTTTCCCTATCTATTTCTGGCCTTAGCTTTTTAACCGTATTCCAAAGTTCTTGAGTAACTTCTTTCAAAAGTTCGCGATCTACAGACAAATTTAAAACCTTTTTGTATTTATATTAATCTAACAAAGAATAGGGATTCTTAAAATATTTTTCGTAAAACTGAATATTAGTTGAAATTTTTAATTACGTAAAAGCAAGTTGTATTTGTTTAGGAAGTTTGTTATTTTCTTGTAAATTTTTAGTATTTTTTACATTTTTTAAATTACTAAAAAACTTTTTTTTAATTTTTATTGGAGTACTAGAGAATTTACAATTAGTTCTTGAAAGTGAGTTCCACTCTTTTGGATTAAATGTAGCGTAGGGGGAAGAAGATAAAATTTTCATTTCTAATAATACATTAGTACTAATAATAGTACATAAATACCATCAAGCAACTAGTCAGTCATAAAAGTCTTTATTTTGACAAGTAAATTTTAAAATAATTTATCTTTTCAGGCATATTTATAAGTTTTTTATATATTTCTTGGTATCATCAATGACAAATCAACCCTTAACTTAAGCAATTCCTAACCAATACCCTTAAAATCCCTTTAGATAGGGAAATTTGTTGAAATTAATATTGACAAGATATTTTGCTTTAAGGCTCCTATAAAAAAATTAAGTTATTTTTATCTCATGCTTTTAAGTAATCAAAAAAGACTAAAAATCCAAGAAATAGTTAGAAGAATATCTTTAGATAAAGAAGTTTCGTTAAAAGAAAGAATATACGTCGAAAAATACGCAAAACACAGCTCGATAATATCTCTTTGGTTAAAAAAAGCAAATAGTATCAGAAGACATGGAAGACAGAGCGAAGGTAGTATTAATGAGCTAATTCAATCACTAGGGATTGATGGATTAGATGGAGAGAATCATTTCAATCCAAATAAAGATGATATTTCTGACTGGTTTGGAAGTTCACCTGACTGGATTAAAAGGAGCTAGAAAATCATCTAATCTCTAATTTATCCATGCATTAGAGAATAAATAAACACTTGCTACTGATATGGTCCCCCAAAAAATCCAAGGGAGCAACTTTATAGGAAACAAGTATTTGTTAGTAAATGTATTCATAAAATAATCTAATATCTAACTAGATTATTTGCAATTTTGAATTTTGAAAATAGGTTTAATTGCTCTAATAACTAAAAATGAATGATATTAATATTAAACACGTAAATAATGTACTAAATATGTATTAGAAAACTAGCGTAGTTTATTACCAGCTCAACAATTAAGCAGCTATCTTTTCATTATTAACTTCAAAATCAATTTTCTTGCTATTTTGTTCATTTGAATTATCCCAATATTTAATAAGTCTTTCTAACTCATTAATTCTTTTTTTAGCATTGGCAATCTTTTCAGTTGAAGTCATTTAAAAAATTTAGCTATTTAAAATATGCATTAAAAAATTTTTTTTTCAATACTTAATTTTGATTTGCTTAAACTTTAAAAATATTAATTATTAGTTAAAAATTTAAACGCCTAGTATTTAAGTAATTATACTTATTATTAGAGACTGAGGTTTTTATGAAAAAATTGAATTCATTTATTCTAAATAATACGGTTAAAATTCTTGATTTTGTTTATTCTGATAGGCATTTACAGAGATTTTGGGTATTAGAAGTTATTGCAAGGTCTCCTTATTTTGCTTTTCTTTCTGTTCTTCATTTCAAAGAATCACTTGGAATAAAAAATGACATCACAATGTTTTTGATGAAAGAACATTTTTACCAAGCCATTAATGAAACGGAGCACCTAAAAGAAATGGAGAAAAGAGGGGGAGACAAGTTTTGGATCGACAGGTTTTTAGCAAGACACCTTGTACTTGTCTATTACTGGATCATGGTTATTTATTATTTCTTTTCTCCAAAAAATGCTTATGACGTAAATATCAAAATTGAAGAGCATGCATTTAATACTTATACAAAATACCTAAAAGACCACCCTGAAGATCAAAAGATAAAAGAAATTGCGCAAGACGAACTTAATCACGTTGAAGAACTTAATGAAGCTTTAGCGATGATAACTCAATCTTAAATTAATACTGAAAAATCAAGAAACAATACCGCAAACATTATTGAGGAAGAAATCAAGCTGATTCCAATAATTAATGTGACATAACCTTTTCGCCTTGGCAATTTATAAAAGAGCAATCCAATTACTATTGCAATTATCACGGTAAAAAATATTACGATTTTTTCAGTTAAAGAATTTAGATGAAGTACTAAATTTGTACTTTCAAAGAGTTTTAGATAATTAGATAAAAATACTTCGCCTTCAATTTTTTTAAAATATAAGAATGTACTTATCAGAGCAGAACTCAATAAAGAAAAGACTACTAGAGCGCTAATTGGTTTAGTAAGTCTATTGATTGTTCTATTGAAACTTACTAGCAGAATTAATATGAATAAAGCCATACCCATTGGTATCAAGGGGATCAAGATAGATATGTTTATGGAATTTCCCACGAAAGAATTTAGAATTTATTTTTAATTTTATAATATTTAAAGACTTAATTTAACTACTTAAGATTTATATAAAATTTTAATGTAAATAGTACCTATTGCTTTCTGTGTCAGTTGATACGAAAATTAAATTACTAACGATAAAGTCATGCTTACGATTTCTGAAATTCTTCTTGCAAGTGCAATTTTTCTAGGAATAGTATATTGGGAGGTTCAATTTTTATACTCCAAAACTACTGCTGCTAAATGATTTTCCTTTAAATCACAGACAAAACATCAGATTAAATTTTATTTAAATAAAATTTAAATAAAATTTAAGAATTCAAACAAACAAAAAAAGCTTTAAATATGAGAGAATAAACACATTGATTTCAATTGGGAAATGAGCGAAGTACAAACACAAGAAAGTGATTCCACTCAGCAACAGCAGCAGCAGCAACAGCAATCATACCAAGATAGTAATATTTATTCTGCGGAAACGGAACAACTTTATTTAAAAATGAAAGAGGGTTGGCTTTAATCCCCCTTCATTATTTATTTTGAATAGTTTTAACGAAAACTAATAAAGCTTGATTAATCAAATAAAATAATTTTTTAGAAGCTACTGATACTTTTTTTTAATATAAGTGGCTAAATTTAAAAAAGAATTAAAAAAGAATTATTTAAGAAATTAAAACAGATAGAAAATTCAAACGGAAGAATTGTAATGGGTGGTTTAGTTTATTTATTATTTACGAAATTAGTCTCTAGTCGTATAGATATCCTTGATCAATTGAGATCTAATTTAATTTAAAAGATCAGACACTACTTTTTCATCCATATTTCTTTTAATATAATTATCATCTAGATACAAAAATTTCTCATATTTACGTAATTATTCCTAATTTAAATAGATAGACATTTTTATTTATAAATTATTTTTTACTTGATTAAGAGAATAGATACTACCTATGGACTAAGATCAAAACATAGATCTTATAGTATATTTGTACTATTAAGAGTATTGAGCTATGACCTCTTCAGAAACTTATGAATTTCTTTTCGTTAAGCCTGGTGATCATGTAGTAATTAGAGATGAAAAACCTCCAGGGGATACTCAAAACGGTCAATATGGATATTGGATAGGTCAAGTTATTAACTGTATAGGAGGAGCAAGAAACCCAAAGTCATGGACCTTATTTCAAGTGGCAGACATTGATAATGGAGAGATCATAATAATCAACGCAGATACTGTAGAAAGGATATTAAAAACAGCTGAGAATTAACCTTCTCAAAACCTGATAAAGCAATAACTCTAAAAAAATTTTTTATTATGAAAAGATAAATAAAATAAGAAGAAAAATATTACGTGTAAGAGGAATTACTAGCCCAACTCTAAACAAGCAAGTCCATATACCTGATTCATTGGGCATGTAGGTTGAATACCTTTATACATTCTATAAGTTTGTGAAATTTCTTTAAAACCCATACTAGATAAAAGATAATTTGCATAAGGATTGAGATTCGAACAGTCCAATAAGATTTGAGCTTCTAGATTCCTAACTAATTTTCTAATAAGCAATTCTGCCAAAGGAGGGGTATCAGCCAGAAGAGGGCCAATTCTCCAACCTTGAGTATTACCTTGAAGCATGCAAGGTCTTATCCTCCCAAAGCCATGGCACATGTCATTATTATCAACAAGCACACTAACATTTCCAAAAGAATTCTTCAGCCAATCGTTCAAGAAATGTGGCCTAGGACTAGGTTCTCGCTGAGAATCATATATTAAAACAGCTTCAGGAGGAATCTTATTACCTGGAACAACACTAAAATCATTATTTTCATCTTTATAAAAATTCCCATTTGGCAAATCTTGAGTACCCTCTAATTTCCATCTATTAGTTATAGAGGATTTTTTAAAACCCCACTTTTGATAATCATCTAATCTGTTTGGAGCCGCTTCTAAACCAATACAATCAACATTTTTCAAATACTCTAATGCATGTTTCCATAATCTCACTCCATAACCCATATTTCGGAATTCCTTTTTTACGATGAATAATCCTATAAATCCATACGAAGAATTATATTTAACACAAGCTATAGAACCTATAGGGTCATCATCAAGACATCCAACCCATATCCCTTTTTTATCGGTATTTTTATAAATTGATATGTCGTCAAAGCCAGGAGCAAATCCCTCTAACCTAGCCCAATCAGTAACTTTCTGGATCTCACTATTAGATATTAATCTGATTGAAAATTTTTTCTTCATTCATTTTATTTTAACTTAATAAAATAAGATTTTTAAGATTTTGCGGGAGTTGATTTAATCAATACTAAGGGAAAACATATTCTTACTTCAAAGAATAAAAATAATAAATCCACTCAACATTCCTGCGATATGTCCAGCAAAACTGATACTTGGTAATAAAGAATAAACGATTCCTAAAGACAAAAAAACAGTCATTAATCTGAAAATTTCATTATTCTTTTTCAGGCCAATAAAAATATTAAAAATATATTCTTTTCCATAAAGAGAGGAGAGCAAAATGAAGGAAAATGTACCAAATATAATTCCACTAAAACCAACCAGCAAATGATTAGGATTATAAAATAAAAAATTATCTACTACAAATAAAAAAAAAGTCTGAATTGGAATTAATAAAATAATTAGATAAAGGAAAAGAAATATATTCTTCAAATTCAAATTTATAAAACAGTACCTAACTACAATTATCCCAAATATGTTAGATAATAAATGATTAAAATCTTTATGAACAAAACTATAGCTTAATATCCGATAAGGTTGATTAGTAAGATAACTAGACCAATAGGAAAGGTCTGAAACTAAGAAAAATCGCTTAAAATTGATAATTATAAATAATAAAAAACATAAAAAAGAAGGAATAATAAATTGTGCTTCTTTTTTTATTATTTTCAAAATATGATTTAATATTACTATTATTTATAAAAAATAATAAAGCCTTTTTTCTTTAAATAATTTATCGATATTTAATATTATTAATCTGATATATTTAACTATCATATGAAAATTTTTCGAAATGAATATTTTAGATAAATCGTATAAATCCAATATTGACGAATTAAAAAATAAAGTAATTACAGGTCAAACAGAGCCTATAAGTTGGAGGATCCAACAGATTAGCAAGGTTTCACAACTTTTAGATGAGAATAAAAAAGAAATCATAAAAGCTCTTTTCCTTGATCTTGGGAAATCAGAAATTGAAGCTCTTTCAGAAATACTTTTAATTAAAGAAGAAATTTCCTTAATAAAGAAGAATCTTAGATTATGGATGCGACCAAAAAAGGTAAAAACGCCAATATATCTTTTTCCATCATTCTCTAAAGTAATCTACGAACCTCTGGGTTGTGTCCTGATTTTAGGGCCATATAATTATCCTTTATTGTATCTATTAAAGCCCCTCGTAAATATTTTTTCTTCAGGAAATACTGCAGTGATAAAACCATCAGAAAAATGTTTTTCTACATCTAAACTAATCAAAAAATTAACTGATAAATATTTCCAAAAAGATATTTTGTTAACGATTGAGGGAGATTATAAAGAGTCAATAAAACTGGTAAAACAAAATTTCGATCATATTTTTTTTACAGGTAGTACTGAAACGGGGAGATCTATTATGAAATCAGCTTCAACAAACCTAACTCCATTAACACTTGAACTTAGCGGAACAAATCCAGTAATTATTTTCAAAAATGCAAATTTAGAAATTGCAGCAAAAAGAATTGTATGGGGTAAATTTTTCAATTCAGGTCAATCATGTGTGGCACCCAATCATATATTTGTAGAAAAAGAAATTGAAAATCAATTAGTTGAGGAGTTAAAGAAATTTATCACTATTTTTTATGGCAAAGATCCAATAATCTCAAAAAACTTATCTAAATTGCAAAAAAACCAATTTTCCACAACTTCAGAACTTCTCAAAAGATATAAAAAAGAGAAACGTATTTTATTTGGAGGAACTTGTAGTAAAAAAAGAATGAAAATATCACCTACAATTTTAAAAGTAAAATTACAAGATAAAAATATTATTCAGAAAGAATTATTTAGCTCCCTTCTTCCAGTTATTGGGATTGACAATAAAGATTCGGCATTAAAAAAAATTAATCAAGCTTCAAAACCTTTAGCAATATATATTTTTGGAGGAAATAAAAAAATCCATGATCATATTTCAAAAGTTACAAGCTCTGGCACCGTTTGTATTAACGATGTTATGTTGCCTGTGCTTATTCCAAATTTGCCATTTGGAGGGGTTGGAGAAAGTGGAATGGGTAAATTTCATGGAGAGGCAGGATTTAAGAATTTTTCAAATCAAAAATCCCTAACTTATAAAGGCTTTTTATTTGATTTAGATTTTAGATACCCTCCTTATGAGAAAGTAATGAAAATTATAAAATTTATTTTTAAGATTTAAATTAATTAATTTGGTTTCAAAAGTCTAGCGATTTTAAATACACATATTATCTTTAAGAAAATAGAAAAATTAATGAAATTCACGTTTATTTTATTAGCCTTCATTTTTAATTTTTTCAATCCTAATTTTATCAAGGCTGAAGAAATTATTGATTCATCAAATAATCAAATAGAAAATACTACGAAGGTTAAATCAACTAATAATGAAATATCAGACTTTAAAAAAATTCATATAGTACAAGTGGGGGATACGATTACAAGTATCTCAAATTTTTATTCAATAAAAAAAGATTTGATTATTAAATTAAATAATTTAACAGATGAAAATTATATATATGTAGGACAGAATCTAAAAATTTCTGATCCTAGTCAAGAAAGTAAAAACAATAACTATCATATCGTCCAAAAAGGTGAGAGTCTTACAGAAATCTCTACTAAATATGATTTAAACTTTAAAGAACTTATTGAAATTAACAATCTAAAGAATCCAGATTCATTAGAGGTTGATTCAAAATTAATTTTAAGAAAAAATAGTATCAATAATCAAAAAGTTAATACTTCAATTAAAGAAGAAAAAATTAATCAATTTATAAGTAAAAAGATTAAAAAGTATGGTCCTTTAACAACTCAACAAACTGAATTAGAAGAAGAAAGTGGAAGAAAGATTTTAAATGCTCTAAATCAAAATAATAAAAAAGTTATTATCTCAATAAAGTGTGAGACAAAAGATTTAGACGTAAGAATTCCTGGAAGAAAATGGAGAGGGTGGATTCCTGCAAAAGAAGAATTTGAAAAAAATCTAATAAATGATTTCTGCTAATCGTTTTGATTAATATCTGTGAATAATTTTTCTATAGATATCCCTTTTGAGGTATTGTCTTATTAGTTAAAATTAAATTAATGGCAATTTCAAGAGGAGATCTTGTAAGAGTTAAAAGACCAGAGTCATACTGGTACAATGAAATTGGTAAAGTTGCTTCAGTTGATACAACCGGAATTAAGTATAACTGTGTTGTAAGATTTGATAAGGTAAATTATGCGGGCATAAGTGGAACTGATGGAGGAGCAAATACTAATAATTTTTCAGAAAGTGAATTAGAGAAAGCTTAGAAATTTGCCTGAGTTACCAGAAGTTGAGACTGTTAGAAGAGGTTTAGAAAAAAAACTCAAGAATTTTATTATCAAAAAAGTTGAAATCTGTAGAGAGTCAACAGTTGCCTATCCCATTGATAAAAAAGACTTTATTGAAGGTCTTCATAACTCACTCATATATAAATGGAATAGACGAGGAAAATATTTAATTGCGGAACTTAAAAAGAATGAGAGAAATAATATTGATGCAAATGAAATATCATTGGTAAATAATGGAGTTCTCGTTGTTCATTTAAGAATGACTGGTTATTTCACTTTTAATAATATTCTTACTAACCCTTGTAAACATACAAGAATCAGACTTTTTGATAATAACAATAATGAGCTCAGATATATTGATGTAAGGAGTTTTGGGCAAATGTGGTGGGTGAAAGACGGATTATTACCAAATAATATTATTAAAGGTTTAAGAACATTGGGACCTGAGCCATTTTCTGAAAATTTTAATATCAGTTATCTGAAAAAAATAATTGTAAATAAAAAAAGGTCTATAAAATCTATATTATTAGACCAAACAATCATAGCTGGGATAGGGAATATATATGCAGATGAAAGTCTATTTTCAGCTGGTATATCGCCTTTTAGGGAGGCTAAAACAATTAAAGAAAATGAATTAAAAAAACTAAAAATAGCAATAGTCGAGGTTTTAAAAAAAAGTATTGGTGCGGGCGGAACTACTTTTAGTGACTTTAGAGATTTAGAAGGAGAAAATGGTAATTTCGGATTACAAACTAATGTTTATAGAAGAACTGGAAAGCAATGTCGTCGATGCAAAAATTTAATTGAGAGACAAAAGATTTCAGGAAGAAGTACACATTGGTGCCGTAAATGTCAGAAATAAAAAAGGGTTTACTTTAATAAAAGTAAACCCTTTTAAAATATTTTACCTGGCATTGAGCTATTTTCTCAAGGGGCTACCCCCTAAATATTTTCGCCGCTGATGCGTTTCACAACCGAGTTCGAGATGGATCGGAGTGGTTCCACATCGCCATGAACACCAGGATAGTGTGAACCTTGAGAACTGCATAGAAAATTATATAAATTAAAGACAATAAATTAAGTTTATTTGGTCAAGCCCTCGGTCTATTAGTACTCCTCCGCTGCACTTGTTACCAAGCTTCCACGTAGAGCCTATCAACGGGTGTTCTTCCCGTGACCTTACTGGCTTAAGCCATGGCAATACTCATCTTGAGGTGGGCTTCCCACTTAGATGCTTTCAGCGGTTATCCACTCCGCACATGGCTACCCAGCGTTTACCGTTGGCACGATAACTGGCACACCAGAGGTGCGTTCCTCCCGGTCCTCTCGTACTAGGGAGAAATCCTCTCAATATTCCTGCGCATACACCGGATATGGACCGAACTGTCTCACGACGTTCTGAACCCAGCTCGCGTACCGCTTTAATGGGCGAACAGCCCAACCCTTGGGACCGACTTCAGCCCCAGGTTGCGATGAGCCGACATCGAGGTGCCAAACCTCCCCGTCGATGTGAACTCTTGGGGGAGATCAGCCTGTTATCCCTAGAGTAACTTTTATCCGTTGAGCGACGGCCCTTCCACGCAGAACCGTCGGATCACTAAAACCGACTTTCGTCCCTGTTCGACTTGTAGGTCTCACAGTCAAGCTCCCTTCTGCTTTTGCACTCAACGACTGATTTCCAACCAGCCTGAGGGAACCTTTGTGCGCCTCCGTTACCTTTTAGGAGGCGACCGCCCCAGTCAAACTGCCCATCAGATACTGTCCGCTTCCCGGATAACGGGTAAGCGTTAGAACCCTAGCTCTAATAGAGTGGTATCTCACGGATGACTCAATAATACCCACAAGCACTATTTCAACGTCTCCCACCTATTCTGCGCAATTAGAGCCCGAGCACAATATCAAACTACAGTAAAGCTTCATAGGGTCTTTCTGTCCGGGTGTATGTAGTCCGCATCTTCACAGACAATTCTATTTCGCCGAGCCTCTCTCCGAGACAGCGCGCAAATCGTTACACCTTTCGTGCGGGTCGGAACTTACCCGACAAGGAATTTCGCTACCTTAGGACCGTTATAGTTACGGCCGCCGTTCACCGGGGCTTCAGTCGCTAGCTTTGCTAAAAGCTAACCAGCTTCCTTAACCTTCCGGCACTGGGCAGGTGTCAGCCCCCATACATCGTCTTGCGACTTAGCGGAGACCTGTGTTTTTGGTAAACAGTCGCTTGCGCCTCTTCACTGCGACCAGCTCTCGCTGGCACCCCTTCTCCCGAAGTTACGGGGCCATTTTGCCGAGTTCCTTAGAGAGAGTTATCTCGCGCCCCTCGGTATTCTCTACCACCCCACCTGTGTCGGTTTCGGGTACTGGCATTTATGTCTTAACGGGTATAGGGCTTTTCTTGGAAGCATGACATCACCAACTTCGCTACCGTAGTAGCTCGTACTCACGCCTCAGCTCAAGATGTTTTCTCCATCTCTCAAAGCCTTGAACGCTTGAACCAGTAACCAACATCTGGCCTGGCTAGCCTTCTCCGTCCCCCTTCCCAAAACATAACTGGTACAGGAATATTGACCTGTTATCCATCGACTACGCCTTTCGGCCTCGCCTTAGGTCCAGACTAACCCTCCGCGGACGAGCCTGCCGGAGGAACCCTTAGGGTTTCGGGGCATGGGATTCTCACCCATGTTTTCGCTACTCAAGCCGACATTCTCACTTCTATGCCGTCCACGTCCGCTTACGCTAACGCTTCACCCAACATAGAACGCTCCCCTACCATAAATAAATTTATCCGCAGCTTCGGTATAACGCTTAGCCCCATTCATTTTCGGCGCAGGATCGCTCGACCAGTGAGCTATTACGCACTCCTTTGAGGATGGCTGCTTCTAGGCAAACCTCCTGGTTGTCTGGGCAATCCCACCTCCTTTATCACTTAGCGTTAATTTTGGGACCTTAGCTGGCGGTCTGGGCTGTTTCCCTCTTGACTATGGAGCTTATCCCCCACAGTCTGACTGCCTAGTTACACACAGGGTATTCAGAGTTCATATCGATTTGGTACCGCTTTCGCAGCCCGCACCGAAATGGTTGCTTTACCCCCCTGCTGGAGCACTAGACGCTACGCCTCAACGTATTTCGGGGAGAACCAGCTAGCTCCTGGTTCGATTGGCATTTCACCCCTAACCACAGCTCATCCGCTGAATTTTCAACTTCAGTCGGTTCGGACCTCCACTTGGTATCACCCAAGCTTCATCCTGGCCATGGTTAGATCACCAGGGTTCGGGTCTATAAACACTGACAAACGCCCTATTAAGACTCGCTTTCGCTGTGGCTCCACCATTTCCGGTTTAACCCGCCAGTGCCTATAAGTCGCCGGCTCATTCTTCAACAGGCACACGGTCACCCGATTAGTCGGGCTCCCATTGCTTGTAAGCTCACGGTTTCATGTTCTATTTCACTCCCCTCCCGGGGTTCTTTTCACCTTTCCCTCGCGGTACTGTTTCACTATCGGTCACACAGTAGTACTTAGCCTTACGAGGTGGTCCTCGCAGATTCACACGGAATTCCACGTGCTCCGTGCTACTCGGGATACAGCTAGGTCAACTCATCTTTCAATTACGGGGCTTTCACCCTCTATGGCACGCCATTCAAACGTTTCTTCTAGAATTGTTGATCCATATTGCTGTCCCACAACCCCGATAGTCAAGACTATCGGTTTGGGCTATTCCCCGTTCGCTCGCCGCTACTGAGGGAGTCGTTATTTACTTTCTCTTCCTCCAGCTACTAAGATGTTTCAGTTCGCTGGGTTAGCTCGCACCAACCTATATATTCAGTTGGTCGTTCAAGGGGTTGCCCCATTCGGAAATTCCCGGATCAAAGTGTGCTTCCAACTCCCCGAGACTTATCGCAGGTAACCACGTCCTTCATCGCCTCTGTGTGCCTAGGTATCCTCCGTGAGCCCTTTGTAGCTTGACCAATAACTTCAATAATTGAAGCATCAGCTTAATAGAATTGTTATTTAATGCATTCGCACAAATAATAAATCTGCATCATTAAAGATGCTTATTGTCTTCAAAAATAATCTATGCAGTTGTCAAGGTTCTCTGAAAAACAATGAATAAAATTCAATGAGTCCAGCATCTTATTTATTGAATAAAATAGGAAGCTAGATTCGCTCAGAGCAAATTAGGACACGACTCAAAATAATTCTCCCCTTTTACAATATGTAAGAGGTGGTATTCAGTGGAGGTAAGCGGACTCGAACCGCTGACATCCTGCTTGCAAAGCAGGCGCTCTACCAACTGAGCTATACCCCCAACATAGAGATATGGGCCATCCTGGACTTGAACCAGGGACCTCACCCTTATCAGGGGTGCGCTCTAACCACCTGAGCTAATGGCCCAGGAAAAAAGTGATGGGTGTGACCTAGAAAAACTTAGAAACTGAAATTCTTAAAAATAAGAATCTGAGATACCGATCGACCTAAGGTGACAAAATTAATATTTACATTTTGTTGTCTCCCTGTTAGGAGGTGATCCAGCCGCACCTTCCGGTACGGCTACCTTGTTACGACTTCACCCCAGTCATTAGCCCCACCTTCGGCGTCCTCCTCCACAAGGGTTGGAGTAACGACTTCGGGCATGGCCAACTTCCATGGTGTGACGGGCGGTGTGTACAAGGCCCGGGAACGTATTCACCGCAGTATGCTGACCTGCGATTACTAGCGATTCCTACTTCACGTAGGCGAGTTGCAGCCTACGATCTGAACTGAGCCACGGTTTATGGGATTTGCTAGCTCTCGCGAGTTTGCTGCCCTTTGTCCGTAGCATTGTAGTACGTGTGTAGCCCAGGGTGTAAGGGGCATGATGACTTGACGTCATCCACACCTTCCTCCGGTTTATCACCGGCGGTCTTTCTAGAGTGCCCAACTAAATGCTGGCAACTAAAAACGTGGGTTGCGCTCGTTGCGGGACTTAACCCAACATCTCACGACACGAGCTGACGACAGCCATGCACCACCTGTCACTGAATTCCCGAAGGCACCCTCAAATTTCTAAGAGGTTCTCAGGATGTCAAACCCTGGTAAGGTTCTTCGCGTTGCATCGAATTAAACCACATACTCCACCGCTTGTGCGGGCCCCCGTCAATTCCTTTGAGTTTCACACTTGCGTGCGTACTCCCCAGGCGGAACACTTAACGCGTTAGCTACGACACCGAAGGGGTCGATTCCCCCGACACCTAGTGTTCATCGTTTACGGCCAGGACTACAGGGGTATCTAATCCCTTTCGCTCCCCTGGCTTTCGTCCATGAGCGTCAGTAATGGCCCAGCAGAGCGCCTTCGCCACTGGTGTTCTTCCCGATATCTACGCATTTCACCGCTACACCGGGAATTCCCTCTGCCCCTACCATACTCAAGCCGATCAGTTTCCACTGCCTTAATGGAGTTAAGCTCCACGCTTTAACAGCAGACTTGAATGGCCGCCTGCGGACGCTTTACGCCCAATAATTCCGGATAACGCTTGCCACTCCCGTATTACCGCGGCTGCTGGCACGGAATTAGCCGTGGCTTATTCCTCAAGTACCGTCATATCTTCTTCCTTGAGAAAAGAGGTTTACAGCCCAGAGGCCTTCGTCCCTCACGCGGCGTTGCTCCGTCAGGCTTTCGCCCATTGCGGAAAATTCCCCACTGCTGCCTCCCGTAGGAGTCTGGGCCGTGTCTCAGTCCCAGTGTGGCTGATCATCCTCTCAGACCAGCTACTGATCGAAGCCTTGGTGAGCCATTACCTCACCAACAAGCTAATCAGACGCGAGCTCATCCTCAGGCGAAATTCATTTCACCTATCGGCATATGGGGTATTAGCGGTCGTTTCCAACCGTTATCCCCCTCCTGAGGGCAGATTCTCACGCGTTACTCACCCGTCCGCCACTAACCCGAAGGTTCGTTCGACTTGCATGTGTTAAGCACGCCGCCAGCGTTCATCCTGAGCCAGGATCAAACTCTCCGTTGTGTTCAAATCCTTTTGTAGAAAAAATCTACTCAATATGAATTGCATTCTCCAAATAAAAATAAGATTGACTTAAGTTATTTAGGTTCAGCCTCCTTAGATAATTAAGGATTACTTTGAGTGCACATTAAAAATATTTCAAAGTGACTTTCCAAGATCTCAGATCCGTTGGTTTTCAAAAGACTAAAAGTTAGCAATTGAAAACAATTTATATATTCTTGACGGGACCTCACACCTTTATTGCAAATACATCTCAAAATTACCAAACCTAAATTTGATAAAGTCTTGACGCAATAAAAGCATCAGTTCCTAAGTTTTAAATTTTCTAGGTGCAGAGTTAAACAACAAGTGATTAACCCAATTCGAAGGATAAACCTTCTACTGGCTGAAAATACTGATCGAAATCAAATCTCCAAAAAATTCATTCATTTACCGAAAATTAGATTTAAGGTAATTGTTTGAATAACGCAAAAAAAATATTTTTGCCCAGAAGAAAATACTAAACCATCCGACTGTAATTATGCAACCTTTTATACAAAATTTTTTTATTAATTTTTATTTTGTTCAAAGTCCACTTAAAGAACTACGCTTAAATAAAGGGATTTAACTGAAATGGCAGAAAGATTTAGTCAAAAAAATTTAAGAGTTCGTCCAAGTTCAGATGAAGACAAAATTGTAACAAATGCAAAAGAACACTTTGAGAAGACCTTAGTTAAAATTTCAGGGGAGTTAGTTGGCAGTGTTGCGGCACTAGAACACCCTACAAAAAACCTCAAGTTGAATTATGGTGAAATATTTCTAAGAGATAATGTTCCAGTAATGATTTATCTCATTACCCAAAAAAGATACGATATTGTAAAAAAGTTTTTAAAGGTATGTCTTGAACTGCAAAGCACTAATTATCAAACAAGGGGCGTATTCCCTACAAGTTTTGTAGAAGAGAAAGGAAAATTAATTGGTGACTATGGTCAGAGATCAATAGGAAGAATTACTTCTGCTGATGCAAGTTTATGGTGGCCAATATTATGCTGGTTTTATGTCAACAAGAGTGGTGATCATTCATTTGGTAAAAGCCAAAGCGTGCAGAGAGGGATTCAACTTTTACTAGATTTAGTTTTACATCCAACATTTGAGGGGACACCTGTTCTTTTCGTTCCAGACTGTGCATTTATGATTGATAGACCAATGGATGTATGGGGGGCACCTTTGGAAGTAGAGGTATTACTTCATGGATGTTTAAAAAGTTGTATAAATCTTATGGAATTAAGTCGTGAAGATCACGTAAGTAGATTATTAGACCAAAGACTTATTCTTACCAGTCAATGGGTTGAGGATTTAAAAAGTTTTCTTTTAAAGCATTACTGGGTTACAAGCCAAACAATGCAAATTTTAAGAAGAAGGCCAACAGAACAATATGGCGATGACCAACATTTTAATGAATTCAATGTTCAACCTCAGGTAGTACCTTCATGGCTACAAGACTGGTTAGAGAATAGAGGTGGATATTTAATAGGCAACATTAGGACTGGTAGACCTGACTTTAGATTCTATAGTTTAGGGAATTCTTTAGCATGCATGTTTGGAGTTCTCCCATCTTCAGAACAAAGAGCACTTTTCAGACTAGTTCTACACAACAGACAACATCTTATGGCACAAATGCCTATGAGGATATGTCACCCTCATATGGATGTAGAGGAGTGGCAGAATAAAACAGGCTCAGATCCTAAAAACTGGCCTTGGAGTTATCACAATGGAGGTCATTGGCCAAGTTTACTTTGGTATTTTGGAGCCTCTGTTCTTTTACATCAAAAAAGATTTCCTACTGAAGATGTTATTTTAATGGAAGAGATGAGATCTTTAATAGAAGAATCTTATTGGTGTCAACTTAATCAATTACCAAAACAAGAGTGGGCAGAATATTTTGACGGACCTACTGGTACATGGGTTGGGCAGCAGTCAAGAACTTATCAAACATGGACAATAGTTGGATTTTTATTGATGCATCATTTTCTAAGAGAAGATAATAATGACTTAGACATGTTCAATATTTAAAGTCCTTTAAAATAAACCCAAAGTAAGAGATTTATCTATAGGTAAGCAAGCACCAATTCCTAAATAAATAGTTAAAAAAGTTCCAAAGAGAAAGACTGACATCGCAACTGGTCTTCTAAAGGGATTAGAGAACTTATTTACATTTTCAATAAAAGGCAAAATCATTAACCCAAGAGGAATTAATGTTTGAAGGGCAATTCCAAGTAGTTTATTTGGAACAACTCTAAGAATTTGAAATACAGGATATAGATACCACTCAGGCAGAATTTCTAAAGGAGTAGCAAATGGATTAGCTTTGTCTCCCAACATCGCCGGGTCTAAGACAGCAAGCCCAACTACACAAGCAATAGTACCAAGTATTACAACTGGAAAAATATATAAAAGATCGTTTGGCCAAGCAGGCTCACCATAATAATTATGGCCCATACCTTTAGCTAACTTAGCTCTTAATTTTGGATCAGATAAATCCGGTTTTTTTAAAGTAGACATATTAAATAATTCAGAAAGTTCATTTTGTAAAATTATAAGGGTTTATAACGGCCCTGAAATACCTTGTTTACGAATCATTAGAAAATGCATAAGCATAAATACAGCTAGAGACCATGGTAGAACAAAAGTATGGAGACTATAAAATCTAGTTAGAGTAGATTGACCAACACTTTCTCCTCCTCGAAGAAGTTCAACCATAAAATCGCCAATAATCGGAATTGCCGCAGGAACACCTGAAACTATTTTAACTGCCCAGTATCCAACCTGATCCCATGGAAGTGAATAACCAGTTACTCCGAAAGCAACGGTTATAACTGCCATAACAACTCCTGTTACCCATGTTAATTCTCTTGGTCTTTTAAATCCTCCTGTAAGGTAAACCCTAAATACATGAAGGATTAACATCAGTACCATCATAGAGGCACTCCATCTATGAACAGATCTGATTAACCAACCAAAACTAACATCAGTCATTAAGTAGCTAACAGAATTATAAGCTTGGGTAACGGTTGGCTTATAATAAAAAGTCATTGCAAAACCTGTTGCAAATTGAATTAAGAAGCATACTAAAGTTATGCCTCCTAAACAGTAAAAAATATTTACGTGAGGGGGTACGTACTTGGAAGTTACGTCGTCAGTTATGTCTTGAATTTCAAGTCTCTCTTGAAACCAGTCATAAACAGAAGAGGAATCAGACATCCAAAAAAAAATAGCTTTGATACAAAAAGCTTACTTAAAATTCACTTACTTGGTGTTAACACTTAACCCAATGAATTCATCTTTTAACAAATTTTTAATATTCAAAAAATGGATCATAATCATGATGATCTGTATTTTTTCTACCAATTTTTTGTATATTTCAAGCGTTAATGCGCTTAGTGATAGCAAGCAATTTGTACTTGACGCTTGGACGTTAGTAAATGAGGGATATTATGATCCGGAAAGGCTTGATGAAATCCAATGGAAGAAGATTAGACAAAAAACATTACAGAAACAAATTGAAACAAGTGATGAGGCTTATTCTGCAATTGAAGATATGTTAAAACCCCTTGAAGATCCTTTTACAAGAATATTAAGGCCAAAAGATTATGAACTTCTGAAAACAAGCAATTTTGGAAGCGAAATAAATGGGGTAGGACTTCAATTGGGAGAAGATGAAATGACTAAAGAAATCAAAGTTATTTCAACATTGGCAGGATCCCCTGCAGAAGAAGCAGGGATAATTAGTGGAGATCAAATAGATAAGGTTGATGGAATATCTTGTTCCGAGTTAGGTCTTGCAAATACTGCATCAAAACTTAGAGGAGAATCCGGAACAAAGGTTCTAGTTCAAATTAAATCAATGTCTAATGAGACTAAAGAAATTGATTTAGAAAGAAGATCGGTTGACCTTAGACCAGTAAGAACAAAGAGATTGAGAGATGATTCTCATACCATAGGATATTTAAGAATTACTCAATTTAGTGAAAGTGTTCCAAAAAAAATTGAAGAGGCTCTGCAGGAACTCAAAGAGAAAGAAGTTGAGGGGATAATACTTGATTTAAGAAATAACTCTGGCGGGTTGGTAAGTTCTGGAATTGCAGTAGCAGACTCATTTCTAAGTGAACAAGCAATCGTAGAAACAAAAGACAGAAATGGTATTAAGGATGCAATAATTTCTCAGGAAAATACTTTTTTTGATGGCCCGATGGTAACTTTAGTAAACAAAGGTACTGCAAGCGCAAGTGAAATACTTGCAGGATCCCTGCAAGATAATAAGAGATCAACATTAATGGGTGAACAAACTTATGGGAAAGGACTAATTCAGTCTTTGAAAAGTTTAGGAGAAGACAGTGGTATAGCTATTACTGTTGCTAGTTATTTAACACCTGAGGGTAATAATATTCAGGGTAAGGGAATAACTCCTGATAAAATTTTAGATCTCCCCGAGGCTAGGGACTACGGAAATTCTGAAGATAAATGGGTAAAAAATGCAGAAATATACTTAAACGCTTTGTTTGATGAAAATGAAGTCGAAGAAAAAGTAAATGAATTAGAAAAAAAAGACATTGAAAATTAAAAAAATCTTTTTTTTATATAGATAATATCTTAGTTATGAACAATAAAAGAATTTTTCATGATCCAATACATAAGGAAATAATCATTGATTCAGACAAACCAGAAGAATTAATGATTATGCAACTAATTGATACTTTGGCATTTCAGAGATTGAGAAGGATAAAACAATTAGGTGCTGCCTCTCTTCTTTTCCATGGAGCAGAATCAAGCAGATTCACTCACTCAATTGGTGTATTTTGTGTTGCGAGAAAGATTTATAGAAAACTAATAGAAATAAAGCCCGAGTTTAGACAAAATAAATTCATACTTTTTGGTGCTGCTCTTTTACATGATTTAGGCCATGGTCCCTTAAGTCATACAAGTGAGGTTATCTTTGCTCATGATCATGAGTTTTGGTCTAAAAATTTAGTTAATAACTATTCACCTATCTCTTCAATTCTTAAGAATTTCGGAACCGAATTACCTAATCAAATTGGAGACTTATTTACAACTAAAAACCTATTCTCAAGACCTTTAAAAACATTAATTAGTAGTGAAATAGATTGTGATCGACTTGATTATTTGCTTCGTGATAGTTATAACACTGGAACAAAATATGGATTAGTAGATTTAGAAAGAATTATTTCAGCTCTTACTTTTTCTCCTGATGGGAGCATCGCAATCAAACCAAAAGGAGTAATAGCTATTGAACATTTTTTAGTTCTAAGGAACATGATGTATAGAACTATTTACAACCACAGAATCAATGAAATTTCCACTTGGATTTTAGAGAAAATTATTCAAATTATCAAAAAAAATTCCCAAAAAAAAGACTTATGGATAGATGAAAGCATGCACAGATGGATATTTTCTCCAAACCAACTTGAAATTAAGGACTTCCTTGCGAATGACGACATAGTTTTTTATTTCCATTTAATGAAATGGAAAGATGAATCTTTTGAACCTTTAGAGACTCTTTGTAAGATGTTTATTGATAGAAACTTACTAAAAGCATCAGATATAAGTTTTCTCACAAAATTAAAAAGACTGGAAATTTTAGCTTTTACAAGAAAAATATGTAAAATAAATAACTATGATTCAGAGATATTTTGCGGAATTAAAGAAAGATCTTTTAAAGGTTTTAAGTCTGATAATTCTCTGAGAATATGGGATGGAACATATCAAGACCTACTAGAAAATCAATCAGAATTGATAAATACATTGATGTCTTCAAAGAATACTTCACTAATTATTTATCCAGGTGAGTTTAGAAAAGATATAGAAGATCAGATTGCAATAGAAAGAGCTAAAGAATAAATGCAATTAATTTTTAGAAGTATTGATAATGAATTTGTAAAATCATTTCCTTTCAAAAGCTTTGAACTTTATCAAGATTTTTACGACGAATTATTTACTATTGATAACCTTGCCACAGCGAGTCTTATTACAGAAAATGAAAAAATTAATTCATGCGAATTAGCAAAATTGAAACTAATTCTTGAAAAACATAATATTAAGTTTTCAAATATTTATTCAAATAATAGGGAAACAGTCTTAAGTGGAAAGTCTTTGAAAATCAACTCTACGTTTCTAAATATCAAAGATCTTAAAAAACAATTACCTCTAGATCCTTCATATATACAGAAGGATATCATTCACAAAGGGACAGTTAGATCAGGGGATCGAATATCTTCAAATGGTGATCTTTTTATTATGGGTGACGTTAATCCGGGAGCAATTATTTCCGCGAATAATAATGTTTATGTTTGGGGTAAATTATTTGGTGTCGCATTCGCCGGTAAAAATGGAAATAAAAATGCTTCTATTGCCTCACTTTATTTAAACCCTCTACAATTAAGAATCTGCGAAATTGTAGCTATAGGTCCAAAAGAGAAGCCCAAGGATCAATATCCCGAAGTTGCAATATTGGAAGACAATAAAATAATTATCAAACCTTATCTTCTAAATAACAACTTGAAATAAATAAATATTTTGAAATAAATTAATTAACAAGTAATAAATTTAAGAATTACTTAACTTTTATAAAATTTTAATTTTTTAATTCTAGCTTATTATTTATTGAATTATTAATTTTTTTTGTCGAAGAATACTCGCACTATCTTAATCTGTTCCGGTAAAGGAGGAGTTGGCAAAACTACCTTAACTGCAAACCTTGGCATTGCCCTAGCAAATAGTGGGGCATCAACAGCTGTGCTAGACGCTGATTTTGGATTGAGAAATTTAGATCTTCTCTTAGGTTTAGAAAATCGTATTATTTATACGGCTCAAGATGTTCTCGATAAGAATTGTCGTCTTGATCAAGCATTAGTTAGACACAAAAAGGAGCCTAATTTAGCACTATTACCAGCTGGTGATCCTAGGATGCTTGATTGGATGAAGCCTGAGGATATGAAAGAAATTAGTAAATTACTTAGTGAGAAGTTTGATTATGTTTTAGTAGATTGTCCAGCGGGAGTTGAAGATGGTTTTAAAAATGCTCTTTCAGCTTGCAAAGAAGCAATAGTAGTTACAAACCCTGAATTATCAGCAGTTCGTGATGCAGACAGAGTAATAGGAATTTTAAATACTTCTGATATAAAGCCAATACAGCTGGTAATAAATAGAGTTCGCCCTAATATGATGGCTAATCAGGAAATGCTCTCTATAGAAGATGTTCAAAGTATCCTTTCCTTGCCGTTGCTGGGTATTGTTTTAGAGGATGAACAAGTAATAATAAGTACAAACAGAGGAGAGCCCCTTACTCTTTCTGATAGTAAATCTCCTGCTAAAAAATGCTATTTAAATGTATCTCAAAGGCTTATAGGAATAGATATTCCAATTATCGATCCAAAGAATGAAGGGAAAAGCCTTAAAGATAAATTCATGAGATTAATGCAAACAAAGATTTTTTAAAAAATGATGACTCTTAGAGACCTTATAAACAAATTGCTAGGCAGAGAAACGGCCAGTGCTAATACTGCAAGAGAAAGATTGCAATTAGTTTTAGCTCATGACAGAGTTGACATGAGTACATTAACAACTGATCTTTTGGATAAGATGAGAAAAGAAATACTTGATGTGGTGGCTAAATATGTTGAGATAGATTTTGAGGAAGTAGCTGTAAGTTTAGAAACAGAAGACAGAATGACAGCATTAGTAGCAAATCTGCCTATAAAAAGAACTCTTACAGGAGAAATTGAATTTAAAAAAAATGATGAGACCTCTAAAAAGAAATAAAAGTTTTAAAAATCTAAATTAATAAATTATCAAATAACACCTAGCTGTATGTAAAATAAATTTATGCCGGCTTAGCTCAGCGGTAGAGCAGCGCTTTTGTAAAGCGAAGGTCATCAGTTCAAATCTGTTAGCCGGCATGTTTACAATTTTATATTTGATTCCTCTTTTTTTGTCGAAAATAGAAAAATAAAAAAGAATAAAAGTAAAATTGGCAAAATTTTTATCTCGAATAGATCAGTTAAAAAAGAAGTTACAGGTTCAAAAATCCAGTAAGAAAAAATTTGTGTTAGTGAAATAAAAAATATAAGAAGAAGCATTACTCAATACCTGGGATTGAAACTTCTCCTTCTCTTATTATTTTCCATTTACCATGATTCACCCAAGAAATTATGGTACTCGCCCTACCACTACATTTTCTCCAAGGAATTGGTCCTAAAATATTTACATTAGGCAAATTAATCGAAATTTCTTTTGCACTAGTAGCGGGAGGCAAACCTGAAATATTTGCACTTGAGGTTAGTAATGGTCCACTTTCCTTTAAGAGTAATTTAGTCATTTTAGAATCTGGTATTCGTAGACCCAACGTAAAGTTACTGGCGGATGAAAATGATCTTGTTTTTTCAGAGCACGGAATAATGATTGTTAAGGGTCCTGGCCAATAATATGAAGCAATACATTTGAAATCATCTAATGCCGATTCATGAACAAAATCATCAAATTTAAAATTTTCAGCTCCCATCAAAATTAAAGGTTTTTTAATATCTCTTTTTTTTATCTTATAAATAATTTCTGAAAACTTTGGTAAGCATCCAATCGCAGGCAAAGTATCAGTCTGAAAAACTATAGGCAAACCACTACTAAGTTTTTCTAAAGCTAATTTTTGGTCTATGACATTCATTTAAATTATTAACTAATAATTTCTTTATATCTTCCTATTGTAAATCTTCCAATCCCAGAAAGATCTTTTAATACTTTTACTGAAGTAAATCTATTTTCAAGAAATAATTGTTTAACTTTTTCACCTTGATCAAAATGATTCTCAATTAATAACAACCCTTTATGTTTTAAATATATCGACGCATTTTGAACTATTTCATTTATATGATCAAGGCCTTCTTTCCCTCCCAGTAGAGCATTTTTAGGTTCAAAATTCTTTACTTCTATTGGTAAGACTTCATAAATATCTTGCGGAATATATGGAGGATTAGCTACAGCTAAATCTATTTCTCCTTTATAATTCGCAAGAGGATCCCACCAATTCCCACTATAAAATCTTAAATTAGATTGATTAGAGTTGTTTGCAAAATTTCTCGATGCAATCTCAATAGCATTTTTATCAATATCAGTTGCAATTCCATTCCAATTTGGATTAGCCAATGCTAAAGCTATGCTAATTGCACCTGAACCAGTACCAAGATCTACAAAGGTTATTTTTTCTTTCTTATTATTAAATATCCCAGAAATTATTTCAATAATAAGTTCTGTTTCTGGTCGGGGGATAAGAACTCTATTTGTAACTTCTAATTTGAGATCCCTCCAAAAAGAAATTCCACTTAGATATTGTATAGGTATAGAAGTATTAAGGTGTTTATCCCAAAAAGTTTCTAATAAATCTAAACTTAATTTTAAATTTAAATTTTTTTCAGATTTTATTTTAATTAAATTTAATTCTTTATTCGAAAGTCCAGCTAATGAATCGATCAAAAGATTTAGAGAGTTGTTATCTCCTCCTTTTGATACTTGTTTTTTTTTCCACAATGAAAATTCTTCAGCAGAAATTACAAACATTCAACCATTAACTTAGCGTTTTGGACCAAGTTTACCTTTACTAGAATCTGAATAAAAGCTTGATTTCTCGCCATCTTGGGTCGAAATAAATAAACCAATTAGAAAGATTGTTGGTACTCCTACAAATAGAAGACTTGCTACGAAACCAAAATTTGTTGTTTCCATTTAAAAAGACAAATTCAATAATAATTAAGACTATAGACATTCAAAAGGGAATTAAGTGGGAAAAGACAAAAATTCTACTAACTCATTAACAGTCTTAAACAATTTATCTAGGTAATTTTTTGCTTTCAGCAGATTCTTTTAAATCTTTCAAATTTGATGGAGGAGATTGAGGCTTAGTAAGTATTACCGAAGATGAATTAATGAGTGTTTGACAGGCAAGTCTCCAGTTATCAGGCCTGTTGTTGAGTTTTTCTTCCTCGACAACAGTGAGGGGACTTAGTGAGTTTTTCGCTCCCCCTTCAACAGAAACAAAACAAGTACTGCATTGCCCAACTCCACCGCAATTACCTAGTATGCCTTTTAATCCATAAAGTTGTAATTTCTCTCTAATTACTAACTCTCTCAAATTTTCTCCAGATTTGCATTCGATATCTATTCCCTCACGGATGAATCTAATAATTGCCATTTTTTTGTTATTTTTATATATTTTGGCGCTTTACTTTGAGAATTGTGACCAAAATATTAACATATTTTTGTTAAAAATTCGCTGAAACTAAAGTGACACAGACTTATTTGACCAATTTTACTAAGAAAATTAATTTATTTACAAAACTCTCTCAATGCCCAAAAAACCCTTACGATCATGTTGTTTAGCTGTTAATTCAGCATCGTTACAAGAATTTAACCGATGGGATTGCCTTGGTATAGAGTTCACACAGTAGTTATCAACGACCCCGGTCGACTACTAGCTGTGCATCTCATGCATACTGCATTATTAGCCGGCTGGGCCGGTTCTATGGCTTTATATGAATTAGCCATTTTTGATCCTTCAGACGCTGTTCTCAATCCAATGTGGAGACAGGGAATGTATGTCATGCCATTCATGGCGAGATTAGGGATCACAAGTAGTTGGAACGGATGGGATATAACTGGAGCTACTGGAGTTGATCCAGGATTCTGGAGCTTTGAAGGTGTTGCAGCTGCCCACATTGTTTTTAGTGGACTTTTAATGCTTGCTTCAATCTGGCATTGGACATATTGGGATCTAGATTTATGGGAAGATGAAAGAACTGGTGAACCTGCTCTTGATCTCCCAAGAATATTTGGGATCCACCTTCTTTTATCAGGAATTACTTGCTTTGGATTTGGAGCTTTTCATTGCGCGAATGTCGGTATTTGGGTTTCAGATCCTTATGGTTTAACTGGTCATGTAGAGCAGGTAGCACCATCTTGGGGAGCAGATGGATTTAATCCATTTAATCCTGGTGGGATAGTTGCGAATCATATTGCAGCTGGCCTTTTAGGTATTATCGGTGGAATATTTCACATCACAAATAGACCTGGAGAAAGGCTTTATAGAGCCCTTAAACTTGGAAGTCTGGAGGGAGTATTAGCTAGTGCTCTAGCCGCCGTTCTATTTGTATCTTTTGTTGTCGCAGGAACAATGTGGTACGGCTCTGCTACCACCCCTGTTGAATTGTTTGGACCAACTAGATATCAATGGGACTCTGGTTACTTCAAAACTGAAATAAACAGGAGAGTTCAAACAGCTATTGATAATGGAGCAACTAAGGAAGAAGCATACGCTTCAATTCCAGAAAAGCTTGCATTCTACGATTATGTAGGGAACAGCCCTGCGAAAGGAGGATTGTTTAGGGTTGGGGCTCTTGTAAATGGAGATGGTTTACCAACTGGTTGGCAAGGTCATATTGCTTTTACAGATAAAGAGGGCAACGACTTAGAAGTTAGAAGAATTCCAAACTTCTTTGAAAACTTTCCAGTTATTTTGGAAGACAAAGAAGGGAATGTAAGAGCTGACATTCCATTTAGGAGAGCTGAAGCAAAGTATTCATTTGAACAAACTGGCATTACAGCAACTATTTACGGGGGTGATCTTAATGGTCAAACATTTACTGATCCCGCTGTAGTTAAAAGGTTAGCTAGGAAAGCACAACTTGGTGAAGCATTCAAGTTTGATAGAGAAACTTATAAATCTGATGGTGTATTCCGAAGTTCCCCAAGAGCTTGGTTTACTTATGCACATTTGTGTTTCGGATTATTATTCTTATTTGGTCATTGGTGGCATGCTTCAAGAACTCTTTACAGAGACTCTTTTGCTGGAATTGATGCCGAGATAGGAGATCAAGTTGAGTTTGGTCTCTTTAAGAAACTTGGTGACGAAACCACTCGAAGAATCCCAGGAAGGGTTTAAATTAAACTTTATTATTTTTTCTCATGGAAGCTTTTGCTTACGTTCTTATTTTAACTCTCGCAGTTGTAACTTTATTTTTTGCAGTCGCTTTTAGAGATCCCCCTAAATTCGATAGGAAATAAATTTAAAAAATCCCTCTATTTAATTAGGAGGGATTTTTTTTGCTACTTTTCATTATCGTGATATTAATCTACTATTAGAGTTAAAGATTGTATTAATTCACTATATGCAGTGTCCAACGTGTAAAAATACAGATAGCAGAGTTTTAGAATCAAGATCTGCTGATACTGGAAAAAGTGTCAGAAGAAGAAGAGAGTGTTTAAATTGCAGCTTTAGATTCACCACATATGAAAGAGTTGAGACAATGCCAATTTCTGTTCTTAAAAACGATGGTAGCAGAGAATTATTTAATAAAGATAAATTAGTTACTGGGATATCTAGAGCATGCGAAAAAACAACATTTTCAAGAGAAGCGATTATTAATTTTGTTGACTCAATTGAATCTCAAATAATACAAGTCTCAAATAAGGATATTAAATCTTCTCACATTGGAGAATTAATTCTTAAAGGCTTAAGGAAAGAAAATGAAGTTGCTTACATAAGGTATGCATCAGTCTATAGGAAGTTTAATGGAGTAAAAGACTTTGTTTCCACTCTTGAATCTCTAAAAGGTAGTTCGAAAAATGAATTAGCTTCAATTTTATGAATTCAGCCTACTGAAGTGTAGAATAAAATAACAAAAAATTTGCTCTTTAGTTTGCAGGCTAATAGCATTCCTTTCTAACCATCTTAGGTGGTCTGCGTTTTAAAAAATGATTGAAAATCCTTCCCAAACCGTAGAAGAAATTTCAAACGAAAAAGAAATTAATAATTCGACTATAGAAGACAACACTTCAGAAACTCCAAAAGAGGAAGAGTTATCATTTGATCCTAAAGATATTCCCTCTGCAGATTCTTCTTCAAGCAGAAGAAATAGTGATTTGGATACAGCAGGATTTACACAAGAAGAGTTTGCATCATTATTAGGGAAATATGATTATAATTTCAAACCTGGCGATCTTGTAAAAGGTACAGTTTTTGCTTTAGAGCCTAAAGGAGCAATGATAGATATAGGAGCCAAGACTGCAGCTTTTATGCCTATGCAGGAAGTTTCTATAAATAGAGTTGAAGGACTTAGTGATGTTTTACAACCTTCAGAAAGTAGAGAATTTTTTATAATGAGTGAGGAGAATGAAGATGGCCAGTTAGCTTTATCAATTAGAAGAATAGAATATCAAAGAGCATGGGAAAGAGTAAGACAGTTACAAAAAGAAGATGCAACTATTTATTCTGAGGTTTTTGCAACTAACAGAGGTGGGGCTTTAGTCAGAGTTGAAGGCTTAAGAGGCTTCATCCCTGGATCTCATATTAGTGCCAGAAAAATAAAAGAAGATTTAGAAGGGGAATATTTACCTTTAAAATTTCTTGAGGTAGATGAAGAAAGAAATAGATTAGTTTTAAGTCATAGAAGGGCTTTAGTAGAGAAAAAAATGAATAGACTTGAAGTTGGAGAAGTTGTTGTAGGTTCCGTAAAGGGAATAAAACCTTATGGAGCTTTTATTGATATCGGAGGGGTGAGTGGTCTTCTACATATTTCTGAAATTAGTCATGAACACATTGAAACACCTCATAATGTTTTGAATGTAAATGATCAGATGAAAGTAATGATAATAGACTTAGATTCCGAGAGAGGTAGAATCTCTTTATCAACCAAAGCTCTAGAACCAGAACCTGGAGATATGCTAACTGACCCACAAAAAGTTTTTAATAAAGCTGAAGAAATGGCTGCAAAATATAAGCAAATGTTACTTGAGCAAACTGATGAAAACGAAGAGCAACCAACAGAGATTTCAGAAAACGTATAAAATAAAATTTTTTTAATAACTTAAGAAATAAATTTAGATCAAATAAAATCTTATAATTTCAACTTAATAACTATTGATTAAAATTTACGATTTAAATTAAGATAAGGAATATTCCTTAAATTATTTATAAATGAGTGATTTTATTTTTACTTCTGAATCTGTAACTGAAGGTCATCCTGACAAGATATGTGATCAAATCAGTGATGCTATTCTAGATGCTTTATTGACTGAAGACCCAGAGAGTAGAGTAGCCTGCGAAACAGTTGTCAATACTGGCCTTTGCTTACTTACTGGTGAAATAACTTCTAAAGCAAAGCTTGATTATATAAAACTTGTTAGGAAAGTAATTAAAGAAATTGGATATGAAGGTTCAAAAGCTGGGGGTTTTGACTCAAATAGCTGCGCCGTTTTAGTGGCTCTTGACGAGCAATCACCTGATATTTCCCAAGGAGTAAATGAAGCAGATGATGCAAACGAGGATTTGGGGAACAATACTGGGGCTGGTGATCAGGGGATAATGTTTGGCTATGCATGTGATGAAACACCCGAATTAATGCCATTACCAATTAGCTTGGCTCACAGATTAGCAATACAACTTGCAAAAGTAAGACATGAAAAAGTTCTTGATTATCTACTGCCTGATGGAAAAACTCAAGTAAGTATTGATTACAAAAAAGGGGTCCCAGTTTCAATAAACACCATTTTAATTTCAACTCAACATACTGCTGAGATTGATGGACTTACAAATGAAGAAGAAATTCGTCAAAAGATAAAAGAAGATTTATGGATCAATGTTGTATTACCAGCAACAGAAGATTTAGAAATCAAACCAACAAGTCAAAAGACAAGATTCCTGGTGAACCCCACAGGTAAATTTGTTGTAGGGGGACCTCAAGGCGATGCAGGACTCACTGGCAGAAAAATAATTGTAGACACTTATGGAGGATATGCAAGGCATGGAGGAGGTGCATTCTCTGGTAAAGATCCTACTAAAGTTGACAGATCAGCTGCATATGCAGCACGTTATGTAGCTAAAAGTATTGTTAAAGCAAAATTAGCAAAAAAGGTAGAAGTACAATTAAGTTATGCCATTGGAGTTGCTAAACCAATTTCAATTCTTGTTGAAACTTTTGGTACTGGTATTATTTCTCAAAATAGTTTGAAAGAACTAATTAAAAACAACTTTGATTTAAGGCCTGCAGCAATAATAAAAGAATTTGATTTAAGAAATCTACCAAAAAAAATGGGTGGGGAATTTTTCAGGAAAACTGCATCTTATGGACACTTTGGTAGAAATGATTTAAAGCTTCCTTGGGAAAGTGTTGAAGAAAAATCAGCCCAATTAGTAGAGGCCTCAAAAAACCTTTTATAAATATTTATGCCAGATGATTTTTTTGGAGGATTAGATTTTGGGACAAGTGGTGCACGAATATCTATAATTAATTCTAAAAAGGAATTAAAATACTCGAATTCAGTTCCCTATCAATATGGCTTTAAAGATCCTAACTCTTGGATTAATTCATGTGAAAAACTTCTAGATAGTTTACCTTTTGATATAAAAAACAGTATTGTTAATTTAGCAATCTCTGGCACTTCTGGAACTTTATCGGCTTGTGATTTAAGAGGGGATCCGATAGGAGAAGCTATACCTTATGATCAAGCATGTAATGAAAATAAAATCCTTATTAAATCGATAACGGATAGAGAATATCATTTACAAACCCCATACAGTAGTTTAGCTAAAGCATTAAAACTGATAGATAAATTTGGGGAAAATATTCTTTTAAGACATCAATCTGACTTGATAACTGGCTGGTTCTTAAAAGATTGGACATATGGAGAAGAAGGCAATAATATCAAACTTGGTTGGGATCTAATAAAAGAATCTTGGCCAAAAAGTTATCTAAATAATTCATGGCAAAAATGCTTACCTCTAATTATTAAAAGTGGAAAAATCTTGGGTCAAATCGATACTGACTTAGCCGAAAGGTTCAAATTAAATAAGAAAATACTATTAGTCTCGGGGACAACTGATTCAAATGCAGCTTTTTTAGCTGCAGGATTAGGAAAAGAAGAAGGTCTAACGGTTTTAGGAACCACAATCGTAGTTAAAAAAATTAATAAGACCCCAATCAAAGAAAAGGGAATTACAACCCATCGATTAAGTGAAGACTGGATATGTGGAGGAGCATCAAACGCTGGTTGTGGAATTTTGTCTCAATTTTTTTCTGATTTAGAAATAAAAGAACTTAGCAGACAAATAAATCCCTCAAAAAAAACTTCTCTAAATCTTTTGCCACTCAATAGTAAGGGTGAGAGATTTCCTGTTAATAATCCTTTTTTAGAGCCAATTCTTAGTCCTAGGCCAGTAAGTGACTCACTTTATTTACATGCATTGTTCGAGGGTTTAGCAAGAATTGAATTAAAAGGTTGGGAAAAACTATATCAGCTGACAGGTTCACTTCCAAAAAGAATCGTTACTACTGGTGGAGGTTCAAAAAATCCTCAGTGGAGAGCAATAAGAGAACGAATTATTAATATCCCAATAATTTCATGTAAAAAAACAACTTCATTTGGAACTGCTTTATTAGCAATTAATGCAAAATAATACATTTCATTCATTAAATCTTTAATCAAGATATAAAAATTTAATGAAAGGGGTTTCACAAACTACACATCTTAATTTAGAGTGTATAAGTTAGAGCCGGGATAGCTCAGTTGGTAGAGCAGGCGACTGAAAATCGCCGTGTCCCCAGTTCAAATCTGGGTCCTGGCACCTTTAAACCCTGTCTATGACTGGGTTTTTATTTTTTATAGTGGTATGGAAGTGGTATGAAAATATCACTTAGGTTTTAATACACTTCAAACTTCACTTATAAATCCAATAATTTCTTTTTTTTAGATTGAAATTCCTCTTCCGTAATTATTCCTTGATTTCTAAGTAGAGCATATTTTTTGATTTTATCAGCATTGGATTTGGTTGTATAAATTCTTGGTTCAAACTTTTTAAAATGTATGTTCAACTTGTCAAATAGACCATAAAAAATTCTATCTCTACTTTTCTCAAACCAGATATACCTTGTTATAAAAAACATTGGAACGTAAGAAAAAACGTATCCGATTTTATTAGAAAAATCATCAAAAACATCTAGTCCTAAAAACAAATAACAAAAATAGAAAAAATATAAAGTAAAAATATACCAAGCAACAATCAAAACAATATTTATAAGTAGTCTTAGAAATTTATTTTTTGGCATTAAACTTCCATACTTTGCAAGTCGTAGATTGCAATTTTAAATATTTCGAACTCTACCATACCAGTATGGAAGTGGTATGGAAGAAGTGGTTTTTACAAGTATGAATTAAGTTATAACTACGTTTTTAAGGATTAGAACCCACCAGTACCTCATTAAAATCTGGGTCCTGGTACCTTCCATTATGGAATTAAATGAGCATCTGAAAAGGTGCTTTTTTAATGAATATTTTACAAATTTAAATTTTAGTTATCAAATCTACATACTTGACCAATTATACCCAGAATTAGTTGGTCTCCATTTGGATCTTGCCAATCAGCAAGATTGTTTAAATGACTATTATCCTCATCAGTGAAAACATCAACATCTCTAAAAGATTTCTCAAAACAGTTTATATCCATTGTATAAAGAATATCTTGTGTTATTTCACTTTTAGTTTTTGGAATAAATTTACTTAATACTCTAACAGAACCATCTTCATTCCTTTTTATACTTTTTCTGTCCCATAATTGTTCACCATATTCACTAATTGGGACTTCAACCCACTCATGAGACAAAGCATATGATTTTTTTATTGAAATGCAACAAGAGAAAACAATAGAAAGAGCCAAAGACAAGATATTTACAACAAGTATTGATGACGATTTATTCTTGGATTGAATCATAATGTTATCGAATATTAGAAATAAATAAATTGAATTTTAAAAATAATAATTATATCTTATTAGTTTTGAATTTTGATTCAGAATTTACTTATGAACTTTGGTTAAATCTATATTGAAAAAATAAGATTAAAAACTTTGTAAAAGATTTTATTGATTAGTGTTTCTATTATAGATAAAATCAACTATTAATTTCTAAAGTTAGCTCTCAAAGAATTTTCGGACAAATAATGAAAAAGATTCAAAAATTCCTCTCAGTAGTTTTTTTTATAGCAATATTTGTTGTATTAATTTATTTCATACAAAACTATGGCATCGAACCCCTTAGGAACAAGGTAGAGAGTATGGGAATATGGGCACCTTTTGGAATATTTGTTCTCAGAGGAGTAAGCATAATTTTACCTGCTCTCCCAAGTTCGGCCTATTCACTTTTAGCTGGCTCCTTGTTGGGATTCCAAAAGGGTTATGTAACAATTGTCTTTTCTGATATCGTTTTTTGCCAAGCAGCTTTCTTTATAGCAAGATATTTTGGTCGTGGTCCTGTACGTGGTTTAGTAGGCTCAAAAGCAATGAAAAGAATTGAAAGTTTTAATCAAAACCAATTAGAAGAAAATTTCTTCCTAATGACAGGCCTCCTTATGACTGGACTTTTTGATTTTCTCAGCTATGCAATTGGCATTGGAGGAACTCGGTGGAAAATATTCACTCCCGCTTTACTAATAAGTCTTCTAATCAGTGATTCTATTCTTGTTGCTGTTGGAGCTGGAGTCAGTCAGGGAGCAGGTTTATTCCTAGGAATAGCTCTTTTAGGCATGTTTGCTTTAGCAACTATTTCAGGTTTAGCAAAAAGAAAAATTCCAAAATAAGGCAAGAATTAATAATCCTAAAACCATCCAAATAGATATAACATTTTTGCAAACAACAACATTAAAAATGACAATTCATGTAAGAATATAATTCTGTTGAATTTACAATTTTTTAGATGAATCCATTTAGACCAACATCATACGATCGCCCTGGAGAACAAATATCAACTACACCTTCCGGATTAAAAGTGACTTCTGCAAAAAGATTAATGGTAGATTCTATGGTAAGGATGATTCAAAAAGCTACCAATCATTCAGTAGAAGATAAGCTTGACGAAGAAACTAATAACAATTAATCAATTTATTCAAAAAAGTTTAGGAGAGTGGAAATCCATAAGAAGCACTCATTCTTTGGCTTTTCAGGAAGTTGAAAATTCAACTAGCAAAATAGTAATAAAAGAGTTAGAAACCAATAATAAAAATGTAGTCGAACTTTTAGAAAAATATAATTTCACCTCTAAAGCTTCTGTTATTGCATTATCAATAAGTTGGGAAGCAATAAGTGATTGGGAAATGGATAAAAGAATAGAAGAAGATGAAACTATATTATTATTTTTACCAAAGGATAAGAATAAAGGGATTGTTCTACGTAATAAGGGATATACTGAATCCGTGATTTCATCGTCGGAATATTTGATTGATGAAAATGAGAACTTAAATATTAAAACTATTTACAGTTCAACAGTTTCTGAAGAAAGAATTTGTTTTTTGTCAAATCATATTAGATCCAGATATTCAGTAATTAGAAATCATGAGAATAACACAGTAATACAAACCTCACACACTTCAGAGATTAGAAATATGTCTATCTTAAAAGATTGATTATTCTTTCAAATTGAAACTCTGTATTAGAAATTAAATCAGGAAGAAATTCTTTTTCTCCTTTTATAGTATTTACGGTAGATTTCAAATCAGAAATTGTTGAATCTCTCATCAGTTCAAAAACTCGAATAGCATTTTTTAAAGGTACACCAAGGGCCAAATAAGTATTTTTAAGGTCTTTTAAACAGTTTTTAGATAAAACTGATTCATCATTTGAAATTAAAAGGTAAGAAACAATCCTTAAAATTATTTCTCCATCTCTTAAACAAACAGACATCTTATTTGTGGTATCTATAGATATTTTTGTATTAACTGAATCTTGATTTTCACAAATCATTGCAGTCACAGCATCAGCGGCAATTGCGTGAGAATTATTTGTTATTGAATTTATTGCATCTAATCTTGAGTTTGCAGTATTTATAAATTCTTTTATGTCTTCAATATTTTTATTACTTATATTTTCTAAATCTCTATCATTTGATAAAATTTGATTACTATTTGAAACTGTCATTCTTAAATCTAAAAACTTGAGATTTCTATATTATTAATAATAGATCAGAGCAAATTAAAATAATTAAATCTTAAAATAAACGAAATGGTTCTTAATCAAAACTCCATTTCGAAGTGATATTCTAAATACTGTAAATAAAAAATTTTTTTCGCTAATATATGATTATTATTCCTTAAAATTTTGAATAAACAAGAATTAAAATTATCAAAAAAACTTGTTTCTTCTTATAAAAAAAGATTAGAAAAAGAAATTCTTGAGAGAAGTATTAAATTAAAAATGCCTCAGCATAAGTTCCAAGAAATTATCAACAATAATAATGAACTAATAAATTTAAAAAAAGCATTACAAGAATTAGAGACTAACCCTCAATCTTCAAATTAAAGTAAGGTAAAAATTTTTAATAATACAACCTACAAAAAGTGCCTCAAACTAACAACTTCCTTTTTAAATCCTTAAATAATGCACAATTAAAAGCAGTAAATCATATCAATGGGCCACTGTTAGTTGTAGCAGGTGCAGGCAGCGGGAAAACCAAGGCTCTTACTCATAGAATTGCTAATCTAATTGAAAATAACTCTGTAGATCCTTATAACATTCTCGCAGTAACTTTTACAAATAAAGCTGCTAAAGAAATGAAAGCAAGACTTCAAGTACTTCTTGCACAAGAAGTAGCTTTAAATCAATTTGGGCAGCCTTGGTCCACCCTCAGAGAATTTGATCAGAATCAATTAAGAACAAATATTGATCAAGAAAGACTGAGGGACCTATGGATAGGAACTTTTCATGCATTATTTTCAAGACTTTTAAGATACGATATTGAAAAATATCAAGATCCTGAAGGCCTAACCTGGACACGGCAATTTTCTATTTATGACGAGACAGATTCTCAGACCCTAGTAAAAGAAATTGTTAGTCAAGATATGAGTCTTGATCCAAAAAGATTTGATCCAAAGAAAATTAAGAGAGCTATTAGTAACGCAAAAAATCAATGTTTTACAGCTAATGAGCTTGAAGAAAAAGCTGATAATCATTTTGATAAAATAATTGCAGATGCTTACAGAAGATACAGAATATCTCTCTCTAAAAATAATGCTTTAGACTTTGATGATCTTCTACTACTTCCTGTATTTTTATTAAGGCAAAATGATTTAGTTAGAGATTACTGGCATAAAAGATTCCAGCATGTATTAGTTGATGAATATCAAGATACAAATAGGACACAATATGAATTAATCAAATTAATTACGGCTGGGAATACTGAACCAAACAAATTCTGCGAATGGAATGATAGATCAATTTTTGTTGTTGGAGATGCGGATCAAAGTATTTATAGTTTTAGGGCAGCAGATTTCAGAATATTAATTGGATTTCAAGAAGACTTTAAAAATTCATCTAATAATGGTCAGAAAGCCTCTCTGGTTAAGTTAGAAGAAAACTATAGATCTTCATCGAATATTCTTACCGCTGCAAACTCTTTGATTGAAAATAATACTGAAAGAATTGATAAAATTTTAAGGCCTACAAGGGAGGAAGGAGAACTTTTAAAGTTACTTAGCTGCGATGATGAGATATCTGAAGCTGAGGCAATAACAACAAAATTAAGATCTCTAAATAATTACAATAATCAACCAATCTGGAAAAATTTTGCAATCCTCTATAGGACTAGGGCTCAATCTAGAGTATTAGAAGAATCTCTAGTAAGATGGAGAATTCCATATACAATCTTTGGCGGATTACGGTTTTATGACAGAAGAGAAGTTAAAGATGCAGTTGCTTATTTAAAAGTCTTAGTAAATTCTTCAGATAATGTAAGCCTTTTAAGAATCATTAATGTCCCGAGAAGAGGAATAGGAAAAACAACGATTCAGAAACTTAATGAACTATCTAATAAGTTGAACATTCCTTTATGGGAGGTCATAAATGACAAACAAAGCTTAGAGGAGACTATAGGTAGATCATCAAAAGGCATTAATAAATTCACAGAGCTTATGAATGACCTTCTTTGCTATGTAGAGAATTCAGGGCCTGCTCAAATTCTTCAATTAATTTTAGAAAAAAGTGGTTACTTAAGTGATTTATTAACAAGTGGTTCAGAGGAATCTGAAGATAGAAGAAATAATCTTCAGGAATTAATAAATGCTGCTACTCAATTTGAAGAAGAGACCGAGAACCCAGATGTAGAGGGATTCTTGTCAACAGCAGCTTTAACTACAGACAATGATACAAAAAAAAATCATCCTAACTCTGTCACTTTAATGACTCTCCATAACAGTAAAGGATTAGAATTTCAAAATGTATTTATAACTGGACTAGAACAAGGTTTGTTCCCAAGCCATAGGTCCATTGATACTCCTTCTCTTCTAGAAGAAGAAAGAAGATTATGCTATGTAGGTATAACAAGAGCTAAAGAGAGAGTTTTCTTATCACATGCAAGAGAAAGAAGATTGTGGGGAGGCATGCGAGAAGCAACAATTCCTTCAATATTTCTCTCGGAAATACCAGAGGAATTAATTGACGGGGAATTACCTCAATCTGGTGGTGCTTCTATTAGAAGGGAACGTCATCTTGATCGTTTAACAAGAGTGGATCGGAACGATTCAAATGAATTTATTAATAAACCTATTAATGCAGTTAGAAAACTATATTCAGGACCCAGTAAAGGTAAAAGTTGGTTAATTGGAGATAAAGTACTTCACTCCAAATTTGGCAAGGGTGAAATTATACATATTTTTGGAAGTGGCGAAAAAATATCATTAGCAGTAAAGTTTGGTGATAAAGGGAGCAAAATTCTAGACCCAAGATTAGCTCCAATAAGAGCAATAAACTGAAATTTGCATGAATGATATTTCTGCTTATATAAATTCAGCAATATTAAAAATTCCTTTTAATTTATTTAATATAATTTCTGAGTATATTGAATTGAATAATAGAGTTAAAGTGGCAATTGTGGGTGGCTATATAAGAGATTTATTAATCACTAAGATTCATAAAAAGACTTTTTTCAACCCACTTGATATTGATATAGTTACGGAAGGATCTTCAGTTGATTTAGCAAAATTCATAAAAAAAAATATCTCAAATGTCGAACTTTGTTTGATAAAAGAATTTGAGATATACGATACTGTAGAACTAAATATTAATGATTTTAAAATTGATATAGCTACTGCAAGAAAAGAAAATTATGAAGCTCCTGGATTAAATCCAATAGTAAAACATGCGAATATTGAAGAGGATTTAAAAAGGAGAGATTTTAGTATAAATGCAATAGCTTTTGAATTCTCAAAGCAACAAATTTATGATTTCTTTGATGGCATAAAACATATACAAAAAAAAGAATTACATTTGCTGCATGAAAATAGTATTCAAGATGACCCTAGTAGATTAATAAGATGCGCAAGATATGCATCAAGATTAGGTTTTAAAATTTCAACTAAATCACTCCAACAATCTAAAAGGATTGTCCAAAGATGGCCATGGGATATTATAAATGATGATATTAAATCTAGATTTCCGCCTGGAATAAGTATAAGAATTAGGATGGAATTGTCAGAAATATACAAACACGATAATCTGGCAAAAATAGTTTCTTTATTAAATGATTGGGAAATTATTTCTATTCTAAATAAAAATATTAGTGTTGATAATAAATTTTTAAGGGGTTTAAAGTGGATAAAAAAACTAAAGGGTAATTATATTCTCTACCTATTAAAGAATGCAGAAAATTTAGAACTTACTTGTCAAAGATTTTTTATTAATAGCAAGGAAAAGAAAATCCTCAAAGAGTACTTAAATATGACAAATCAATTAGAAAATGAAAAAGAAAAATTTCTCAATTTGACCCCTTCAAATTGGACTGAATTTATTGAAACAAAAAATTTAGATGAAGAGACTGTGAAATTATTAATTTGCAATGGGGGCACATTTTGGAAATCATTTTTTAAATGGCTATTTATTTATAAATTTATTAAGTCAAAGAAAAGTGGAGAATTTTTAAAAAGTGAAGGATGGCAACCGGGAAAAAAAATGGGGGATGAAATTAAAAGGTTGAGATATATAGAGATTGATAAGATCAAGAAGAAATAACTATCAATTTATTACTTCTCCGACCTTATACCATTCATTCTTTAAAAAATTTTCATACTTAGGATCACAACTTATCAAAAGCGGCCCACAAGTTTGTGGATCTAATAATAATGAGATTCTTTCTTTAAAACTTTCACTATTAACTTTATTTTTTTTTGAAAATGAGATAATTCTATTATTACGTTTTTCTGAAATAATTTTATCAAATATTTCTTTATTTGATTCGAACAGAGAACTTTTGATCCCTTTATGTATTAAATCATATACTCCTGGATAAGCTTTAAATGCCAATAAATCTAATAGGACCCTAATAGGTTCAAGATTATTATCTTGCCTTGATAAATTAGATGAATCAATCATCTCTTTAAGGTGTCCTATAAATCCATAGCCAGTTACATCAGTAGCTGCATTTATAAATGTTTCTCCAAACTTATCTTGAAGCAAATAAATTTTTTCAATCAATGGTTGCTGACTGGTAACTAAATTTCTCATGATCTCCTCTGAACTATCTTTCAAATTAATATTTTGCATTTGAGCAGCAAAAAAAACCCCAACTCCTAGAGGTCTTGACATTAGGATAATATCTCCTTTTTGCATACCGGATTTGAACCATGGTTTTTCTCCATTTTTCAAAACTCCCTGAACAGTTAAAGAAATATCTATTCCTAAAGAATAAGGTTTATCAACTAAACTTCTTGATTCAAAAGTATGCCCTCCAATCAACTCACCCCCTAGTTCTTCAACTGTTGTTTTTATCCCTTTTAAACAATGAGAAAAAAGGTAGCTTTGAAAATCTTTTCCTACTTTTGGAAGAGAGATTAAGGCCTGTACAGATGAAAGTTTTACTCCGCAAGCCCATAAATCTGAGCAAGCATGCAACACAGTAATTTTTGCATTTAGCCAAGGATCACTTATCAATGCAGGAAATCCATCAACACTTTGAAGAATAATATCTTGGTTATTTTTATAAATTTCAACAGAATCCTCAGGAGAAGTTGCAAAATTTTCAAGTTGAGCACTTCTTAAGGATTCATTTAAGATACTTTGAGGAATTTTAGCTGCACATCCTCTACAGTCTTCCATAGCATCTTCTTTGACTTTTTGATTCATATTCGAATCTAAAACACGAAATTTCTTGATGAAACTTTCATCAATTTTAGTTTTAAGGTACCAAATAAGAAAAGAAGGCCCAATAACAAAATCTCCATAAAAAGCAAAAGCTTTCGGAAGCTTTCTGGGATAAGAATTTACTATTTGCAATCCAAATTTTTGAGGTGACCATTTTTTTAATGATCCACCTTTTATTTCCTTCTGAATATTAGTTGCCAATATATTTAAAACTTTTACTGCCAATATTCCAGATGAAGGTCTCTTAGAGGTTTCTATGACAGCGCAATCACCAGTTGCAAAAGTTCCTAAAAAATTTTTCAACCTTAATTCCTGAGTTGTAAAAAATCTTCCTTTTAAATCCAATTCTGAATTATATTTTTGTACCCAATGTGGTGATGAATTTCCTGTACATAAGAGAATCTTTCCATAATCAACAGGAAGTTTTCCAACTACTTCTATATTCGATCTGTAAAAAGTTTTTAAGACTTTATCATCTACCTTATTTGATTTGCAGAGAATCTTTAAAGATCTTTTTTCCCATCTTTTTCTCAGGGCAAACGCAACTTCAATTGCTGCTAGTCCACTTCCAACAATAACAAAAGATTTTTCAGTTTCATAATCATACTTATCTTCATTTTTAATGAACTCATAAGCTTTAAAAAAAGGCTTAATAGGGAAAGCAATTCTTTTGTTGACTAAATCTTTAAATTCTTCTGAAATTTTGGTTTGACTTCCGTAGTTAAGTACTAATTTTGAGTAATCAATTGATGGTCTATTTTTTAAGGAAATTTTTTTTAAGTGAAAATCAATATTTGTTACTTCATTTTTTATGAAAGATATTCTTGCCTTTTTGGCTAAAGATCTTATGTCGATTAAACTATCTTCTAAAGAAATTGATTTAGAAATCACAGAAGGGAACATCGCCGAATAAACTAAATCCGTATCTCTGGATATAATTGAGATAGGGATTTCTGGCATTAGTTTCGGATACATCAACCATTTTCTCATCAAAAGAACATTTGTATGTCCGCCTCCAATTAGTACCAGATGATTAATAGTCATTTGCATTTCAATGAATAAAGAGCATTTATTACCAATTAAAGAATCAAGATTAGGAGTGATTGGTGGGAGTGGATTCTATTCAATTGACAAAATAGAATGTCATGAAGAAATAGAGATCGATACACCTTATGGTAAACCTTCTGATTCAATTAGGCTCTTTAAAATTGGCAACTTAGAAATTGCTTTTATAGCAAGGCACGGTCGAACACATAGGTTTAATCCTACAGAAGTACCTTACAAAGCAAACATTTGGGCTCTTCGATCAATTGGTGTGAGATGGATAATAGCGCCATCAGCAGTTGGCTCCCTTCAAGAACAAATCCGGCCTCTTGATATTGTTATTCCAGATCAATTTATCGATCGAACACATAAAAGACCTGCAACATTTTTTAATGAAGGAGCAGTAGCTCACGTAACAATGGGGGATCCTTTCTGTCGGAATTTATCAGGAATTTTAAGTAATGTTGGAGAAAAAAATATCCCGGGGGGAAGACAATTACATAGAGGAGGAATATATCTTGCTATGGAGGGGCCCGCTTTTTCCACGAGAGCAGAATCTAATTTATACAGAAGTTGGGGTTGTTCAATAATAGGTATGACTAATCACACTGAAGCAAGATTAGCTAAAGAAGCTGAAATAGCTTATTCTTCATTATCTATGGTTACTGATTATGATTGCTGGCATCAAACTCATCAGGAAGTATCAGTAGAGATGGTTTTGAAAAATCTCAGAGCTAATACTAAAGTCGCTAATAAAATTGTCTGTGAAATAGCGAAAGTTATAGACAAAGAGAGACCTGAAAGCAACTCTCACTTTTCTTTAAAGGATGGTTTAATAACCCAAAAAGAAAATATCCCTAATTTTACAAAAGAAAAACTAAAGATATTTACGGATTCTTATTGGAGCTAAGTGATACTGAACAGCTAAAGAGTATTAACAGATTTAGCCTGCACCTACTCCTTGGTATGAACCGTAGAAAAATATACCTAATACAAAAATAACTGCTATTCCACCAGCTGTAGCGACTAGCCAAAGAGGTAGAGTTCCCTCTGTCCACCTTCTTTCCCAAGCAACGGCCGGTCTGCCATCAGGTAATCTATCGGGAATTCGGCCATCAGGCCCTTTTAATTTACTCATAATTTTTATTTAATTGAAAAAGTAACTGGAAAATAAAATTCCCAAAACAAACACTGCCAATAAGCCTAAATATAGACTTGTGCGATTAAGTTCAACAGGAACTTTATTCGGATTTTCGTTTACTTGCATAATTAATTATTTTAACGGAGGAATTGCATAGCTGCTATGGCACCTAAGAAAAATACTGAAGGAATTGCAAGAGCGTGAACTGCTAACCAACGTATAGTAAAAATAGGATAAACGCGGACTTCGACAGCCTGCATTGGGGCTTGAGAATTTGACATAGTTATTTTGTTCTTAAATCTAATTGAGATTTAGCGTCATATCTTTGAGTTACAACAGGTGCTTTTGATTCAGAAGCCTGGAAATAACTATCCGGACGTGGAGTGCCAAAAGCATCATATGCTAAACCTGTATAAACGAAAAGGAAACCTGCTATAAAAATAGCTGGAAGTGTTACTGCATGAATAATCCAGTATCTTATGCTGGTAATTATTTCAAAGAATGGGCGTTCACCCGTTGAACCTGCGGCCATAATCACAATTATTTACTCCATGATCTTACAAGGAAAAATCCTAAGTTTGTGGAGAAATTTACAGCTTGGTTACAGACAGTTATTAAATTTAAAGAAATTTAAGGATTTTTTTATTTTTTTATTTTTTATTTATTTAAATTTAACCGTTCCACCTCAAGATATAACCCCTTTCTCCAAGAATAAAGCCTTTGTCAGCATCTAATTCATCTTTTTCTAAGAATTGAATCTTGATAAAGTTAGTTGGCAAATTTGAAGCGACAGGATCAGAACTCCAAGTTTTACCATCATCTTTACTAACTATCAAAGTTCCATTACCACCGCCGGCCCAGATATTTCCTTCAGGGTCCCAACCCATATCTAAATAGTTGTAGCCATTTAGAATTGGAACTATTGGTTTAGTCCAACTTTCTAAATCATTATTATCCTCATTAAATCTTATCTCAGCGCCTCGAGATAACATCCATAAATTACCGTTTGGATTAAATCCTATACCTTGTACTCTTTTACTACTAGCTCTTTGATGAGCTATCCAAGTATCACTTCCACTTTCAAGAGTAGAGAAAAAATTACCAAGACTACTTACACTTACATAATCTCCATTAGATGTTCTTCTTAAATCTCTAATACCTCCCTGTTCGGAAGGGTCTGATACCTTGGCCTCCCATGTTTCACCACTATCTGATGTTATATAAATAGCAGCTGAGGTTGTTGCCAATTCAGCAACCCCATCATCAACAGTTGAGACTAAAAAAGGCTGACCAGGTAGCTTACCAAGAGATAGCCTTGTCCAATTCTTTCCTTCATCAATCGTATGCATTACTAAAGAGGGTTGTCCTATCAACCAACCTTCAGAACCCTTAAAGTCTATATCAAGTAAACGAAAATTCTCCTCTGCAGCAATATCTAACGATCTTTTTTCCCATGATTTACCTCCATCATTAGATTCCATAATTAGTCTATTTGAGCCAACTAAAAATCCATGATTATTATCTATGAAATCTATATCTAATGCATTTGACTGATCTTCAAATTGAATTGTTTCCCAGGGACTACTCTCGCTCATTTTTACACCTGTTGAAGAGCAACTACTTAAAGCAAAGCAAAGTGTAAATGTTAAAAGAAGGTTTGGAATGCTAGTTAAAAAATTTTTCATGGATATATTTTAGTGCAAAGAGTACAAAGAAAGGAAACATGCAGCTGCAAATGCTAAACCACCAAATATTAAAATATTTTTCTGCCCAGGGGGCAAACTATTGAATCCAAAGCCATAAGTTAAATTCTCCTCAAAACCACTAGGTTTTTCTCTCGGTCCTATATCTTTATATAGATTTTTACCTGCTCTACAAACTGGACAAGCAAAAGTGTTTCCATCTATTGCTGAGAAAGGTGTATTTTGGGGTATCTTAAGTTTCTTATTGCCTTCGATAGGATCATAAATATATCCACAACTTCTACATTCGAATCTATTTTGTTCTAAATTGGTTATTAGTTCTTTATCTTTAAATTCTAAAAGTTTTTTAGAAGATTCTTCATTTGCTAAATCCTCAACTATTTGGTTATCCTCAGGAGATGGTTGAATGTTTTCACTCACGATTTAGTATTTAACTTAAGAGACTCTAAAAGATTTTACTGAATTAAGCGAATTTTCCTACAATTTTTTTAAATGTTTTCATTACCTGGCTACGAATATTTTTTAGGTTTTTTAATAATTGCTGCGGCAGTTCCAATTTTAGCTTTAGTTACTAATCTAATAGTTTCTCCAAAAGGAAGAACCGGAGAGAGAAAACTTACCTACGAATCAGGGATGGAGCCTATTGGGGGAGCTTGGATTCAATTCAACATCAGATATTACATGTTTGCATTAGTATTCGTTATATTTGATGTAGAGACAGTATTTCTTTATCCTTGGGCGGTTGCATTCAATAGACTAGGTTTACTAGCATTTATTGAGGCTCTAATATTTATTACAATATTAGTAATTGCTCTAGCTTACGCCTGGAGAAAAGGAGCTTTAGAATGGAGTTAAAAAGTTGAACAATTCACTTTCACCAAAAGCAATAAGAGAACTTAGAGAAGAAACTTGTAATCCTCTCGGTGCCCCCCAAGTTACGACTGACTTGAGCGAGAATATTATAATGACAAGTTTGGATGATCTTCACAACTGGGCCAGATTAAGTAGTCTATGGCCACTTCTATATGGAACAGCTTGCTGTTTTATAGAATTTGCAGCACTCATAGGCTCTAGATTTGACTTTGATAGATTTGGCTTGGTGCCTAGAAGCTCCCCAAGACAAGCTGACTTACTAATTGTTGCCGGAACAGTCACAATGAAAATGGCCCCAGCATTAGTAAGATTATATGAGCAAATGCCAGAACCAAAATATGTCATTGCTATGGGTGCTTGTACTATAACTGGTGGAATGTTCAGTGCAGACTCAACAACAGCAGTTAGAGGAGTTGATAAATTAATTCCAGTTGATTTGTACCTTCCTGGATGCCCCCCTAGACCAGAAGCTATCTTTGACGCAGTTATAAAATTAAGAAAAAAAGTTGCTAATGAAAGTATTCTTGAGAGGAGTAAAGCTGAACAAACTCACAGATATTTAACTGTAGATCATGAAATGAATCTTGTTTTTTCAGAAAATACTGGTGAGTATTTAAATAAAAAATCTGAAAAGTCTATTGAGTCATCTAACCTGAATCAAATAGAAGAAAGTATTGAAAATATCTATGAAATAAATTCAATCAACAAAGAAATAAAATAATGGAAAACAATAATTCAACTGAACCTTCAGAAGAAATTGTAGAACAAAGAGGAATCGTAAGTAATCAGCTTTCTGAAGATGGAATTACTAATGAATCTTTAGGAAACGATCATATAGGCGTTGAGATACTATCTGTTAAACCAGAAAAATTATACGAAGCAATATCTACTTTAAAAGTATATGGATTTAATTACCTTCAGTGTCAAGGAGGTTACGACGAGGGGCCTGGAAAATGTCTTGTAAGTTTTTACCATTTAATCTCACTTGAGGATATTGATGAAATAAAAAAAATTAAAGAAATTAGAGTAAAAGTCTTTTTAAATAGAGATTCAGATTTATCTGTACCTAGCCTTTATAAAATTTTCAAGGGAAGTGATTGGCAAGAAAGAGAAACTTATGACATGTTCGGAATCAATTTTGCTGATCATCCTAATCCAACAAGGCTCTTAATGCCAGAAGACTGGAGAGGATGGCCATTAAGAAAAGATTATATACAACCTGATTTCTATGAATTACAAGATGCTTACTAGATAAATCTATTAATTTAATTTTTTCAATTCTTTATTTATAAACATTACTGCCCTTGCAAGTCTTCGGGGATCATGCCTAAGTGTTGGAGTTATCTTTCTTGAATAAAGAGGAGCTTGCAATACGTAATATCCTTTTGAAATTAATTCTTCTTTATTACAAACCACTGGTACTGCTCCTCTACTTTGGTAATAATCAACTAGCGGTGACTTTTCAAATTGAATTTGAGAAAGTATCGCATTGAATATTCGAGAATTTACCCCGAAATTCGATAATTGCTTTTCTATTGCTTTGATGTGCTGATACACATCAAGACCATCCGTTTCCCCTGGCTGAGTCATCAAATTACTTATATAGATTTTTGGAGCATTACTTTCTAAAAGAGCATCTACAATTTCGGGCACCAGTAAATTAGGTAGCAAAGAAGTATAAAGACTCCCTGGACCAAGAACTATTAGATCTGCTTCTTTGATAGATTCAATTGCACTAGGAAGAGCTGGAGGATTTTCGGGAAGATAACCAATCCTGGAAATCAAATCTTTAGATTGACTTATTTTACTTTCACCAAATATTTTCTCACCGCCTTCAAGTTCTGCCCAAAGCATTACATCTGTATTAGTTGCAGGTAATACTAGTCCTTGTACTGCTAAAACTTTACTAGAGGCCTGAACAGCCTTTTCTAAACTGCCTGTAATTGTTGTTAAAGCAGATAAAAATAGATTACCAAAACTATGCCCCTCTAATCCACTTCCTCCTGAAAATCTGTATTGAAACAATCTTGTTAAAATTGGTTCCTCGTTTGATAAAGCTGCCAAGCAATTTCTTATATCTCCAGGTGGCTGAACTCCTAATTGTTTTCTTAAAACTCCGCTACTCCCTCCATCGTCTGAAACTGTAACTATTGCAGTTATATTGCTACTGTAGTTTTTTAAGCCTTTCAATAAAGTTGACAAGCCAGTTCCTCCTCCAATAGCAACAATATTTGGGCCTCTTTTTAATTTACTTTTTACTCTTAATGCATCTACTAAAAATGTATTTTTTTCTGGAACAAGAGCTTTTTGTATAGAATTAATACTTCTATTTTGCCCAATACCAATCAAGAGAAGCCCAAAGACAAGGATTAATGGTCCTAAAACTGAAACAGGCAAAATTTTTGTTACCACATTCATTATCGAGAAAAAGACTTCTATTGACCAATAAAGAGGTCTTAAATTAGTCCAGATTGCAATCCCTAATAAAGAAGTTAATAATCCAACAGCAGAAGTTATCATCCATCTTTTGATTACTAACCCTGGCAATAGCCAACTCAAAATTCTTATAATTCTATTTATCAAACCTAAATTTGACTTTTTAAAATAAGAAAAAGTTCTTTTTATTCTTTTTTTCTTCTTCTGCATCAAAATCCTCTTAAATTTTTTTTAAAATTTAAATATAGTTAAGTAGATTATAAATCAAATACATACATCCTTTTTTATTTTTAAAAAGTAGGCAAAATGTATTTAAAGACAAATTGCTCTATATCCATTTTGAAAAAATCAAAATATGCAGTTGAAACCAATAATCTCTCTATTAGTTGGGGAGAACTTAATGTACTAAATAAAATCAATTTAAAACTTTATGAGGGAGAAAAATTGGCTATTGTTGGCCCTTCAGGTTCTGGGAAATCAACTATATTAAAAATCTTAGCAGGTTTGATCTTACCAACTGCAGGTGAATTAAGCATATTTGGTCAAAAACAAACTTACTTAAGATTAGATCAAAATAATCCTCCAGATGTAAGATTAGTCTTTCAGAATCCTGCTTTATTGGGATCTTTAACTATTGAAGAAAATGTAGGATTCGTACTTCAAAAGAATAAAAATTTATCCAAGAAATTTATTCAAGAAATTGTAAGAGAATGTTTAGAAGAAGTAGGATTATTTAATGTTGAGAAAAAGCTTCCAAATGAATTAAGTGGTGGTATGCAAAAAAGAGTAAGTTTTGCAAGAGCATTAATTACAGATCAAGATTTAAATAAAAAAAGTCAGCCATTATTACTTTTTGATGAACCTACTGCTGGTCTTGACCCTATTGCATCATCAAGAATTGAAGACTTAATTAATAAAACAAATAATAAAGCCCATGGATCATCTATTGTTGTTAGCCATGTTCTTAGTACTATAGAAAGAACTTCAGAAAAAGTTGTTATGCTCTATGGAGGTAAATTCAGATGGGCTGGTTCAATTGATGAATTTAAAGAGAGTAATGATCCTTATGTTTTTCAATTTAGAAATGGGAAACTTGCAGGACCAATGCAACCAAAAGACATTTAAAAATTATGCGTAGAAGCTTACGAGATTCGATAGTAGGATTTTCCTTGTTAGGAGGTTTGTTAGTATTTACATTTTTTTCATTCTGGTTAAGAGGTGTAAAACTATCTTCGAAAAATTGGTATTTTTTTGCAGAGTTTAACAACGCAAGCGGTTTATCAAAAAAATCTCCAGTAACTTACAGAGGGATCTTAGTAGGTTCAATTGAAGATATTCTTTTTACAAATGAATCAATCAAAGCAAAAATTGTTTTAAATAATCCAGACATTATTCTTACCAAACCCACATTTGCAAGAGTTGTTACAAATTCATTTTTAGGGGGCGATGTTCAAGTTGCATTAGAAACTAGTGAAAAAACAGTTCCAAAGGATATTGCAAAAGCCATATCAGAGAAATGTGATAGTAAATTAATTATTTGCCAAGGAGAGACTATTACTGGGAAGCAGCTATCGAGCCTTTCAAATATTACTAGCAGGATAAATCAAATACTTAAAGAATCAAATCAAGAAAATTTAATTGAAAATGTAGTTAATTCCATAGACCAATTTGATAAAACACAAGAAAATCTTGATGAGCTAATTTATTTATCAAAGCAAGAAATTATTAGAGTTAAACCTCTTATAAAAGAATTAACCATAGCAGCAGGTCACTTAAATAATATTTTGTCTACTGTCAATGACGAAGAAACTCTAAAAGATATTAAATTAACAATAGAAACGGCCGAATCAATATCAAGCAAATTTGATAGCATGAGTGATGATTTTGAACAATTAATGAAAGACAAAGAATTAACAAAATCTATAAGAGATTTAACAATTGGACTATCAAAATTCCTTAATGAGATTTATCCATAAAAAATTTAAAATTCATTAATTGCATTTAAAGCCATAGTAGCAATTGTCTTATCAGTAGCTTTAGGCAATTGAACATATTTGCCTTGTGCAGCTTCTGCTAGTTCTTTTCCAAAGCCACTAGCTATAAATTTTCTTTCTGTATCTATAATTAACAATTTAATTCCTAACCTTGGGTATTTAGCTGCAATATCTAATACTTCTTGTTTCAAATTCACACTTTCATTTTCATTTTCGTTGACATCTGCTTGACCTAATGACGTACCTAAAGGGACATTTCCTCTCCCATCAGTTATTCCAACAACAATGACCTGGCCTATATCTCCTGTGGAAAGAGCATTTTTTGCTACTTTTGCTGATTGAGTTAACCCATGAGCTAAAGGAGATCCACCTCCACATGGCATAGTTTCTAACCTTCTTTTTGCTGCCGTAATAGATCTTGTTGGAGGCAAAAGGACCTCTGCTTGATTCCCTCTAAAAGGGATAAGAGCTACTTCATCTCTATTTTCATAAGCCTCCGTCAAAAGTCTTATTACAGCACCTTTAGCGCTTTGCATTCTATTAAGTGCCATAGATCCACTAGCATCAACTAGAAAAATAACTAAAGCTCCTGCCTTTTTTTGAAGGAGCTTTGCCCTAAAGTCATTTTCTTCAATAATTATAGTTTTATTCGGATTCTTTAATCTTCTTGATTTCTGATAAGGAGCAGCTGCTCTTAAAGTTGCATCAACTGCAATTCTTTTTACTTTACCTCTTGGAATTAAAGGTCTGACATATCTCCCTCTGCTTTGGCTTAGAATTACTGATCTACTTCCACTATTTCCTGCTTTAGATTTTGCTGATGAAAAAAGCAATAAATCAGGATCTACCATGCATGATTCAGGATCAAGAATAAATTCTTCTGGGATATCAGGAGTAGAATCTTCTTCTCCATCAGAATTTTCTTGTTCTTCTTCTTGATTATCCTCATTTTCGTTAGATTCAGGCTCAGATTCTTCATTATTTGACTGTGGTGGGGGCGGACTCTGATCCTCAGGCGGTGGTGGTTGAATATCATCATCATCCTGAGGTGGAATTTGCGTCGCTCTCGGAAGAATTACTAACCTTACTGCAACCTTTAAATCATCAGAATTAACATTCTCATCACCTCGAAGGGCTGCATTTGCTTTAGCAACTTTTACTGCAAATAATTCAGATCTATGTCCTTCGACACCACCGCGAAGGGCTTCATTTACTAAATAAGTTATTTGTTCTTTAGTAATTTTTACATCCTTTAACCATTGCCTAGCCAAAATTAACTGGGTTGATAAATTATCAGATTCTTCGGACCATTTTTCTGAAAACTTGATATTGTTTTCAGCATGAGCTAATACAGATTTTGTTATTTCTACTCTTTGGTTATTATCTATCGATTGATCCGCAGAAAGAACAATTGCAAATCTATCTAATACATGATCTCTTAAAGCTCCTTCTTCAGGATTATAAGTTGCAATCAAAAGTGATCTGCAAGGATGAGAAAGACTTAATCCCTCTCTTTCAATATTATTTTGTTCTTTACCAGTAGCTTCAAGAATTAAATTTACAATCCCGTCATCCAATAAATTAATATCATCAACATACAAAACACCCCTATGAGCCTCTGCTAAAACTCCTGGCTGAAAAACTTGTTCACCTGTATTCAATGAAGCAGAAACATCTATAGATCCAACAAGTCTGTCTTCCGTAATCCCAATTGGGACTTGAATAAATGGAGCCTGTACAACCTTGCTTGGAATACTTTCAATTTGATTAAGGTAATCAATCCCTATAGTTTTTGCTATTAATTGATTAATATTTTTATCCCATTCTTCAGGTTTATTTGGATCTAAATTTCTACTTATAGGTCTGAAAGAAATCTTATTATCAGTTAATTTCTCGAGTATTAATTCATTATCTATAACTTCTATCGGTGGGATTAAGGAATGCAAACCTCTTGCTAATACCGACTTACCAGTACCCCTTCCACCTGCAATGATAACTCCTCCTAAGCTAGGATCCACAGCTGCTAAAAGTAAAGATAGCTTTAATAAGCTGTGTCCTGTAATTGCAGCCAATGGAAATGATCTAAACGAATCCTTCTTTTGCATTAAATCCTTTATGTCTTCTTTTCCTTTTAACTTCTGTTCCAAAATCACTTTAAAAATCCCTGATATAGAATTTATCCAATAACGTAGTTTTTTGTAGTGGAATTATCAAATCTTAATATCAAAAATGGACTATGTATATCTCTAGGAGCAAATATTGATAGTAATTATGGTAGACCCATCGAATCATTAATAATTTGCAAACCAAAAGTAGAGAACCTAATCAAGAATTGGATAAATCAATCTAAATCTTTCGACAAAGAAATAAAATCATCGAATATAATTTTTTGTTGGTCTTCAATATATGAAACAAGTCCTCATGGAGTTAAGGATGATCAACCAAATTATTTAAATACTCTTCTTTTGATAAAAAGTAAGTTTTTTCCAAAGCTAACAACAAAAAATGCAAAACTTCTTCTAAAAGAATTGAAACATTTGGAAAGAAATTTCGGAAGAAAAAAGACTCCTAATAATTTGGAATGGCTATCTAGATGTTTAGATTTAGATATTTTATGGTGGGAAGATTTTAGTTTCAAAGATGAAGAATTAATATTACCTCACCCAAGATTTATGAATCGTAATTTTGTAATATCTCCTTTATCTGAGGTCCTAAGCAGAACACAAAAAGTTAAAAAAATTGAAGAGCCAAGATGGCTTATTGATTAATTTACAAAATTCTAAAATAATTGTTAGGGTATTTTTATTTAAATTATGGAAGATAAAATTCACTTCAAAAAATCCATTTTTAAAGAAAAAATATCTGAGTTAAGAACAAAAAAATTTAGTTTTGAAATAAATAGAATTGAACTCCCTAATGGACATGAAGATGAATATGGGCAAATAATATTCCCAAACGCTGCATTAGCTGTCCCAATAACAAAAGAAAATAAAGTTATACTTCTTCGCCAATATAGATTTGCTGTATCAAGATATTTACTTGAGTTTCCAGCAGGTACTTTAGAAATAGGAGAGACTCCTATAACCTCAATTAAAAGAGAAATTCAGGAAGAGTCTGGATATAAAGCAGAAAAGTGGGATGAACTAGGTGCTCTCGTTAATGCTCCTGGATATTCAGATGAGATAATTCATTTATTTCTTGCGCGCGATTTAAGCAAATTAAAAAATAAGGTAAAAGGAGATTTAGATGAAGATATCGAAGTTTTACTTATGGAACCTAAAAATTTAGATAATTTAATTTCTAGTGGTAATGAAATTCTGGATGCCAAAACAGTCACAGCTTGGTTTAGAGCAAAGCAATTTTTGAAAATTTAATGAATAACCCTAGAATACTTTTTTGGCATAGAAAAGATCTACGAATCAATGATAATAATGCTTTGAAAAAAGCATTTTCTTTATCAAATGCTATTACTTCAACTTATATTTTAGATCAAAATTATTCTTACGACTTCAATGCGAAATCTAGGGCATGGTTTCTTGGTAATTCACTACAAGAGCTAAGTAAAAATTGGAAAAATCTTGGAAGTCGATTGATTATAGATGAGGGGAATCCCTTAATTCTCATACCTAAATTAGCAAAATTAATTGATGCTAAGTTTGTTGTTTGGAATAAAGCGATAGAACCTTATGAAATTAATCGGGATTTAGAAATAGAAAATAGTTTAAAAAATTTTAATATTGAATCTATAGAATTATGGGATCACTTATTAATAGAGCCTTCTCAAATTTTCACTGGAAGTAATAAACCATATTCTGTTTATGGTCCATTTTACAAGAACTTAAAGTCGAAAATCAATTTATTAAATTCGAAAAAAAGTTTAAATAATATTGGTAATTTAAAAGATTTAGAGATAGGGGTTAAAGAAAAAAAGAAAATTGATACATCAAGTTTAATATTAGATCGATTTCAAAAAAATATAAATTTTGCTGGAGTTGAATTATGTCCTTGCAAACCAGGAGAGTTTGCTGCAGAAAAATTATTAGATCAATTTATTTGCCAAGATAAAATTGGATCTTACGACTCTTCAAGGGACTTTCCATCTCAAAATGGAACATCTTTCCTTAGCGCTTCATTGAGATTTGGGACTATAAGTATACGAAAAGTCTGGGATGCAACATTATTTCCTGAATTAATAAATATAAATAAACACAATCAAATATCAATAGAAACTTGGCAGAAAGAATTAGTTTGGAGAGAATTCTATCAACATTGCTTATTCAATTTTCCAGAATTAGAGAAAGGACCTTATAGAAAAAAATGGGACCTTTTCCCTTGGCAAAATAATCATGAATGGTTTACACGATGGAGCGATGGACAGACTGGAGTTCCTATTATTGATGCAGCAATGAGGCAACTTAATAGTTCTGGTTGGATGCATAATAGGTGTCGAATGATAGTGGCTTCATTTCTCGTAAAAGATCTTATTTGCAATTGGCAAATGGGTGAAGAAAAATTTATGAAGGTATTAGTTGATGGTGACTTAGCCGCAAATAATGGAGGCTGGCAGTGGAGTGCAAGTAGTGGTATGGACCCAAAACCATTAAGAATTTTTAATCCTTATACTCAAACAAAAAAATTTGATCCTATTTGCAAATATATTAAATTCTGGATTCCTGAATTATCTAAGGTTTCTAATGCAGATATCCTTAATGGTGAGATATCAGATTTGGAAAAAAATAATTATTCAAGGGCTTTAGTTAATCACAATATTCAGCAAAGACTATTTAAGGATCTTTACGCACAAATCTGAAGTTCTTTAATACAATTTTTTAAAATAATATTTAAATTTTCAGATACATAAACTTGTTCTTCGTAAGAAATTTCTGGATACATTGGGAGACTAAGTACTTCAGTACAAACTTTTTCTGTATTAATAAGTTTTTCTCTAGAAAAATTTTTATTTTTGTAGGCTATTTGAGCATGAATTGGTATTGGATAATAAATAATAGAGTTGATTCCTTTTTCGGAAAGTCTTAGTTTCAATAAATTTCTTAAAGAATTATTTTTGTTGAAATCAGTTTCAAATAATTCTGAATAATCTTTATTTATATCGTAATTATAATTTTTTAATTTGATCACAAATTGATTCCAAGAATGAGAAACATGGTCAAAATCAATCTTGGGTAAATGAATAAAACTATTTTTTTCTAATAAATCAAGATAATTGTTAGCTATTTTTTTACGATTACTAATCCATTTTGATATGAATTTTATTTTGATATTTAAAACCGCTGCTTGTAGAGTATCTAGCCTACTATTATAACCTATTTGAGTATGGTGGTACCTTTTAGGACTTCCATGAACGGCCAACTCTCTGACCTTTTTTGCAATATTTTGATCTGAAGTTGTAACTGCCCCTCCATCTCCAGAAGCGCCTAAATTCTTAGTTGGGAAAAAGCTAAAGCATCCTATATCTCCAATACTTCCTACTTTAGAATTTCCCCACATTGTACAAGTTGCCTGCGCGCAATCCTCAATTATTTTTAGATCATATTTTTTAGCTAATGCTTTTATTGACTCCATATTTACAGCATTACCAAATAAATGGACTGGCATAATTGCTTTGGTATTAGAGTTAATTTCTCGTTCAATTAAATCAATATTAATTAAATAATCATTTGGATTAATATCAACCAAAACTGGAGTAGCTCCTACTGCACTTATAGCTTCCGCAGTTGCGAAAAAGCTGAAAGAAGAAGTAATCACTTCATCTCCTTCTCCAATATCTAAAGCGCGTAAAGCAAGTATTAACGCATCAGTTCCACTATTACAGCCAACAGCATGATTTACCCCAATAAAAGATGCAAAATTCTCTTCAAATTCAGCAATCTCTTTCCCTCCTATATATTGTCCACCTTGAAGAACTTTCATAACCGCCTTCTCAATTTCAGAGCCGATTTCTTGGTACTGTCGTTCTAATGTAAATGGAGGTATTTGCATATTATTTATATTAGCTTTAAACGTTTTTCACTGGGATAAATATTATATTTAATTCATTTAAACCAATCAGGCTCTTTACCTAAAGTCCATTTTATATTACATCCAAGCGATGGTTTTTGAGGATTAGGATAATCACTATTTTTATTTAAGTCTTTAACAGCGGCACGTAAATCTTCACCAGTGATAGAAATATCGTTACTAGGTCTACTACTATCAAGTTGTCCATGATAAAAAAGGGAAAATTGTCTATTGCCAACATTTGAGAAAAGATAAAAATCAGGGGTGCATGCAGCCTTTAACTCTTTGGCAAAAACTTGACTTTCATCATAAAGATAAGGAAAACTCCAACCTTGTAATTGAGCTTGGTTTCTTAAACAATCTGGAGAATCTGAAGGATGAGTAACAATATTATTGCTTGAAACTGCGATAGTTTGAACTTTATCCTCAATATCACTACTTAAAACTGAAATATGATTTTCGATATATTTCACAAAAGGGCAATGGGCACAAATAAACATTAAAAGTAAATGCCTATTATCTAGTTTGGATAAATTATAGTTTTCTTGATTAGATGAATTGGTATTAATCATTTTGAAAGAAGGTAATTGAGTCCCTAGTTCCAAAAACATTGAATTTGTTTTAACCATGCTTAAAAAATATTCTCTATAGTTGAAATTTATTGTATATTTTGCAGTAATTCGCAAAGAAGTATACTTTTTGTAGGACAATTATATAAATAAGAAATCAAATGCTTCTAAATTTAACTGGCAAAAAAATTCTAGTTACTGGAATTGCCAACAATCGTTCAATAGCATGGGGAATAGCTCAACAACTTTCAAAAGCTGGCGCTGAACTCGGAATTACTTATTTACCTGATGAAAAAGGAAGATTTGAATCAAAAGTTAGAGAATTAACCAAAGATTTAGAGCCATCATTATTCCTCCCACTTGATGTTCAAAATCCTTCTCAAATTGAAGAAATTTTTGAAAATATTAAAAACAATTGGGGACAAATTGATGGGTTAGTTCATTGTCTTGCATTCGCAGGTCGTGACGAATTAATCGGAGATTATAGTGCGACTTCCTCCGAAGGTTTTGATAGAGCTTTAAACATTAGTGCTTATTCTTTAGCACCTCTGTGTAAGGCAGCAAAACCACTTTTCAGTGAAGGTGCTGGGGTAGTTTCTTTAACTTATTTAGGATCTGAGAGAGCTATACCTAACTACAATGTCATGGGTGTAGCAAAGGCAGCTTTGGAAGCTTCAGTAAGATACCTTTCTGCAGAACTGGGCCCAGAAAAGCAAGTAAGAGTAAATGCAATAAGTGCTGGTCCAATTAGAACACTTGCGAGTTCTGCAATAGGTGGCATTTTGGATATGATCCATAATGTTGAAGAAAAAGCTCCCCTACGAAGAACAGTTACTCAAACAGAAGTAGGGAATACAGCTGCTTTTCTTTTAAGTGATCTTTCAAGTGGCATATCAGGCCAAACTATTTATGTTGATGCAGGTTATTGCATTAATGGAATGTAAATTAAAATTCAAACAAATAAAATGTCATCCTCAAGACAAGCTGAAATTAAAAGGAAAACAAACGAAACAGACATTAGTATTTTTCTTAATATAGATGGCAATGGAATTTCTGAAATTGATACTGGTATACCTTTTTTAGATCATATGTTGCATCAAATATCTAGTCATGGATTATTTGATTTAAAAATAAAAGCTATTGGAGATACACATATTGATGACCATCATACAAATGAAGATGTAGGCATTGCTCTTGGGAAAGCCTTTACTAAAGCTCTAGGAGAAAGAAAAGGAATAAACAGATTTGGACATTTTTTTGCACCATTAGATGAGGCTTTAGTTCAAGTAACATTAGATTGTTCAGGTAGGCCTCATTTGTCCTACGATCTCAAATTAAAAGCACCAAGAATTGGGAATTATGATACTGAATTAGTAAGAGAATTTTTTATTGCTTTCGTAAATAATAGTGGAATCACTCTTCATATCAATCAAATACAAGGCACAAATTCTCATCATATAGTTGAGGCATGTTTTAAAGCCTTTTCAAGAGCAATGAGAATGGCTTCTGAAATAGATATCAGGAGATCTGGAACTATCCCAAGTAGTAAAGGAATGTTAGAAAGTGATTAGATAGTTAAATTCAGTATTTTTTGAATTAGCCACAATTTCATTTATTTTTGGCGAAAATAAACGAAGTTAAAATTTTAAAGTGACTTATATTCAAGAAAAACAAATTAATAATAATCAAGCTTTTAACAAAGAAGATTGGGCTAGTGCATACAAAAATGTTGAAAAAGAATTAACAAATGAACCCCTAAATGCAACAAAAGGGGTGAATATTGATGAATTAAATGGAACTTTATTCAGAAACGGTCCAGGTATATTAGAAAGAGGAGGCCAATGGGTTCATCATCCCTTTGACGGTGATGGGATGATTACAGCAATTAGATTCGATAAGGGAAAACCATCATTAACAAATAAGTTTGTACAAACAAAAGGCTTTTTAGAAGAAAAAAAGGTTAACAAATTTATTTATAGGGGAGTTTTTGGCACCCAAAAAAGTGGAGGAATTTTAAATAATGCTCTAGATTTAAAATTTAAAAATATTGCTAATACACACGTTGTAAAACTTGGTAATGAAGTGCTTGCATTATGGGAAGCAGCTGGTCCACATGCCTTAGATCCTAACAATCTTGATACCATTGGACTAACAACTTTAGGTGGGGTTTTAAAGAGCAACGAAGCATTTAGTGCTCATCCAAAAGCTGATTTAAATTCAAATGCGTCATCTGAACTTTTGGTAACTTTTGGAGTACAAACCGGGCCAAAAAGTACTATTAGATTAATGGAATTCTCAAACGCGGGTGAAAATTCTGGTGAATTGATAATAGACAGGAAAGATACATTTAATGGATTTGCATTTCTTCATGATTTTGCAATTACAACCAATTGGGCAATATTTTTACAGAACGCTATCGACTTTAATCCTTTGCCATTTGTATTGGGCCAAAAAGGAGCCGCTCAATGCTTAAAATCAAACCCTAATAAAAAAGCTAAATTTTTTATAATCCCAAGAGAGAGTGGTTTATTTAAGGGTCAACCACCAATAACTATAGAAGCACCAGATGGATTTGTTTTTCATCATGTTAATGCATATGAAAAAGATTCAAACATAATTTTGGATAGTATTTTTTATGATGATTTTCCTTCTGTTGGTCCAGACGAAAATTTTAGGGATATTGACTTTGATAAGTATCCAGAGGGTAATTTAAAAAGATCTATTATCGACTTAAAGGGGAAAACTTCTAAGCTTGAAACTTTAAGTTCGCAATGTTGCGAATTCGCTACAGTAAATCCTAAGTTCTTAGGATTAAAAGCATCTTACTCTTGGATGGCTTGTACAGATAAGAAAATAGGAAATGCTCCTTTACAAGCTATAAAAAAAATAAATCTGACAACAAAAGAGGAAATTTCTTGGTCGGCCGCACCTAGCGGATTTGTTAGTGAACCAATAATGGTTCCATCTCAATCATCAAACAAAGAAGATGCTGGTTACTTATTTATTCTGATATGGAATGGAAGTAGAAGAGGAAGCGATCTAGTGATACTAGATGCTAAAGACTTAAAAGAATTAGCTATTTATGAGCTCCCAATATCTATTCCACATGGTTTACATGGATCTTGGGTTAATAATTAATCAGGCAAATATTTTTAGCAATTGAGGTATGATTTTTTTTACTGCTTTCCCACGATGACTACATGTATCTTTTAATTTATTATTCATTTCAGCGAATGTTAATTTACTTGATAACTCCTCAAAAATAGGATCATAACCAAAACCACTATTTCCTCTAGGGCTTAGAATAATATTTCCAAAACATTTAGCCTCTGATTCTAATATCACATCCCCCGTTGGAGAACAAACACAAACATTTGCAATAAAGAAAGCACCTCTATTTTCTTCTCCATCAAGTTCATGTAAAACTCTTTCTATTCTTTTTTGATCATTTTCTGCATATCTTGATGAATAAATTCCTGGCTTACCATCCAAAGCATCAATACATATTCCCGAATCATCTGCAATGGCAAAGTTTTTTGTTTTTTTAGAAACTTCTCTTGCCTTTTTGATTGCATTCTCCCTAAATGTAATCCCATTTTCTTCAACTTCTATTAATTCTGGTTGAAGCAGTAATTGGCAATTTATACTCAAAAGTAATTTTTTATATTCTTCAATTTTACCTTGGTTTTTACTTGCTAAATATAGTTTTTTCATTTTATATTTTTACTTTATTTATGTATTTTTGGCTCCAATCCAAAACCTCATTTAAATCATGTTCAGATTTCGCCTCACAATACAATCTTAAAAGAGGCTCTGTTCCTGAGAACCTAAATAATAACCAAAAATTATTATCTATTCTCAATTTTATACCGTCGATATTTGAGATATTTATAATTTTATAGCCACATATTTTTGCAGGAATATTATTTTTAATATATTCTTCAAGAATTTCTTTTTCTGACTGATTTAGCAATTTAATATCAATTCTTCTATAAAAACTTGGACCAAATTTTTCTTGAATTTGATCTAAAGTTTCATATAAATATTTTGATTTTTCTGCGATTCCATTTAATAAAATCATAGCTGCATATAAAGCATCTCTCTCCGGCATAAAGTCTCCAAAACCTACCCCTCCTGATTCCTCTCCTCCAATAAATATTTTTTCTTTAATCATTTTTTTTGCAATATATTTAAAACCAACCGGTAGTTCGACAACCTCTCTATTTTGATTCTTTGTGATATTACTAATGATGTCAGAACCACTAACAGTTTTAAGTACTGGATATGAATTCTTATTCTTTTCTCCTAAATAACTAATAAAGAAAGGTAATAAAACTTGAGTACTACAAAATCTTCCTTTTTCATCAATTACAGCAATCCTATCGCCATCTCCATCAAAAATTATACCTAAAGTTTTAATGCCTTTTGTAGAATTTCTTGTTAATATTTCAACCAAATTATCTAAATATTTTAGCAGTGGCTCTGGAGGATTCCCTCCAAATAAAGGATCATAATCTGCTCTAATTTCTGTAAAAATTTTTGAATCACAACCTTCAAAGATCTGACTGAGGCAATTTGCTGCTGAACCATGCATAGAATCAACAAAAACATGCAAATTCATTTTCTTTAAATTATTCGCAATAAAATCAATATTAAAATTAGATTTAATCTGATCTAAATGAAACTTCTTAATATCAACTTTTTCATATACACCTTCCAATCTTTCAATTGAGTTTCCCAGCAGTAACCTTTTTTCAACTTCCTTTGTAAAAGATTCATCCACAGAACAACCTTTAAAACTTTTAATCTTTAAACCCAACCAATTATAAGGATTATGACTTGCAGTAATAACTAAACAACCTAAAAACATAAATTTTTTGGCGTATAAACTGCAGGAAGGTGTTGGCACATCACTAGTAGAAAGAATGGGTTCAAAACCACATCCTTTCACAAAAGATGCTACTTCCTTTGCAAACTCATTTGCCATGAATCTACGATCGTACCCTATAAGAATTTTTTTAGAATTAGTTTCTTCGAAGTATTGATAATATAATTCCTGACATGAAGCGACTACGACTTTAGAGAGATTTGATAGATTGAAATCAAAACCAATTATTCCTCTCCAGCCATCAGTTCCGAAGTTTATTTCATTTAGTTCATTTGCAGACAAAGTTAAATAGTTCCTTGATTTCCAATAATTATCTATATTAATTTATAGGAGTAAAAATTTAAACTGCCTTTGCAAAAAAATTTGAATAATCTTTATTTAAAAAGTTTTATAAGATGCAAAAGAAAAGCTTGGCTTGATTATCAGGGCAATAAGTCTAATAAAAATTGGTCACCACATCAATCTATAGAAATAATTAATCGATACAAAACCTTTTATAAACTAAGTGATGGAGATTTATACTCTGGAATAAAAGCCTGTGAGAAGGGTTCAAGTGGTGTAATCGGATTAAAAGCAAGCTCTAAAGTAATCAATCATATAAAGGCAGAAATACAACCTCAATTACTTAAAAAAGTAGGTGGTCATAGCAAATGGGGAGAATATAAATATATACCTGCTGTATATAAGTTAGGCCATAGAACAACAAAAGAGCATCTATTCGATTTAGCTTTTTGTTCAATTTTATTAGAGCCCTTTCAAGAATCAAAAATTGAAAAAGGATTGGTAATTTCAAATTTTTCAAATCAACTTAAAATTGAAAAAATTGATTTAAATCAAAGATTAAGAAAAAAAGTCTTAATTACCTTTTTAAATTTAAATGAATATCTCAAAAGATCTATTCCAGATATTACTGAAGACAAGAAAAAATGTACGATATGTTCATGGCAAAAGTTTTGCGATACCGAAGCAAAAGAAAATGGATATCTAACTGATATAGATGGTATCGGTTCTAAAACAGCCTTATTTCTCCAAAAAAATGGGATACATAATATTAAAGAACTAGCTGATGCTAGCAAAATCGATTTAGGAGAAAAACTTTTTCAATTCAAGGAGCAAAAATTTGAAAAAGCTTCAAAGTTTATAAAGCAATCAAAAGCATATTTATCAGGTAAACCAATTCGAATTTTTGAAAGTAAAAACTTATCTTATCTTCTAATAAATAAAGATTCAGGATTCTTTATTTTTGATATCGAGTCAAATCCAGATGAGAAACATGATTTTTTATATGGATTTTTAAAAGTAAATAATTTGTTTGAAAATATTAAAGATGATTTTTATGATCCAATATTAAACCTTAACAACAATACTAAAAAATCTAATCAAGAAATTATCCAAAAACTTTTCTCTGAAAAATACTGGCCAGTTTTACATTATGGAGAGACTGAGAGAATAGCAATTTTAAATTTAGCTAGGCAATTAGATCTTGATGAAGAAGAAATTGAGATCCTAAAGTCCAGATTTATAGACTTACACTTAATTTTAAGAGGATCGTGGATATTACCGATTAGAAATTATAGTTTAAAAACAGTTGCTAATTGGATGAGCTTCAAATGGAAACAAAAAAATGCGAGTGGATCTAAAGCTTTATATTGGTGGATTCAATATAAAAGTACTTTAAATGATCTTTTTCTAAAAAAAATAATTAAATATAATCGGGATGACTGTTTGGCGACTCTTCACATAGCGAAGTGGTTGATCAAAAACCACGAAAAGATTAATTAAAGAAAAGTTGAACCTACAGACTTATCTATTAATATTTGGCCAAAAATATCTGAGAAAAAAGAATTTTCCTTATCTAAATATTTCCTCTTTATCATTGCCAAGCCTTTTATTATTCGAGAATCTAATTTATAAATACTGGTAATATAACCAACCGATTTTTCTTTATTTTGATCATTATAAATAATCTTATTCTCAGATCCTAAATTCAAATCTTTATCTTTAGCCGTCCAAACTCTGATCTCCTGCTTTAAAGAATTAACATTCCTGATTTTTGACATTGTTTCTTGACCCAAATAACAACCTTTATTGAAATCTATAAGATCTGTGAGTCCTAATTCAAATGGATTATTTTTTCCATTAATTTCATTATCTAAAGATGGTATGGCCTGATTAATCTTCCACAATTGCAAGTCATTAGTATTCATTAAATTTGGATTATTATTATGAAAATCATATTTTTTATCTTCATTTTTAAAAAAAATAGGTTGAGTGATTCTCCATGAATTCATATCATCAACTTGTTGAAGTCTATTTATTGAAAAAGTATCACTTAATGAAACATCATCGGATGGAAAAATAATGTCATTAAAGTATTTTCTAATCTCACTAGTATTTCCTTCAAAGACAATTACTTCTAATTTATTTTCTAAGCAATTAATCTCAAGTAATGATTTTAAAATTCCATTTGGGGATAACCAGCAAGTTTTTAAAACCTTGTTATTTAAATCAACAATATTTCCTGTAGTTATTCCATTTAAGAATCTTTTACCATCTTTTCCAGTAATAGAAAAGCAATCAAATTTTTCTAGCCAAATTTGTTCTTTATTTTCTTTAATTTTAGACATTATTTAGAGAAAGTCTTCTATTGAAAATAAGCTTTTTAATTTTATATTTTGTTCTTTTAAGGCCTCATATCCTCCTTCTCTTCTGTCCACAATAGACAAAACTTCTTTAACTATAAGATTATTTTCTCGTAACTTATTAATTGCTTTAATAGCTGATCCAGCAGTAGTGACAACATCTTCCAAAACAGTTACTACAGTTCCTTCTTTTAATGTAGGCCCCTCTAATCCAGCCTTTGTTCCATATTCTTTTATTTCTTTCCTAATGATTAAAGCATCTAATAAAAATCCTTTAGAAGCAGCCGTTATGATTAAACCACTAACCAAAGGATCGGCTCCTAAAGTCAATCCAGCCACTGCCTTTGAGCTAGGGTCCATTAACTCTAAAAACAAATTACTTATTAATTGCAAACCTGTACCATTTAAGGATACAGGTTTACAATTTAGATAATGAGCACTTTGTTTACCAGATGCCAAAATAAAGTTTCCTTTCTTGTAAGATTTTTCAATTAAAAGTTTTAACAAATTCTCCTTATTTATATTATTCTTCTGCGAAAAATTGTTCATTAATAGAAGTTCACCTTATATTTCAAGATTAGGAGAAAAAAAAGAAATCTCACAAAAACTTCCTAAGTTGGTGCTTTTTGAAATATTATTTTTATATTGTATGTAAATTGAATGTAAATTGAATGTAATCATTCATTACTGCAAAATTTGGGGGTGTAGCAATCTGGTGAATGCACCAAACTCATAATTTGGCTTAGGCGAGTTCGATCCTCGCCACCCCCATCACTAACTTGTTATTGAATGAAAATAACTTTACTATTATTACTTTTGATATTTCCAGCTTTTTTTGCTGCAAGTGAACTCTCATTTTTATTAATAAGGCCAAGTAAAGTTTTAAGACTTATAGAAGAGAAAAGGAAAGGAGCATTTTCCATCTTAAAAATTCAAAAAAGATTCAGATCTTCGTTAATAGCCTCTCAATTTGGCGTAACAATATCTCTTATAGCTGTTGGTTGGATAAGTAAAGGTTTGGCTAATGAATTTTGGAACTTAAATAAATTATCAAATCGAATATATGATCTCTTATTATTTTTATTTATTGTACTTATAGTCACCCTTATATCCGGTCTTATTCCTAAAGCATTAGTAATTAATAATCCAGAGTCAGCCGCTTTGAGATTAACTACAATTTTTGATGCTGTTCGCAAAGGAATGCAGCCTATTGTTTCTGTAATCGAATTTTTTGCTAGTGCTTGTTTAAGGTTATTTAATCTAAACAACAAATGGGATTCATTAAATTCAGTACTATCTGCGGGTGAATTAGAAACATTAATAGAAACAGATAATGTCACAGGATTAAAACCTGATGAGAAAAATATCTTAGAAGGTGTTTTTGCTTTAAAAGATACTCAAGTCAAAGAAGTAATGATTCCAAGATCTGAAATGGTAACTTTGCCAAAAAATATTACGTTTGCTGAACTTATGAAAGAGGTTGATAAAACAAGGCATGCTCGTTTTTTTGTAATTGGTGAGTCCCTAGATGATGTTTTAGGAGTTTTAGATTTACGTTATTTAGCAAAACCAATATCTAAAAGCGAAATGGAAGCAAATACATTACTAGAGCCTTTCCTTTTGCCCGTAACAAAAGTAATAGAGACATGCTTATTAGCAGAGATATTACCTATCGTTAGAGATTACAATCCATTTTTGCTGGTTGTTGATGAACATGGTGGGACTGAGGGACTTATAACTGCAGCAGATCTAACTGGAGAAATCGTTGGGGAAGAAATGCTAAATAGCAGAGTATATTCTGATATGAAAATGTTAGATAATTTCTCCAAGAAGTGGTCAATTGCTGGCAAAGCAGAAATAATAGAAATCAACAAAAAGTTGGGATGTTTTATTCCCGAAGGAGCTGATTATCATACACTCGCAGGATTTCTTCTTGAAAAATTTCAAATGGTTCCAAAAATTGGAGATAGTTTAGATTTTAAAAATATTAAATTTGAAATAATTTCAATGTCAGGTCCCAAAATTGATCGTGTAAAAATATTTCTGCCAAAAAGTTAGATTTGACATCCAATGAAGGATAATAAATAAATATACATGAACTATAAGATATGAAACCAACCTCATCCTCAGTAAAGGTTGGAGTCATCGGTATAGGAAATATGGGATGGCATCATGCTCGAGTGCTTAGTTTGCTTAAAGATGCAGATTTAGTAGGAGTTGCCGATCCAAACGAAAACAGAGGTAAATTAGCAGTAGAGCAATTTCAATGTGAGTGGTTTAAAGATTATCATGATCTTATTTCTAAAGTTGATGCAATTTGTATCGCTGTCCCTACACTTCTCCATCACAAAGTAGGCCTGGATTGTCTTAAAGCAGGTGTTAATGTTCTTATTGAAAAACCTATTGCAGCTAATGAGTTAGAGGCAAAATCTTTAATAAAGGCCTCTAAAGTTAGGAACTGTCTTCTACAAGTTGGTCATATTGAAAGATTTAACCCTGCTTTTAGGGAGTTAAATAAAATAGTTCAAAATGAAGAAATTGTTGTTTTAGAAGCAAGAAGGCACAGTCCTCATGCTGACAGAGCAAATGATGTATCAGTTGTCATGGATTTAATGATTCATGATATTGATCTAGTGCTTGAATTAGTTAATTCAAAGATACAAAAATTAGCCGCCGTCGGAGGAAGAAATAGTGATGGCTTAATAGATTATGTAAATGCTACTTTGGTTTTCAACAATAATATTATTGCAAGCTTAACTGCCAGCAAAATGAGTCATAAAAAAATTAGGAATTTAAGCGCACATTGTCAGAATGGTCTTGTTGAAACGGACTTCTTAAATCATTCTCTACAAATCCATAGAAAAGCGCATGAATCCTATACAGCAGAGCATGGAGAATTAGTTTATAGAAATGATGGTTATGTTGAAGAAGTAAGCACAACCTCTATTGAACCTTTATATGCAGAATTAGAACATTTTCTTAAGTGCGTACAAGGTAAAGAGTTACCAGAAGTAGATGGAGAACAAGCTTCAAGGGCGTTAAAAATTGCAGATTTTATTGAGTCTGCAGTAGAAAACTCTGGTGATGCAATATCCCTTGAAATACCCTTCTAATTCATAACTAGATTTTATTTAAACCCAACTGCAGCTTGCCAAACAAAAACTAATAAAAAGAAAAATAAAGGTATTAAAGGAAGAACGTCAACGGTTGGAGCGAAAGCCTTATATGCTTCAGGCAATTCAGCGAATGTATTTAAAAGAGTGAGCACCTTCTTAATAAATTAATTAATTATGTTAAGACGTTACCACGTATGATGAGCAATAGAGGATCTTTTCCAAGGAGCGAAATCTATTGTAAAACAATTATCTTTAATTGCAGCAGAAATTGCATTTGTAAATCGAATTAGATGAGAAATATTATGCATACTGATAAGAGTGAGACCTAATATTTCATCATTTCTGACTAAATGATGTAAGTAAGCACGAGAATAAGATTTACAAGTTTCACATTTACAAGTTTTATCTATTGGAGAAAAATCTTTTTTAAAACGAGCATTCCTTATATTCCATCTTTCATCATTAAAAAATGCTGTACCATGTCGTCCTAACCTTGTTGGCAAAACACAATCAAACAGATCGAATCCTTTTGCTATCGCTAAAGAAATCTCCTTTAAGGAGCCTATACCCATTAAGTATCTTGGTTTATCTCTGGGTAAGAATTTTGGTACAAAATTTATAACGTTATGAATTTGATCAACTGACTCTCCCACACTAACTCCTCCTACTGCAATGCCAGGTAAATCAAAAGAGCTAGTGAATTTAGCACTAATTTCTCTTAGTTTTGGATGTCGTCCCCCTTGCACAATCCCAAAAAGTGCTTGATTAGATTTCTGATGAGTTTCAACACATTTTTTCAACCATAAATGTGTACGATCTAAAGAGTCTTGAATATCATTTTCATTTGCAGTATGTGGAGGGCAATGATCAAAAGCCATTGCAATATCAGCGCCAAGATCCATTTGAATCTGCATTACTTTTTCAGGAGATAAAAAAACATGGCTCCCATCTCTAGGGTTTTTAAATTCCACTCCTTCATTTGTAATATTATTTAGTTTAGCTAAGCTAAAAACTTGATATCCCCCTGAATCTGTGAGTATAGGTTTATCCCAATTCATGAATTTATGAATTCCACCTGCCTCTTTTATAAGTTTTTCACCGGGTTGAAGATGAAGATGGAATGTATTAGAAAGAATCATTTCTGAACCGGTAGATTCCAACTGGTTGGAGGAAATGCCTTTAACCGTCCCCAAAGTCCCTACTGGCATAAATCTAGGGGTCCTAACTTGACCATTAGGAGTATGGAATATACCAGTTCTAGCTTCTGTATTACTACAACTTGATGTAATTTCAAAATCAAACACGATAAATATTAAAGAATTTCTGATTTTTTTTATTAATCCATTCTATTATTCAATAACGAAAGTATCTATAGTCTTATCAAAAACCATTTCATTAATAATCTCGCAGGAGCTTGGATTTTCTACACTACTTTTCCAAAGTTGCCTTTTATTTCTCCAAAATTTAAAAATATTGCTCAATTTGCTCCAATATTAGGATTTTTTATAGGATTAACACAAAGTCTAATTTATCTTCTTTTAAGAAACAATTCTTGGTCTGTTTATGCATCTGTGTCAATTTGTCTAGCTTCTGGGTATTTAATTACTGGGGGTCTTCATTTAGATGGCTTAATGGATACTTTTGATGGTATTTTTGCAGGCAAAAATAAATGTTTGAAAGCTATGAAAGACAGTCAAGTTGGTGCATTTGGAGTTCAATCATTATTTTTTATAACTTTAATACAAATTGCATGTTTAATTAAAGTTCAAAACCAAATAATTATGATTTTGCCCATATGCTTATTTTGGGGGAGGTTTTCAACTTTAATTTACATAGATAAATTTAAATATATAACTCTTGAGACAAAGTCAATATCACACAAAAAATACTGGAATGGATTTAAAAAAGAATCTTTAGTTTCTTTAATTTTTATTTCTATTTTTGTTATTTATTATTTAACTGTAAATAATCCAGTTCAATTTATAATTCAAAAAACTTTTTTATTGTTTATTGGATTTTTTATAAGTTATTTAATTCCAAAAATTTTAGGTAGTAAAATTGGTGGATTTACTGGAGATGCATGCGGAGCAAGTGTGGTTCTTGTCGAAACAACAATGTTGTTTATTCACTCAGTTCTTTTATAGGAAGTTCTAAATAAAATATATTTTTCTTTTTAAGGGCATTTAATTCTTCATAATTATCTTTCATGGAATTTTCAACTAAGTTTAAATCTCCTCCAATTTGTTTTGCTAATTTTCTCGCTAAATAAAGTCCTACTCCAGTACCCTCTTTTTTCTTTGAAGCTGAACCTCTAAAACCTTTTTGAAAAATTTTCTCATTTTCATTTTTTGTTATTTTTTTACCATCATCAAAAATGCATAGTCCTTTTTTAGTAATAAAGATTCCAACTTCTGCATCCTTATTAGCATACTTAAAAGCATTTTCTAGTAAATTAGCGACAATTTCAGCAATCACTAAAAATCTCGGCTTAATAGCTAATAAAGTCCATTCTGGCCAGAAATCAGGTTGAATCCAAGCTCTATTTTCTAATTTTGCATTAGCATTTCCTCTTTCCAAAATAGGCAGAAGAAGCTCTTGAATAGTTATTTTTTTCTCGATATCTAAATTAGGAGGTAATAATAATCTTTCTTCTCCTATATCTAAAAGAAGTTTGATAGGTTTATCTAATTGATTAAAAGAATCAACATATTGGTTAATTTGGTTTTGCTCTACCATCATACTTTCAACAATTTCTATAGAGCCAGTATCAGAGCCAAGTCGTTTAACTAATAGTTTTGCATAAGTTCTTATAGCAGCCAATGGATTTCTCAATTGGTGAATTACAATTTCTACTTGATTTTTTAAAGTATTTATTTCTTCATTATTAGTCTGTCTTTCTATTTCAATTGAAACGCATTTTGCCAAAGATATTGAAAGGGCCTTCAACCTAGAATCAAGGTTGGGTGGCCAATTACCATTTTTAAAATCAGTTTCAACTCTAAGAACACCAAGTAAAATATCTTTTTCTTGTAAGGGGTACCATCTTCTAAAAGGCGATGAAACTTTTAATGTAGGATCATCTTCTATGGATACTAATAATCTATCAATTTTTGGCCATTGAGCAATCATTTCAAATGTTGCTTTAGAACCCTCTTTGGCAGATGCAAGGTATAAAACCAAATGGGTAACTCCCATAAAACAGCCAAAACTTTCTAGTTGTTTCAATGTTAGATCTTCAAATTCTTGGGAAATCTTCATGATAAATAATTTATTGAATAAAATTTTGAGAAAATTTGGAAAAAACTTGTAAAATCTGAAAAAAGTATTAAGATAAATAGAGAGAGCTGAATTATTTCAGCCTTAAATATGAACTAATGTTCTTATTTATATGCTACATCAGAGGTTGATGGGTCCTCTATGTAATTCATGTGAATTTAAAGTCACAAATATAAGATTAGTAAAATTTAATAAGGCTAATCCAATTTATAAAGGTTTCTAGGTACCAATCAATGTCAAAAAAAAGAAAGAGAATCAGCAGAAGAAGACTTGCGGGTCAAAGAGTTATGGCGCATGTTCCTATTTATCATATCGAAACAGGGAAGCATAAGCCAGTGACTGCGGCAAGGAGGTTTATAGCGGAAAACGCATTATCAGCTCCCTCAGTTTTCAATGTCCGAAGAAATGAACATACTACCGATAGATTTTTCTGGGGAGAAAAAGGATTATTTAGTGCTCAATATGCAGAGGAAAATCATTTTTTATTCCCTTCTCTTAAAGTTGTAGTTGAAGGTATTGGAGAAGAAAAAATATTTGAAGGTTTAGAACTTACTGCTGATGATTGGGAAGAAATTGAAGAGTACGAATATGCCTTCGTTTAGAAAATATTATTTATATTTGAACTTATAAAATCAATTAAATTTGAATCAATTTGATGGGATCCATCAAATTCTATTAATTCACAAAATTTAGAAGACTTACTTTTTACCGTTTCATGAATAATTCTTGAAGCATCTATAGGCACCACATCATCAAATAAACCATGACTAACAATTAATGGTGGGCATTTTTCTCCTGGAGTCCAGTTTGGGTGGGGATAACCACTACAAGCAACAATTAGTCCTAAATTTAATTTAAATCCTGCATCAATTGCCATAGCTGCCCCCTGAGAAAAACCCAACAAAATTGTTTTTCCTATTGAAATCTGATCAGTATCAAATTTTTTTAATGTACCTAAAAGTTTATTTACTTCAGCCTCAGCCCCCTTCCAATCATGTGGGTATAATTGATACCATTGTCTTCCCTGACCACTTGGATGTAATCCAGAAGCCCTCAAAGAAATTACCTCAAAATCAAGATTTATTTTTTCTATAATCTCCTTTCCAAGTGTTAAAAGGTCATCCGAATCGGCTCCCCAGCCATGCAGCAAAATTATTCTATGAGTTGCGGTTTGAGAACTAATCCCGACAAAGTCATGATCAATATCATATTTCATGTTTATATTCTTAAGTAAGTAAACTTTTCAATAATGTCACCATTAGCCCTAGTAAGTGTCTCTGATAAAAAAAATCTAATCCCATTTTGTATAGAATTGGTAGAAAAATTTAATTATAAAATACTATCAAGTGGAGGCACTGCTAAATATCTAATGGAGGCAAAAATTCCAGTTATTAAAGTCTCAGATTTTACTAATTCTCCAGAAATACTTGGAGGAAGAGTTAAAACTTTACATCCGAAAATCCACGGAGGAATATTAGCTAAAAGAGCAGATGAGGAACATAAAAAAGATATAGAAGCTTACGATCTTGAACTAATTGAATTAGTAGTTGTCAATTTATATCCTTTTAAGAAAACTGTAGAAAATGGATCTAAATGGGAAGATGCTATTGAAAATATTGATATCGGAGGACCATCAATGATTCGTTCTGCGGCTAAAAATCATAAAGACGTTTCCGTGTTAGTCGATCCTAGTCAATATCAAGAATTTCTTGAAGAGAGTAAAAAAGGGGAGTTAAAAGAGACATATAAAGCAAAATTAGCACTTGAAGCTTTTCAACATACAGCTGACTATGACACTGCGATATCTAATTGGATAAGAAAAGAAAGAGGTTTACAATCTTCCAAATATATTGAATCTTATCCACTAATCAAAACCTTAAGATATGGGGAGAATCCTCATCAAAAAGCTTTTTGGTATGGTTTGAATAATATTGGATGGAACTCAGCAGAACAGTTACAAGGGAAAGAGTTAAGTTATAACAATCTATTGGATCTTGAGTCGGCACTTTCAACAGTTTTAGAATTTGGCTATGAAGAAAAAGATGAACCTACAACAGACACATTTGCATCTGTGATTTTAAAACACAATAATCCTTGTGGTGCTTCTATAGGTAATTCAGCCTCTCAAGCATTTTTGAATGCTTTGAAATGTGACTCAGTTAGTGCATTTGGAGGAATAGTTGCTTTTAATTCAAATGTGGATAGTGAAACTGCAATAAACCTCAAAGATATTTTCTTAGAATGCGTCGTAGCTCCATCTTTTGATGCAGAGGCTTTAGAAATTTTAAAAATCAAAAAAAATTTAAGAATTTTAAAGTTTTCAAAAGATCAAATCCCAAAACAGAACCAAACTTCTACTAAATCAATAATGGGAGGATTACTCGTTCAAGACACTGATAATAGTGAAGAAAAAACTGAAAGTTGGATTTCAGTTACTAAAAAAATTCCAAGTACTCAGGATCATTTAGATTTAAGTTTTGCCTGGAAAATTTGCAAACACGTTAAATCAAATGCCATTGTGATTGCAAAAAATCAACAAACTCTTGGCATCGGAGCTGGACAAATGAACAGGGTTGGAGCTTCAAAAATAGCTTTACAAGCTGCCAAAGAAAATTGTTATGGAGGAGTTTTAGCAAGCGATGGGTTTTTTCCATTTGCAGATACAGTAGAGCTTGCTAATGAATATGGAATAACTTCAATTATTCAGCCAGGAGGCAGTATAAGGGATGAAGAAAGTATTGAAATGTGCGATTTAAAGGGTATTTCTATGGTATTTACGAAGAAAAGACATTTTCTACACTAAATCAATTTGCTTTTGGATAATAAGTGATTTTGTTTGTCTTACGAAGAAGTGCTAACCTTCCTGGTCCTGCACATAAAAAATAAAGAGAAATAGCTCCGTATATAAAAGATAGCTCAAAAGCATAATTATGCCCTTCAACTACCGCTAATGGAAATCCCTCTAAACCTGTATCTAAAAGGTGAAAATAAACAGCAAATGCCATCGTAGAGAAAAGTCCAAGAGAGCTGAGTCTTGCAAAAATTCCTAATGCTAATCCTAATGGACATACTAATTGAGTGATAGCGGCTCCGTAGGTCCAAAGGACAGGATCGCCTGGCAAGAATGGGAAATATTTGCCTACAACAAATTCTCCAAAGCCTTGAGGATCTTGAAGCTTTTCCAAGCCATGATGAATCATCAAAACACTAAAACCAATCCTTAAAATAAATATAGATAATTCTCCTAGTATGTTGACTTCTGAATTTGTAGAGGGATTAGCAACTACAACTTCAACCTTTTGAGGGGCCTTTGAAGCATTCATTTTGGCTGTTTGATCTTGATTAGATTGTCTTGTGTCTTCCATACATCAAAGAATTTTTAATTATTCTAGATAATAACGTAGATCTTTAGGTGATATGTAGTTAATAAAGTTAAAAATTAAGCAGAAAAATTAATATTTATTTAGTAATAGCAATTAACTTTTCAATAACATCAGCGACTACCTTGTCAGGGGTTGAAGCTCCGGATGTAATACCTACCTTAACTTCACCATCTGGAATAAAATTCTTTTTCAAAATCAATTCAGATTCTAGAGGTTTATGACAAATTGAATTATTCTCAACAGAAATCCTATCTGATATATCAATATGAAAGGATTTAATATTATTCGTTATTGCAATTTCTTGTAAGTGAGTCGTATTTGAAGAATTAAAACCTCCAATAACTACAAGAATATCCAAGTCTTCATCGACTAAAGAAAACATCGCATCTTGTCTTTCTTCTGTCGCATCACAAATAGTATTAAAAGCCAAGAAATGTTCATTAATTTTTGCTGGACCATATTTAGTTAATAAGGTTTTTTCAAAAAGTTTACCTATTGCCTCTGTTTCACTTTTGAGCATTGTCGTTTGATTTGCAACTCCTATTCTCTCAAGATGAATATCTGGATCAAATCCTTTAGAACAAGCTTTCGCAAACTTAGTCATGAATTTATTTTTGTCACCATTCCCTTGAATATAGTTCGATACATATTCAGCCTCAGCTAAATCAAAAACCACTAAGTAATCTCCAGCAAATGATCTAGTGGCAAGTGTTTCTTCATGTTTATATTTACCATGAATAATAGAAGTAAAAGTATGCTTTTTATGCTTCTCAACGGTGTGCCAAACTTTAGAAACCCAAGGGCAGGTAGTATCAATTATCTGACATTTTTTTTCATGAAGTAATTGCATCTCTTGAACTGTAGCTCCAAAAGCAGGAAGAATTACAACGTCACCTGTTGATACAGAGGAAAAATCTTTTATCCCATTTTTTGTAGAAATTATTTTCACGTTCATCCTATTTAGATGATTATTAACCGATGGATTATGAATAATTTCATTTGTCATCCAAATACCCTCGTTAGGATAATGTCTTCTCGTTTCATATGCCATTGCGACTGCTCTCTCAACCCCCCAACAAAAACCAAAGGATTTAGCAAGTTTTATTTTTAATCTACCTTCTTCAAAACTAAAATCATTTTCTCTTATTGATCCTATTAAATCACTTTGATATGAATCTCCTAAAGCCTTGGCTCGTTTAGTAGGCGATTCAAAGCCTTTACGGTTATACCTTCCCGAATGTTGTATGGCATGTTTTACGGCTTGAGTATCCATAACTAAATATTACATCATTTAAATTAATTTTTCGCAAAAAAAAAAAGAAACCTGACATAAGTCAAGTTTCTGATTTTATATTTAAGTTTTAGTTTATTTTGCAGATGCAAAGTCTGGATATGCTTCCATACCATGCTCTCCAATATCTAAACCTTGAGTCTCTTCTTCTTCAGATACTCGAATTCCTCCGAACAATCCTCCGATAACAGACCAAGCAATCCAGCAAGTAACAAGTGTCCAGATAGCGTAAGCTGCTGCACCAAGTGCTTGAACAAGAAGTAGATTAACACCACCACCATTGAACAAACCCATACCTGCTCCATCGCCTTGAACTGCAGTTCCCCAAAGACCAATGACTAAAGTACCCCATACACCACAAACTCCGTGAACAGAGAATGCACCTACAGGATCGTCAATTTCAGCTGCATCAAGTGCTGCAACTGAGAATACAACGATAATACCGCCAACTAGTCCAGCGAACCAAGCTCCCCCAAGGGTCATATCACCACAACCTGCAGTAATACTTACCAAACCAGCAAGAATTCCATTGATGATCATTGTAAGATCAGGCTTTCCTGAAGTTAAAGTAGAAACAATAGTTGCCCCAATAGCACCAGCTGCAGCTGCAAGAGTAGTTGTTACAGCAACATATGGAACCCATTGATCCATAGCAAGTTGAGAACCAGGATTAAACCCGTACCAACCTATCCATAGAACCAAAGCACCTAAGGTAGCAATAGCCATATTGTGGCCAGGCATAGCCTGTGGCTTTCCATCGGAGTATTTACCAATTCTTGGACCTAGAAGCATAGCTCCTACTAAACCTGCCCATGCTCCAACTGAGTGAACAATTGAAGAACCCGCAAAGTCAACGAAACCAAGAGAATCAAGCCATCCACCATTCCATTTCCAGCTGCCAGCAATTGGATAAATAAAGGCTGTTAATACAATTGCAAAAACAACAAATTCACCAAATTTAACTCTTTCAGCAACAAGGCCTGAAACGATAGTAGCGGCTGTACCTGCAAAAGCAGATTGAAATAAGAAATCAACTGTTGGAACTAATCCAGCATCAGTAACCATATCAGCTGTTACTGTGGGATCAAAAAATAGGCCTCCAAAATATAGCCATCCGTCAGCAACACTGCCTCCGTACATTAATGAGTAGCCAATAAACCAATAAGAGGTTACAGCTAAAGCAAATACGAAGAGGTTTTTAGCAAGAATGTTGACGGCGTTTTTAGACCGACACATACCCGCTTCAACCATAGCGAAACCGGCGTTCATGAAGATCACTAAAATAGTAGCGATCAAAAGCCATAAATTGTTAGCAAGAAAAGCTGCATTCAACTCAGGTAAATCAGCTGCATGAGCTGAAAGATTAAAAATACCTAAACCAAACAAAGCTAGTGGAACAGTTGCAAGCCACAACATTGAGCGGTTTGAACTGAATCCACGAATACTCCTCAAAAGGAGCATAGGACCGTTAACAAGACTTGCGTCTTGTAATTTGGACCTAGAGCGCCTTTTAGGCGTTTGCAAAGCAGTGGTCATAAATAAAAAATTTAGTCTGCAAAAAAACAGAAAGATTGTTTCCTTTCATTTATAATTTTGCTCAGAAAACTTATGCATGTCTAGTATTCGTTTATACCAATTTTATAGTTGCGCGTTGAATAATTTTTGTTAAATTAGAAAAATTTTACTATCAAATAAAAAATCACCTGAATATTAATTTAATTTCAAGGGTCTAAATCCTTTCCAAGTTATATGGTCTTGATAAAATTCAAAACAACATGGAATTAGAAGCATTCCTGAATTAGTTGATTCTCTAAAAAGCTTTCCGTACAATGGATCTGCTTCATCTCCAGGGGCAAAATAATCTACATCTTTTCTTGTAATACAAGGGACTAAAACACTTTTACTTTCAGGAATTAAATCTTTCAATTCTATTAAATGTTTTTGTCCTCTTTTGGTCTCTGTATCAGGGAAAAGAGCTACATTATTTTTTGTCCAAGTAGTATTTTTAACCTCAACATAAATATTACGATTATCAGGATTTGAAGATTTGGGAGTTAAAAGAAAATCAATTCTGCTTTTTTTATCTTTCCCATAAGGCACTTCAGACTTAATTTCAGCTATATCCCCGATCTTATCTTTAAGTAAGTTTTGTTCAATAACTTTTTTAATTAATTTGTTCGCAAATAGAGTATTTATTCCAACCCAAACCTCCTCATTATCACTTCCTGATACTTTCACTTGTTCCCAAGTCCAAGACAGCTTTCTTTTAGTAGAAGAAGAAAAGCTAATACGAACTTTAGCTCCTTCTTTTAAAAGTCCCTTCATCGGCCCTGTATTAGCACAATGTGCAGTAACAATATCTCCACCATCAATTTTAATATCTGCAAGAAATCTTTTGTATCTTTTAATTAAAACGCCTTCAATTAATGGTTCAAATTCAATTATTCGATCATTCATAAAGTGTGAAGTAGATTAAAAACAAAATATAATGGAATCTAAATCTTCTTGAAAAGATTTAAATCAATATCTAATGAATTCATATTTTAAAAACAATGTAGTTTCAATTTCATTCGCCACATCTCTAAGTAAAGTAGCTGGTTTTCTAAGACAAATATTTATAGCTGCAGCCTTTGGAATTGGGATAACATACGATGCCTATAACTACGCTTACATAATCCCAGGCTTTTTACTTATTATTATTGGTGGAATTAATGGCCCATTACATAATGCAGTTGTAGCAGTAATAACTCCACTTAAGAGAAGAGAGGGGGCACTTGTCCTTACAAAAGTAAGTATTAAACTAACTTTATTGTTTTTTATTCTAGGATTAATTATATATTTTAATTCGGGTTTACTAATAAATTTAATAGCTCCTCATTTAAGTAATGAAGCCAAATCTATTGCATCTTACCAATTAAGAATTCTAACTCCTTGTATTCCTCTTTCTGCTTTCATAGGGTTAAGTTTTGGAGCTTTAAATTCAAGAAATAAATTTTTCATATCAAGCATAAGTCCAGCTATAACAAGTCTGACAACAATATTATTTATTTCAGTTAGTTGGATTATTAATCATCAAAATACAAATTATTTGTTTTATTCAGGATTACTAGCTAAAGCAACATTAACAGGTACTTGTATACAATTTGCTGTTCAGTGCTTGGAAATCCATAAGATCGGCTTATTTAGATTCAATTCGCCTAGGAGTTTATTTAAAAATGAAGAGAAGAGAATTTTCAAATTAATAGCTCCTGCATCAATTTCATCAGGTTTAGGCCAAATAAATGTTTTTATTGATATGTTTTTTGCTTCAAGCTTTCAAGGTGCAGCATCGGGATTAGCTTACGGTAATTTTCTTATACAAGCACCACTTGGAGTTTTATCAAACGCTTTGATATTGCCACTACTTCCAAAGTTTTCAAAATTCAATCGTAATCAAGATAATAGAAATTTAGAAAAAAGTTTAATCTCAGGAATAGAATACTGTTTTTTAACAACTATTTTTTTATCTGGTTTTTTTATCACATTTAATAATCAAATAGTGCAATTTGTTTTTCAAAGAGGGGCTTTTAATTCCGAAGCCGTATTTCTAGTAAAAAATATTTTAATTGCATATGCTGTTGGAATTCCCTTTTATCTCTACAGAGATTTACTAGTTAGAACTTATTATGCAATTGAGAACCCAAAGTTACCCTTTCAATTATCTTTTGCAGGAATAATACTAAATGTTTTTTTTGATTGGTTTCTGGTAGGAGCTCCAACTATCAAATTTGGAAACTTATCTCCTTATAATTTTGGTGTTATTGGGATCATCATATCTTCAGGAATAGTTAATTTAATTATTTGTATTTTTCTTACTACAAACTTTCATAGTTATGGAATCAACATACCTAAAAATATTTTGTTAAAAAAATTTGTTCTTATTTCATTAGCCTGCTCTATTACAAGCACAATTTGCTATTCAGTTATCAAAGATATCAATGGATTAAGCTCGAACATTTGGGAATTATTTATACTAATTATAGGATTTTTGGCTTTTTTAATAATTTATTTTTCGATAACCAAGTTATTGGGGGTTAATAAAATAAATCTATTAATCAAAATATGATTAAATTTACAAATTATCAAGTATTTCTTCTAAATCACAAATTTGTGATGCCGTGATCAATTTAGACAAAAGAATTGTTTGATTTCCATCTCCAATTTTGACCTTAATAGCTTCTAAGCTTAATTTTGTAGCCTGTTGGCTACCTTTATCTAAATTACTAATACATTCCAGAGCAAGATTTCTAGCTAACCCAGCATCTCCAAGATACAGGTTCCATTTTTCTATTTTTATAAAAATTTTTTCTGAAATAATATTTTCTAGATCACTGATTTGCATCTGAGAATTCATAATTCAAACCTAAGTTGATTGTTTTTTTAAATCTTTAGGTTTTTTTATAAAGACAAAGAGTAAATGCGATGAGAGAATAACTGCCCATGCAATTGCAAAATTATCAAAAAAAGCTAAGTCATGTTTAATCTCTTTAAAAAGCCAAGTTCCACTTACAACTGCAGTAAATACCATGCAATGAATTACAAAATTAACTATTCGGGAAAAATGTTTGTAAATGGGGTCTTCTGAATCACCATTGCCATACCATTTAATCGGCATAATTATAAATTTAGATTGTTAATATTAGATAGTTTAACTGAAATCCAGTTGACTAAGAGACCCAAGACCAGAGATATTACATAAATATGCGCCTGTAGCTCAGTGGATTAGAGCACCTGACTACGGATCAGGGTGTCGGGAGTTCGAATCTCTCCAGGCGCGTTAAAAATTATGAAATAATTTTTTTATATTTTCTTTCAAAATATCGTCTATATTTAGTTTAAATATCCCTTTATTTTAATGAATATTCTTCAAAATCTTAAAGAAAGTGATCCAACTATATCTAACTTAATTAATTCCGAAAAAAACAGACAAGAAACTCACCTTGAATTAATCGCTAGTGAAAATTTTGCATCAATGGCTGTAATGCAGGCTCAGGGTTCGGTTTTAACAAATAAATATGCTGAAGGTCTTCCACAAAAGAGATATTACGGTGGTTGTGAATTTGTAGATGAGATAGAGGAACTAGCAATTGAAAGAGCTAAACAACTTTTTGACGCCGACTGGGCGAATGTTCAACCCCATAGTGGAGCTCAAGCAAATGCAGCTGTTTTTTTAAGTTTACTTAAACCTGGCGACACAATATTAGGAATGGACTTATCTCATGGAGGACACTTAACACATGGATCCCCAGTCAATATGAGCGGGAAGTGGTTCAATGCCGTTCACTATGGAGTTGACAAAGAAACTAATAAATTAAATTTTAATGTAATAAGAGATATTGCTATAGCTACGAAACCAAAACTAATTATTTGTGGATATTCTGCTTATCCAAGAACGATTGATTTCGAATCGTTCAGAAGAATCGCTGATGAAGTTGGAGCTTTTTTAATGGCTGATATTGCTCATATAGCAGGACTAGTAGCAAGTAAACTTCACCCGAATCCAATTCCTTATTGTGATGTAGTAACTACCACAACACATAAGACCTTGAGAGGTCCAAGAGGAGGATTGATTTTATGTAAAGATAAGGAATTTGGAAAGAAGTTTGATAAATCTGTGTTTCCTGGAACTCAGGGTGGTCCTTTAGAGCATATTATTGCGGCTAAAGCTGTTGCCTTTGGAGAAGCTTTACAGCCCGACTTTATTAGTTACTCAAAACAGGTTATCAATAATGCAAAAGTTCTCTCTTCAACTCTAATCAAAAGAGGAATAGATATTGTTAGTGGAGGTACTGATAATCATATTGTTTTACTTGACTTAAGAAGTATTAATATGACTGGTAAAATAGCTGACTTACTTATCAGTGAAGTTAACATAACCGCGAATAAAAATACTGTCCCGTTTGATCCTGAATCACCTTTTGTTACAAGTGGGTTGAGATTAGGAACTGCAGCTTTAACTACTAGAGGTTTTAATAATGAAGCTTTTGTTGAAGTTGGTGAAATTATTGCTGATAGATTACTCAATCCAGATGATTTATTAATAGAAAAAGAATGCAAGAAAAGGGTATTAACTTTATGTAATCGTTTTCCTCTTTATGAAGTCAAACTTGAACCATCAATCAAATGATCTTAACTGTAAAGGGGTTGAAATCCTTTCTATAGGAAGTGAATTACTTCTAGGAAATATAGTAAATACAAATGCCCAGTGGATTTCTGAAGAGTTGTCAACTTTAGGACTAAACCATTTTAGGCAATCTACAATTGGAGATAATTCGGAAAGGATCATTAAGCTGATTAAAGAAATATCTTCAAGAAGTAATCTATTAATTACTACAGGTGGTCTCGGGCCTACTCCAGATGATTTAACTACTGAGGCAATAGCTAAATCTTTTAATGCCTCTCTTTCTGAAAGAGAATATTTATGGGATGAAATTAAAAAAAAACTTTCTATTTCGGGTTCAAATTTCAATAAATCTAGTTTAAAAAAACAATGTTTTTTTCCGAAAGATGCACAAATAATTAATAATCCTAGAGGCACTGCTCCTGGCATGATATGGGAACCAATTCAGGGATTTACTATCTTGACTTTTCCAGGCGTGCCAAGTGAAATGAAAGAAATGTGGAAAGAAACTGCAGTTAATTACATTAAAAATAATTTTTCAGATGGTTATGTATTTTTCTCAAATACTCTTAAATTTTCTGGTATAGGAGAGTCTACTATTTCAGAAAAGATTGATAATCTTTTAAAACTAAAAAACCCCACTGTCGCGCCATACGCTAATTTAGGAGAGGTTAAGCTCAGGATAACAGCAAGGGCTAAAAATGAATTAGAAGCAAGAAATATAATTAACCCCGTTAAAGAGATATTGCAAAAAGATTTTTCCAAATTTATTTTTGGTGAAAATGATGACAATTTATCAAGCGTATTAATAAAGCAATTAATAAAAAGAAAAGAATCTTTGGGTTTTGCAGAATCCTGTTCTGGAGGTCTTCTCTCCTCTTCTATCACAGCAGTACCAGGCTCATCCCAAGTATTTAAAGGCAGTATTATTTCGTACAGTAATGATCTTAAACAATCATTATTAAATATTCCGGAAAATCTGATAAAAAAATTTGGTGCTGTTTCTGAAGAGGTTGCTGAAACTATGGCAATTAATGCAAAAGAAAAACTAAATTCGGATTGGTCTATCGCAATTAGTGGTATTGCCGGTCCAAGTGGAGGTAACAAAGAGAAGCCCGTTGGATTAGTTTATATCTCAATTGCAGGACCAAATGATCACATCACTAATATTAAAAAAATATTTAGCTCAACAAGAAATAGAATTGAAATTCAAAGACTAAGTGTAAATGTGTGTTTAAACAGCCTTAGATTAATCTTATTATCTAGTGGTAAGTAACTTTTTTGCAAATTGAGTCAAAATACCTTATTTGATAAAGTGTGGGATTTACACAAAGTTGCAAATCTTCCTGGTGGCTCCGATCAAATCTTAATTGGTCTTCACCTTATTCATGAAGTTACTAGCCCGCAAGCATTCGGAGCTTTAAAAGATAAAAATTTAAAGGTAAAATTTCCTCAAAGAACTGTAGCTACAGTTGATCATATTGTGCCAACAGATAATCAAAGCAGGCCTTTCAAAGATAATCTAGCAGAACAAATGATCGACACTTTAGAAAAGAACTGTATCAAGCACAAAATTAAATTTTTTAATATTGGCAGTGGTAATCAAGGTATTGTTCATGTAGTAGCTCCTGAACTTGGTTTAACCCAACCAGGGATGACTATCGCTTGTGGAGATTCTCATACATCAACTCACGGAGCATTTGGGTCAATTGCTTTTGGTATCGGTACTAGCCAAGTAAGAGATGTACTTGCGAGTCAAACCATAGCTATGAATAAGCTCAAAGTCAGACAAATTTGGTGTGAAAATAAATTATCAAATGGAATTTATGCTAAAGATTTAGTGCTACATATAATTAATCAACTCGGAGTAAAAGCAGGAGTCGGTTATGCCTATGAATTCGCAGGTCCTGCTATCAGTGCATTATCAATGGAAGAAAGGATGACTATATGCAATATGTCTATTGAAGGAGGAGCTAGATGCGGTTATATAAATCCTGATGAAAAAACCTTTAGTTATATGAAGGATAAATTATGCTCGCCTCAAAATGAAAATTGGGAAAAGGCAGTTAAATGGTGGAAATCATTAAAAAGTAGTGATAATTGTATTTATGATGATGTATTCAAGTTAGATGCCTCTAAAGTAGAACCCACTATTACGTGGGGTATTACGCCTGGCCAAAGTATCGGCGTAAATCAAAAAATTCCTTCACTAAACGAGATACATCCAAACGACCAATTTATTGCTGGAGAGGCATATGAATATATGGGTTTCAAACCTGGACAATCAATTAAAAATACTCCAATTGATGTTTGTTTTATTGGGAGTTGTACAAATGGAAGAATAAGCGACCTAAGAGTTGCCGCTCAAGTATTGGCGCATAATAAAGTAGCAAAAAACATAAAAGCTTTTGTAGTTCCAGGATCAGAGAAGGTTTCGAAAGAAGCAAAAGAGGAAGGTCTTGATAAAATATTTATAAAAGCAGGTTTTCAGTGGAGAGAGCCTGGTTGCTCGATGTGTTTAGCAATGAATTCAGACAAACTCATAGGAAATCAAGTAAGTGCTAGTTCTAGCAATAGAAATTTCAAAGGTAGACAGGGCTCTCCAAGTGGAAGAACGTTACTAATGAGTCCAGCAATGGTTGCCGCCGCATCAATTACAGGAAAAGTCAGTGACGTAAGAGATTTTATTAACAAATGAGTATCAAATTCGAACCTCCAATCGGCAAATTTTCTCGAATAAATGGGAAATGTATCTCATTAGTTGGAGATGATATTGATACTGATAGAATAATTCCTGCTCGATTTCTTAAATGCATTGATTTTGATTCATTGGGTAAATCTGTCTTTGATGATGATCGTAAAACCCTTAAAGGAAATCACCCCTTTGATTTAGAGACTAATAAGGGGTCTTCAATACTTATTGTTAATAGTAATTTTGGATGTGGTTCAAGCAGAGAACATGCTCCTCAAGCATTAATGAGATGGGGAATAAAAGCTATCATTGGTGAAAGTTTTGCAGATATTTTTTACAGTAACTGTATTGCGATTGGAATTCCATGCTTTACTCTTCCAAAAGAATCAATAAAAGAAATCCAGCAATATTTGGATGTCAAGAATTTATTCTTAGAGATTGATCTTTTAGAATCCACTGCAAAAGCAGAACAATTTAAATTTAATCTTGAAATAAAAGAAACTTCAAAAAAAATGTTTTTATCTGGTGAATGGGATGCTACTTCAAAACTACTTGAGAATATGGATTTAATTGAAAATAAATTAAGTGATCTACCTTACCTAAAATTCAATACTAATTAAGCTATTTGAAACCAAATAATGTGAAAGAAATTCCTCCTGCTTCATTATGAGGTTGATAAAAAATTCCAAATTCATAAGATCTTTTTTTCAAATTTAATGAGATTTTGGAATTTATAAAATCACCATAATCTTTTGAATCACTATCTAGATTTAGGCTCGCATTACTTTTAAGAATAAGTGGTCCAAATAATTGTTGGTCAAATTCAATATCTAAGGTAAATTGATCAGAAATTTGATCAAATTTAAACATACTATCTCCACTTCTTATCTTATAAAAAGGAAATAAACTTACCCTTGAATAATCCAAAAACTTTCTTTTAAAATTACCAACAATATATTCTGGACCAGCACCGAAACCTATATATTCTTGATTATTTCCATTTTCATAAAAAGAATAAAATAATTCTAAATTGGTATTAAGACTAAGCCCTTTCTTTATTGGCTCAGAAATATATCTGAACGAACTATCAATAAATTTGTTTGAAGCCTTATTCCCATTTAGTAGGAATTTTTGATCTAATGAATAAAATAAATTACCTTTGATGCCAGTAACCAAATTCTTACTGTTTAATCCTTCGCCTTTAAAATTACCCAACCCTAAAGATAAAGTTTCAGTTTTAGTAATACCATTAACTTCCCAAGTATTTTGTTTTTCTAATTTGGAACCATAACTTGTATAAACTTCAGCTTCACCTAATGATCCGTTCCAAACCCTATCTCTAAAGACTCCATAAAAACTTTTATCCCATTTTGAATTTAAAAAAGAAATTTCTTTACTTAAATTTGACTTAACTCTTAAAGAGTTTGAAGATTTATCAGGATCAAAAGAATTTATTTGCTTATCTATTTCCAAATTCCAATTACTAATTTTTCCTTTAATTTGCGAATTAAGACCAAAATAGTCTTTCCAATTTGAATCCCTTTTAACCTTATTAGCAGTTATTGAATCTCCCTTACTTACAAAACTTTTTGTGTGCCCCTGAAGTGATCTTTGTATTAAGAATAGTGGTTCTAAATCAAGAACAAAATCATCCAATAAATTTATTGAATTTAATTTTCTACCAATGAAATAACCATCTCTATCTAAGTTATCAAAGCCTAAGTTCCATCTATTTACAAAATTAAAACTTTCTCCTGATTTAGTTAAAGTTCTATCCCTAAACCAAAAGGGGATATTAATTTTTTCCTCTAATACTAAATAATTTAAAGAGGATTTAAATCTTATTTCTTCATTTCTTGCAAAGGCTTCAAAAGAATTTATCACTATCTTAACTTGCTTTAATTCAAGCAAATCATTAGTGAATATAGCTTTTTCACTCTTCCATTTTTCTCCATCAATTTCTATTTTATCCGTAATAAGTACCCAATTCTTTACGGCTTTAGGAGTATTTAAAACTTTTTCCTTATAAATCTCTTTTGAAATTTCAACATTATTAATATCTGAAGTTTCAAAATTATAAAACAAATCATCTATAAGATTATCTATTTTTATTAATCCTTTGACATCAAACAAATCCCCTTTTTTACTGTTGAAATCATATTGAAAACTATTCATCTTGAATAGTTGCTCGCCAATTCTCAATGAAATATTTCCTTTAGCACTTACAGTCTTTTGAGTTTTATCATAAATTAAACTATCTGCTTTGAGAATATTACCTCTATAAAAAACAAGGACATTACCATTTGCCTTTAGAATATTATTTTCTTCAGATTGTATTTCAGATTGGATCTCTAACTCGTTTTTGATATCAAGAGAGTTGGCTAAAAGTAATTGAGACTGATCCCTATAAGTGTGTAAGATTTGATCTTTAGAATTACTTTTAGACTTATTATTGTACTTTTGAAATGATGTATTTCTGGAAGGAGGTATATTTTTTGGATAAACTTTATTAACCCAATTGATATTTTTTGATTGAGAAAAATTTTTTAAATCATTAGAAAAAAGCTCTACTGCTTTCCCCGAGGGAGATAAATTTATTAATGCAGAAACAAAAAAGGTGGCTTTTATAAGATTTCTAATCTTCAAAATGATGAGCGAATTAAATAAGAAAATTAATCTTGTGGACTTTCCAAGTCTTTTCTATTAGGAGTTCTTGTGGGGTCACTAGCTAAAAAACCAAATAGAAAGATTCCTACGAAGAAAAATACGATTGTGTAAACTGAAATTTTTAAGGCGAGCATGGAATTGCAATTACTAACAGATTTATATCCTATTAAATTTATATTTAAATTATGTGAAAAGGTTTACTTTTTGTATTTTTGGTAAATTTTGAAATATTTTCTGTATTTATAAAGAGGTTAAAAACACTTTAATCGTCATGATCATCCCAAGGATCAGTAAGTTTGGCCGCTTTTGGACCGAAAGCTGTCCATAGTCCAAAACCTGTTAAAGCTAATAGTACAGCAAGTATAGTTACTGCCACAGAAACAGCAGGATCTGGTGCGGATGATAAAGTTTGCATCAATTTTAGTGAATTTGTGAACAATTTATGTATTAATTCTTATACAATAACGAAATATATTCGATTTAGAGAAATTATTATGGGCCAAAAAACTGCATTAGGAAATCTTTTAAAAGCTATTGGCAATTCAGGTCAAGGAAAAGTTGTTCCTGGATGGGGAGCAGTTCCTATTATGACCGTAATAGGTTTACTTTTACTAGTTTTTCTTGTTATTCTCTTACAAATATATAATCAATCCTTACTCCTTCAAGGATTCTCAGTCGATTGGAACGGCAACTAAACTTCTTAAATTATTTTTAAAGAATTATTCAATTTTCATTGTGTAAATAATTTGTAATAAGGAAAATTTATAATTTAATTAGTTAGAAAATAAAAATCTTTTGTAATATTGTGTCCTCATGCACATTTGAAAAACCTAGTTAAGTATTATTTTATAATTCATAAAAATATATAGATAACGTTGCAATTATGAATATTAATGAGAAATTTATAGTTGGTTTAGGAAATCCTGGTAAAGAATATATCAAAAATCGACATAATATTGGATTTTTACTACTTGAAAATTTTTCGGAAATATATGATTCTAAATTTACTTTAAAAAATAAGCTTAAAAGTTGGTATTCAGAATTCAAAATAAATGGTTCTACTTATAGATTATTTATGCCTAATACTTTTATGAATAATAGTGGAGATGCTGTAAGGGCAATAGTGGATTGGTACAAGATAGATTTTGAGCAACTTTTTATAATAGTTGATGATATTGATCTACCTCTGGGCACAATTAGATTTAGAAAAAAAGGAAGTTCTGGAGGACATAATGGTCTCAAAGATATCATTAAGAAATTACAGACTGAAAATTTTAATAGGATAAAAATAGGTATAGGGTGCCCACCCAATAATGAAAAAAACAAAAAATTCAACACTATTTCCCATGTCTTAGGAAATATATCTTCAAAAGAAATTTTAACTTTAAATAGAGTTTATAAAAAATTAATCGAATCACTCATAGAATTAAATGTTAAAAATGAAAATATTATTATAAGTGAATTAAATTCTTTCCATAGAGAAAAGAATTAATAAATGAAAGCAAAGCCTGAGACAACCGCACATGTAAGTGTAAAAGAATACTGTTTCACAAAAAAAGAAGTAAAAGGAGTGGTGGAAGCAAGCGATTTCAAGTGGTCCTTCACATGGTCATTTGGGAAAGGAGTTTTGTTTGTAAACCCACCTTTAGGTAGAGCATTAATTAAAGATTCATTATTAAGATTTCTTTTAAAAAAAGATTATGAGCTTGAGCCAGGAAATGAATATAAATTTACTATTTCAGCCAAGTTTTAGTCTTAATGTTTTTACTCACATCAAATTTAATATTAAAAAAATCTTCCATAATTATTAACGCAGCTAATGCATCTAAATTTTTATTCAAAATAAATAGCTCTCTTGGTAAAAAACATCTTATACCTATTAAAGGGAAAATATCAAAATATCTTTGCTTAGCCCTATAAGTTGAATTTTTTTCTTCGGCAATAATCAAATCAGGCTCAAACTGATTTAAATACTTTATGTAATTTTTACTTCCTGTACCATTACCGATTAACAACTGAACACTTTTTTCGCTCTGATATTTTTTTTTAACGTACTTTAAAACTAGATGACTCTTAATAACTACTGCTTCATAAACTCTTTTTTCTTTTATGTCAGCTATTACAACACCACATTTCGACAGGCCCGGATCAATTGCTATAACTATAGACATCTAAGATTCTGGATAATTTATATTTAGTTCGACGACCACGGGTTGAGCAGTCTTACTATTAACCAAAGAGACTGCTTCTAATTCAAAACTAATTTTATCATTTTTATTTAAAAAGTTTCTTAATTCTTTTACTGAATCGCTTCTCAATTTAATTTCGTTTGTAAGTGAACCTCTTCTCTTAATTTCGGCCAAGCTGGAAGATAGTAGAAAATTTACCTTATCCCCAAAATCTTTTTTATTAAAATCTTCTTGTTTAAAATCAATCTTAGTTATTTTTTCACCTTTTCTAACTATTATCTTATTTTCTGTTATTTCTGGGAAAGCATACACAAAATTTTCTCCGGTTAAAACATTTCTTACAGATTTTATATTAATTACCCAATTACCTCCTTTTAAAATAGTATTTTGCATCTCTTCGATATGATTTTTTCTTAATAACAATAAATTTGAAACCTCTTTATCATTGGGTTTAACTATCTTATGGGTATATCTATTGGCATTGATAATAATTTTTTCTATTTTAGATTTAATATCTACTAGGTTAGAAGAACTTATCTCTGAAATAATTAAAGATTGCCCACTTCTTATTACAAATTTTCCACTCCTTAATGCGATTATATTCCTCTCTAATCGTTTAAATTCAGTCTCTTTAGCTTTGATTTTATCTTCTAGTTTTTCTCTCTCTTTTTCTAGAGGTATCAAAACTTGTTTACTTTCTTGAAGCTTTTTCTGTAAATCTCCTAACCTAAATAGCCCAATTCTTAACTGTCTATTTACTAATATCATTAAGAACAAGGATGAAGCACTTATCAAGCTACCTGTAAAAATTGTAATTAAAATTGCCGTTTTTTTTGGTCTTAACTTTAGAATACTAAATCTAGCTTTACCTATCTTTGAACCTAATAAATCACCTAATGTTGAAATTAAGCCTCCAAGTAGTAATAAAAAAATAATAAAAAGCCAACCAGACACAATATATTTATTTAGATATTTATATTAATAACATAATAAAGAATTAATTGATTAAGTATCAATTAAATCTTTTTGAAAGTGCTATTGGATCAAAAACTGTAATCTTCTTTCTTTCTATAGTTAGTAATCCTGAATCTTTCAAATCTCCTAATAATCTTGTAATCGTAACTCTTGTAGAACCTATGGCCTCTGCTATAGATTGATGAGAAAGTTTTAAATCAATAGTAATACCCTTTTCACTTGCTACTCCAAAATCCCGACACAAAACCATCAAAAAACTTACTAGGCGAGATGACATGTCCCTATGTGTAAGAGTTTCTATCATCGTTTCTGTTTGTAGAATCCTGCTTGAAAGGCCTTGCAAAAGTAAAAGCCCAACTGATGCATCTGCTTCAATTGCTCTCAAAACAGAATTTGCAGGAGCTGTAATCATTTCAACTCTTGTAAAAGCAATCGAATGATAAAAACGATCGGACCTATGTCCTGTCAGGAGAGATAAAACGCCAAAAAGGCTATTTTCTCTTAACAAAGCGACAGTAATCTCTTCTCCTGATTCATAAACTCTTGATAACCTTACTGCTCCTCTTCTTATTAAGTAAACTCTTTCAGCAGGATCTCCAGGAAAAAATATTGTTTTCGATCTCTCAACCATTTCTGTACTAGCTCCATCAAGGCCTTTTATTACTTCCATTAAGGTTCTATTAATTGGAAAACGTTCACCAATAGTATTAATAATATTTTGTCCGGAAGATTTCGGAGTTAAGCGGCTGTATCCTCTTGAAGCAGGTAACATAAATATCTTTACTATTAAAAAATTTAAGGAGACAGCAAGAAATAACTTGTATCAACGATAACATTTTTCAATTCTTATATTTTTTTGAAAACTTTTTTTTAAAAAATTCTTTCTTCTGAGAAGCTATTTAAAGGATAATTACACTATATGCAGTGTTCTTAAATTCAAACTATACTGAATGTAGAAAAAGTAAATTTAAAATAATGGCAGCCAGTTCATCAAATAGTTATCTGACAAGTAATCATGAAGTTGTAAACATAAATAAAAATAAAGAATTTAAATTAAGAAAGATTAATCAAAATGGTCAAATTCAAATTTATCAATCTTCCTACCGGGGTAGTTATTCATCCATTATCAGAGATTCTCTAAGAAATGCAGCTTTAGGAAGAAAAGTCCTTTTAGTGCAATTAATGAAGGGAGGTGTAAGACAAGGAATTTCCCATGCTCAAAAGCTTTGCGGTAATCTTACTTGGATAAGATCTTCAAATTCTTATGATCAATATGAATCCGAAAATATAAACAAAAAAATGTCAGAATCAATTAATAATTCAATAATAGAATTATGGGATTTTTGTAAAAAAGAATTACTTTCTGGGAAATATGATCAAATCATTCTTGATGAAGTTTTTCTAGCTGTCGAGATGAATATTATCGGTAAAGATGATTTGATTTCAACACTTGAAAACCGATTTATATCAGGAGATGTAATCCTTACTGGTACATCCATTCCGAAAAATTTCTTATTAATGGCTGACCAAATTACAGAACTTCGCTCATAAAAATCATGCTTAAAAATGATCTTTGGATAAATAAAAAAGCTTCTGAAGGAATGATCAATCCTTTTCAATCAAATTTAGTTAGGCATCTGGATCCTAACAATAAAAAAAATGCTGTTTTAAGTTATGGATGTTCTTCATATGGCTATGATTTAAGACTATCTTCTAAAGAGTTTTTAATTTTTAAGCATGTCCCAGGAACCGTTATGAATCCAAAGAAGTTTAATCCTGAAAATTTAGAAAAAACTATTCTTCACGAAGATAAAGATGGCGAATTTTTTATTTTACCTGCTCATTCTTACGGCCTGGGAGTTGCTTTAGAGAAAATGAAAGTCCCAGAAAATATTACTGTAATTTGTATCGGTAAAAGTACTTATGCTCGCCTCGGAATAATCGTAAATACAACCCCAGCCGAGGCAGGTTGGGAGGGGCATCTTACCTTAGAATTCAGCAACAGTTCAGGTGCAGATTGTAGGATTTATGCAAATGAAGGTATTTGTCAACTATTATTTTTCGAAGGTGATCCTTGCTCTACAACATATGAAGATAGGAAAGGCAAATATCAAAATCAACCAGAACAAGTTACTTTAGCCAAAATTTAACATGAAAGTTGAGCTTATTTCATTAACTCCAGATGCAGAAAAAACAATGGCGCATATCGCCAGAGTTTCTAATCCTTCTAATCAGGCTAATGATAAATTCGCCGGATTACTAAGATATTGTATAGAACATGAGCACTGGTCTGTTTTTGAACAATCATGCATGACATTAAAAATCGAAACTAATAGAGGTATAGCAGCTCAAATTCTTAGACATAGATCATTTACTTTTCAAGAATTCTCACAAAGATATGCTGAAACTAATTTACTAGGAAATGAAATTCCTATACCAAACTTAAGAAGACAAGACAAAAAAAATCGTCAAAATAGCATTGATGACATTCCGGATGAACTTAAAATAAAATTTTCAGAAAAAATTTCAAAACACTTTAAAGAAGCAAATAAATTATACGAAGAAATGCTAGAGGAAGGAATTGCAAAGGAATGCGCCAGATTTATCATGCCCTTAGCTACCCCAACAAGAATATATATGACAGGTTCATGTAGGTCTTGGATTCACTATATACAGCTAAGATCGAAAGAAGGAACGCAAAAAGAACATATGGAAATAGCTGAAGACTGTAAAAAAGTATTTATCAAATATTTTCCATCAGTATCTGAAGCATTGAATTGGAAATAAATTTATCCATGACTTCTAGGAGAAGATTGATAATTATTATTTTCTTTGATTATTGAGAATTCTGAATTTAGAATTTGTGAATCACTCTTAAAATTAACGTGTAAATTATCCAATGATTTTTTTATAGTTTCTTCTTCCTGTTTTCCAATAAGCGTAAGTTCTAAATTGGCATCTTTATCAAAAATATTTACTTGTGGAATTCCATTAACATTGAAATTTCTTATATATTTTTCCCATTTCGGGTTATCTACATTTAAAAAAACAAAATTAATATCTTTTTCGTATGTGGTTTTTATATGATCAACTTTTGGAGCCATTTCCTTACAAACTTCGCACCAATCAGCATAAAACTCAAGAAAAGTAGGCTTATTATTTGTAAAAGCTATTTCAGGATCAATAGATGATTGTCCAAATTTCTTAAGAAGAAAAGTCGGTTGAAATATGAAATTTTTCAATGCAAGTACAGAGCAAATAATTAGAGCAAAAAATATTATAAGTATCGACTTTTGGGAGGTATTTAAAGAGGAGTCTTTATTTCCAGATTGCATTATCTGATTATTATCTTTTTATATTTTATATAGATAAAACAATTAAAGAGAATATTATTCTTTTTACTTTTAATCAAATGATAATATAAATGCAACTCGCAAAATACTCAGTACTTGTAGCAATCATAATATGCAATCTATATTTGGGACTGATGGAATTAGGGGAAGATTTGATAAGGAATTAACATATTCTCTAGCCTATAAGGTTGGATATGCTTTAGGAGTTATATCGAAAACAAATAATCCAATACTACTAGGAAGAGATACAAGAGTAAGTGGAAATATTCTTCTTGAGGCTATATCAAGAGGTATTAATGAAGCAGGCAAAGAATTCATATATTTAGGAATCTGTCCTACACCAGCTATTCCTTTCTTAATAAAAAAAGAAAAATTTAGTAGCGGGATTATGATTTCTGCAAGCCATAATCCTCCTGAATATAATGGGATTAAGATTTTTGATAATAATGGAGAAAAAATTAAAAAGGAATTTGAAAATCAAATAGAACTAATTGTGGAGAAAGCCAATAATCTTAAATTATCTACTTATAAAAAAAAATCTATAAGGGAAAATAACAACCTTTTTAATATCTATTCTGAAGGACTTATTAATACTATGGGGGATGAAAACTTAGATGGAATGAAAATTGTTTTAGACACATGTTACGGATCTGCGACTACCTGCGCGGCACTTATTTTTAAGAAACTAGGGGCTAATGTTAAAGTTATTAATGATGACCAAGATGGGTTAAAAATAAATTTAAATTGTGGTTCTACATGCTTGAAGCCACTAATTAAAGCCATAAAAGACAATAATGCTGATATGGGATTTAGCTTCGATGGAGATGCCGATAGAGTTATTGGGGTTGATTCAAAAGGCAATATCCTAGATGGTGATCACATACTCTTTCTATGGGGAAGAGAACTGTTAGAAGAAAAATTACTTACAAATAACACAATCATCTCAACAAAAATGGCTAATTTAGGTTTTGAAAAGACTTGGAATAAAATTGGGGGGATTTTACATAGAACTGAGGTTGGAGACAAGTTCATATTTGAAGCAATAAAAAAAAAAAAGGCCTTATTAGGAGGAGAACAATCAGGTCATATACTTTCAAAAATTAATAATTTTTGTGGGGATGGAATATTAACTGCAATTCAAATTTCAAAATACTGCAAGAAAAAAAATATCAGTCTAGGATCTTGGCTTAATAGTAGCTTCTCTCCATATCCTCAAAAACTAACTAATATTTTATTAAATTTTGACTTTAAAAATATCGATAAATCATATAAGGAATTTATAAATGAAACTATTGATAGTTTTTCAAATATCACAAAGGATAATTGTAGAGTTTATATACGTCCAAGTGGAACGGAACCTGTTTTACGTATCTTAGTAGAAGCACAAAATAAAAAAGAAGTAGATTCTTTATCAACAAAAATCACGAGCGAACTTACTAAAAAAATCAATAAAATATCTAAAACTATTTGAATCAAATTTTCTTATAAATACTTTCATAAATTTTAAGTTGATTTAATATTACATATTTTTCTCTATTAGTTTTAATTCTATTTGGATTAAAACTTTCATAAAATTGGACATCTTTAATTGCTAATTTTTTGAACTTTATACTTTCGGATATTGTGAGTTCTATATGATCAAAAAGCTCTCTTACATCTGTTTTAACAAAGATTAAGGATCCTTTTTTCATTGAATTTGAGAGAAAATTTATTAATTCAGGTTGAATTACACGTCTTTTGTGATGTTTCTTTTTAAACCATGGATCAGGAAAATTAAAAGAAATACTAGTTATAAATTCAGTAATAGATTTATTATTAGAATGACCAAAAATATTATTCGCATTACCAAATGAAAAATACAAATTATTATTTTCTCTACCTTTCATTTTTAAATTAGCATTTAAAACTAATTTTTCTCTAATTTCAATTCCTATATAATTCCAGTTTTTATTTTTAATTGATAATTCGAATAAAAAATCGCCAGAAGCGCAACCGATATCCAAATGAAGAGGTAATTTTGGATTTTCAAAAATTTGATTCAATGGAGGTATTGGATCTACTTCAAAGAAATTTTTACTTAGTGGATTTACATGCTGTCTCATAAATATTATTAAATTATTTCTTAGTAGAAATTAATATGATGCATATTATTCATAACTATGACAATAATAAGTTAAGAAGCAGGTGGGTGAGGTTTAATAATTATGTGTGTTAAAAAGAAAAAGTTTTGAACAGTCTTAATCAGCTTTCCATTTGGCTATCTTTTCAACTTTCATTAATCTTTATAGTTGGGCTTCCTTTAACTTTATTTTGTTGGTCTATAAAAAATAAAAGTAAAGCAATTACAAAACTCTTATCTAATTATTGGAAAATTTCAATTCTATTCTTTATAAGTCTTATACTCCTAATTGGGGAGTACAGCTTCGCTCTCTTAATTACAAATATTTCGATATTGATAATGACAATCTCAGTATGGTTTTGGAATGATATTAATGAGGAGTTAAATGAATATAGGATATCCCATGCATTAACTACAACTACGAAAGTCTGGCGATGGTCCATAACTTTTATATCTTTAAGTTTTTTAATTCAAACTTTAAATAATATTAATTGTATTTATTTTATTAATTCTGCGGAATGTGAAAGTTGGCTTAAACCTTCAACAAATCTCTACTTGATTTTAAAAAATTTATTTAATTTTTTATTTGGAGCTAGCTTTTCTCAACCAGTTGCAAAATTTTTAGGATTATTTGCCTTATTAATATATACACTAGGTCTATTACAATGGGCGATAATTAAACTCCCAAAGAGTGGCCGGAATTCTGGTTTTTCGAATTATGGCAGAGATTGATTTAATCAAAAACTTAGAACATATAAGTTTAATGATTCCAAATAGACTTTTAAAACTGCAAGGTTACTTATTAAGAAAAGATTCTAAAGAATTTTTAGAAATAATAATTTATAAAGGGTTTAGTAGCTCTACAACTCACCAAACTGAAATTGATTCAGAAAAAAAAGTTGTGAAATTTGATTATTTTTTTACAAAGTTCATACTATATAGGGCACCCTTAATCAAAGGATTAGAGGAAATTATCAGAGAGAGTGAACAGTCTCTTTTCTTTTTAAATCAAGAGAATTGGATTTAAATCAACTCTTTATAAATTAATAATATTTGCACATCTCTCGCATAATTTAGTATTTTCAATTCCTTTAACTGTAATATTTTGATAATGCCAACATCTATCACATTTAAGACCTTTAGCTTTAAGAATCTGAATCTTTCCAAGTTCATTATTATCGATACTTAAACAATCCTTAGATAAATTATTAACTATATTAAAATCAGAAACTATCAACCAATCACGATATAAATCCACTTCTTGATTTCCAAACTTATCAAGCCAAGAAAGAGAATTTTTAAATACCTCATTTTCAGGAAGATAATTAATCTCAGTCTCAAGAGCTGCTCCAATCATTTGTTGGGTTCTACATCCTTCTATTGCTTTATTAATTTCTACTCGCAATGTTCTTAAATTAGAAATATGTTCATTAAGTTCAGGATTAAGCCATGACTCAGGCAAGTTTGGCCAACCTCTTTGAAATACTGATTTCTCGATAGTTGAATATGGGATGTTTTGCCAAATATCTTCGGCCATATGACAAAGAACTGGAGAAATAATGACCGCTAAATTTTCTACAATTTTGGACATCACAAACTGACAAGATCTTCTCCTGAATTGAGATTTAGCACTTACATATAATCTATCTTTTGCAATATCTAAATAAAAATTAGATAAATCGACAACACAAAAACTTTGCAATATTTGAAAAAACTTTGAAAATTCGTAATTTTCATATGCAATTGTTACTTGATCTGAGACTTCAACTAGTCTATTTAACATCCATTGATCTAATAACGGCAACTGATCAATATCAATTGCCTGAGACACAGGATCATAATCATGAATATTACCTAAGAGATATCTAGCTGTATTTCTTACTTTTCGATAAACATCTGAAAGTTGTTTTAAAATATTTGATCCAATTGGAACGTCAACTGAGTAATCCACCGAACTAACCCAAAGCCTTAGAACATCTGCTCCATAGGCAGGTTGAATTTTCTGGTTAGGACCGCCATTAATAATAATATTAGGATCAACAACGTTACCTAAGGATTTACTCATTTTTCTTCCATTTTCATCTAAAGCAAATCCATGAGTTAGAACTTTCTTAAATGGCGGCTTATTATTTACTGCTACCGAAGTTAGCAAAGATGATTGAAACCAACCTCGATGTTGATCAGATCCCTCTAAGTACAAATCGGCTGGATATTGCAATTCTTCCCTTTGCTCACAAACTGCGGCCCAACTAGATCCTGAATCAAACCAAACATCCATAGTATCTATTCCTTTTTTCCAACGATCAGATTCATCTCTATATTTTTCTGGCAACAGTTTCTTCTCCTCCCATTCCCACCATACATCTGCTCCATACTCCTCAAATAAACTTTTTATATGGTTAATAGTTTCAGTATTAAGTAGGATTTCTTTCCCTTCTTTTTCGTAGAAGACCGGTATTGGTACACCCCAAGACCTTTGCCTAGAAATACACCAATCACCTCTTCCAACAACCATTGAATAAATTCTTTTTTTACCTGTTTTTGGCATCCATTCAACATCTTCTATTGATTTCAAAGCTGAAGATCTAAATCCTTCTACTGATGCAAACCATTGTTCAGTTGCTCTAAAAATTGTAGGTTTTTTAGTTCTCCAATCATAAGGATATCTATGTTTATATTTTTCTTTTAAAAGGAGTAAGTTATTTTTTTCCAAATCTTCAATAATCAAATCATTAGCATCTTTTAAAACATTTAGTCCGCAAAACTTTTCAGCATGATTATTTAAATCACCTTTTTCATCGACAATACAAGTTATGGGTAATTTATATTTTTGTCCAACATTAAAATCATCCATTCCATGACCTGGAGCAGTATGTACAATTCCTGTTCCAGATTCAGTGGTTATATAATCACCACCAATTACAATATTGCAAACCTTATTTTTTGTAGGGTGCTGATATTCAATCCCTTCTAGCAATGAGCCTTTTACATCTAATAAAACATTAAATTCCCTGTCAAGCTTTTCACAAATTTCAGAGATTAAATCTCGAGCAAAAAGAAATATATTACCGTTTTGATCTGAGGCAAAAACATAATTTATTCTAGGATTAATAGCTACTGCTTCATTACCAGGAATTGTCCATGGAGTAGTAGTCCATATAGCTATAAATAATTTATTTAAATTAGAAAGTAATTTATTTCTCAGATCTTTTTCTTCAAATTTCAGAAGAACTGCCTCTGATAATTTAGTAATATTTAAAGAAACATAAATACTTTTTGAAAAATGTTCTTCAGGATACTCTAGTTCTGCTTCTGCAAGTGCTGTTCTTGAACTTGGACTCCAGTGAACAGGTTTTAAACCTCTATATATATACCCATTTAAGAACATCTTTCCAAAAACACCAATCTGAGCAGACTCATAATTTTTTTTAAGAGTTAAATATGGATTATTCCAGTCTCCCCAAATACCCCATCTCTTAAAACCCTCTAGTTGATTGTTAATCTGAATCTTTGCATAATCTGTGGCTTTTTTTCTTAAACCTAAAGAATCTAAATTTCTTCTTTCATTGGATTTTAAACTTTGTAGAACCTTTAACTCAATTGGTAACCCATGGCAATCCCACCCAGGCACAAAATGAACTTTGAAACCTTTTAAGGTTTTGTATTTATTAATAATATCTTTTAAAACTTTATTTAAAGCATGTCCCATATGGAGGGAACCATTTGCATAAGGTGGTCCATCATGCAAAGTAAAATTCTTACCCGTATTAGATGAACCCAATTCCAAATCAATGTTATTTTTTGACCAGAATTCATGAATCTCTGGTTCCCTAATTACTGAATTAGCTCGCATTGAAAAATCAGTCTTAAGCAAATTCAAAGTTTCTTTATAAGAAAAGCCAGATTTTTTTTCTTTATTATGTTGTGATTTCATTCGAAATTATAGAATTTATTTATGATCAATTAATTTATTTAATTATTTTTAACCTCTTTAATTGTATCTTTTATAGATTGATTTGTTGCATTTTTTGGCATCTCTAAAGTCAGTAAATTATTTTTATTTGAAGTAACCATATTATCATTTTCATCATTCTTAACCCACTTTTTTTTATTTAAATTTTCATTTTTTCTTCCAAATTTTAAAATATTGTTTGAATTTAAAAAATCTTTCCTTGCAAGAGAGATGGCCTTTAAAAAAATTGAAAGATTTTTTTTCAATTCCTCTAAAGTTTTTAATTTATTTTTTTCTTGATCAGTTAACTGATTCCACCTTATAGAAAAAATTTCTACTATGTAAAAAGTTACTAAAGTAGTTATGACAATAAAAATTGAAGAACCTAAAGTATCAAAACTATTATGCTTTAAAATTAATAACATCCCAATAACTAAATTTAAACCACCTTTTATAAAATCTCTTGGCCTGCCTAATTCGATATATATTAAAGGAATTAATAAGAATATAATTCCAAATAATAAATATAAACAGCCTATATAAATTGTCAAAAAGTTTTTTTGTCTATAAATAAATTATAGTAAATATGCAAATAGTTAACTAGTTTAATTGCTTAATATTAATTTCCCCTGAAATGCGGTCGGGGAGACTTGAACTCCCACACCCGAAGATACGAGTACCTAAAACTCGCGCGTCTACCAATTCCGCCACGACCGCTTAATTTAATTTTAGTTTAGCGAGGTATATTTTAAAAATATTTTTTACTTAAGATCCTTAATCTGACACATATTAATAGTCTCAATAATTTTAGAAAAATTTAAAAATATTTGATATTGTTATGCAATCACTATGAGTTATTGGTTATATTACTTATAGATTAAAAGAAACAATTTCAAACTTAACTAGTAAAAATAAAAATATTCAAACTAATTCCTCCAAAACATTTAACTGGAACAGGGAGATCAAAAATTATGTCGATCCTCCTAGTTTTTGGAACCCAACATTAGGATTATTTTTTGGTGGTTATTTTCTTGCTTTTCTGAGTATATGGCAATGGTACCGCGGGGTTTGGCCTCTACCTCTTCTAGTTGCCACTGCATTTCTTGCTCTTCATATTGAAGGAACTGTAATACATGATGCATGTCATAAGGCTGCCCATCCTGTACCTTGGATAAACCAAGCAATGGGACATGGATCAGCCATACTCTTAGGCTTCAGTTTCCCAGTTTTCACTAGAGTCCACTTACAACATCACGTTCATGTAAATGATCCCAAAAATGATCCAGACCATATTGTGAGTACTTTTGGGCCAATTTGGCTTATTGCTCCAAGATTCTTTTATCATGAAATATTTTTCTTTCAGAGAAAACTCTGGAGAAAATACGAATTATTACAGTGGGGAATTGAGAGATCTATATTTATAACAATCATTCTAGCTGGCTTAAAATTTGACTTTATGAACTTAATCTATAATTTATGGTTTGGTCCTGCATTAATGGTTGGAGTTACTTTAGGTATTTTCTTTGATTATCTCCCTCATAGGCCATTTCGATCAAAAAATAAATGGCTAAACTCAAGAGTTTATCCAGGTAAATTTTTGAATATTCTCATAATGGGTCAAAATTATCATTTAATCCATCACCTATGGCCTTCAATTCCTTGGTTTGAATACAAAATAGCTTACGAGAAAACCAAACCTTTGTTAGACCTAAAAGGTTCGCCTCAAAGAGTAGGTATTTTTGAAACTAAAGGTGATACTTTTAATTTTATTTATGATCTACTGATAGGGGTAAGAAGCCACAAAAGTAAAAAAGGAAAACTTAGAAAAATAATAAATTCATTCCCAAGTTTTAAAATAAAAAAATTTTTACTAAAGATAGTTAATAAGACTTATATTGGTGGCAATTGATTATTCATTAATAATTTTTGGCACTTTAAAAAATTTATTTTCTCTCGAAGGTGCCAAATCTAAAATTTCCTCAGAATTTTCATAATTTGTCTTTTCATCTTTTCTTAATGCATTTACCACTTCTATAGCTCTAGTAGTGCATGGAACATTTTCAGTATTAATTTTCTCAAGTTGTTTAATATATTCCAAAATTTTTTCTAACTGTTCAGCATGTTGATGAATCTCACTTTCATTTAATTCTAATCTTGCTAATTGTGCTACTTTTTTTACTTCATCACTGCTAATTCGTTTCATCTGCTTTCAATTATCAAAAAACCTATTTTATTATATATTAAAAGATTTTCACTAACATTACTTGAGTCTCTAATGAATTAAACAAAATTGATAACAATATATTTATAAAATCTTAAAACAAGAAGAAAAAATTTTTTTATGCATCAAAAGCTAGACTTAACTGTATTTCACCGTTAAAAATAAGCTTAGATAAGTATTTAAAAATAGAAAAACACTCTTTTAAAAAAAATTTTTTTTACCGGCATTCCAAGCTTGTAGCACCTGAATTAATTGGATGCTACCTGATTAGAAATAGAATTGATAAAGGCCTAATAAAAGGAATGATAGTTGAGACTGAAGCTTATTCACAAGAAGAAGAGGCTTGTCATGGATATAATAAAAAAACTCTTTCTAATAAAGTATTATTTGGTGAACCAGGAAGATTTTATATTTATAGATCTTACGGAATTCATCATTGTTTAAACATTGTTACTTATAAAGATAATTTTGCGAGTGGTGTTTTAATAAGGGCGGTTTTTATATCAAATAAAAATGAAAGAGTAGCTTCTGGTCCGGGATTAGTAACCAAAACATTTGAAGTAGATAATAAATTAAATTCTCTCAAAATTTTTGATAATAAATGTTTATGGATCAGCAAAGGAACATCACATTTCGAAAAAAAAGATTTAATTCAAACAACAAGAATTGGCATAACTAAAGCAACAAATATAAAATGGCGTTGGTATCTTAAAAGTAGTAGAAGTATTAGTAAAAGAGAAAAAGGTGATAGAAATCCTAATTTAAAACATTCAACTAATAATTTGTCTCTTATAACATAATGGGAAATTGGCCTCACAAACATATTCTCACACTTTCAAATTTCTCAATAGATGATTACAAATCAGTTTTTGAGTTAACTGAAAGATTTAAATCTCTTAATAATGCTGGTACAAAAAAAATTCCTGCTTTACAAGGAATGTTAATAACGTCAATATTTTTTGAGGATAGTACTAGAACTCGTAATAGTTTTGAGCTTGCTGCCAAAAGGCTTTCTGCTGATGTACAAAGTTTTTCTCCTTCTTCAAGTTCTTTAAGTAAAGGAGAAACTCTCATAGATACTGCATTAACATATGCTGCCATGGGATCTGACATTTTAGTCATTAGACATTCATCGAGCCATGTCCCTTTAGAAATTTCCAAAAAGCTCGATGTATCTAAAGCAAAAACTTCGGTTCTTAATGCTGGTGATGGTCTACATAGCCATCCCAGTCAAGGATTACTAGATCTTTATACATTAATAAAATTCTTTTCTCCGAAATTACTGAAACCAGAGATATTAAATTCTAAAAAAATATTAATAGTTGGAGATGTAATTCACTCTAGAGTTGCCAGATCAAATCTTTGGGCATTGACCGCATTTGGTGCAAACATAATCTTGTGTGGTCCACCAACACTTATTCCGGAAGAATTTACTGATTTTGTAAGTAGTTCACCACCAAATCAATTAAGAGACCCAATTTCTTCAAGAGGTTCTATCACAATTTCGAGATCATTAGAAGACTCCATTAAAGATGCTGATGCAGTAATTGTTTTAAGATTACAGAAAGAAAGAATGAAAGAGAATTTATTAAGCAGTATTAAATCCTATAGTGAAAATTATTGTTTAACTCCAGAAAAACTATCTTTGAATGATAAAGATATTCCTATTTTGCATCCAGGGCCTATTAATCGTGGCATTGAAATCAGTAGCAGAGTAGTTGATGAATATCCAAATTGCTTAATAAATAATCAAGTTTCGAATGGCATTCCTACAAGAATGGCTTTACTTTATCTATTAAGTAAATTCAATAATTACATTTAAAGCAATTTAAGACTTTCGGTAAAAAAACCATAAAACAAACCTAATCTTAGAGAATCAATTAACAATACTAATATTTTTTTTCTTTTGTCAAAACGTAATCTTCGTCTAAATTGAATCAAAATTTCAATAAAAAGAACTGATAAAAAAGCGCCGACCGGGTCAATCAATTCAACTACTGCACTTATCATTCCTAATGAACTTCCAAAAAAGTAACCAGTCAAAACAACAGTTAAAGCTAAAGAATATCTACGCCATGGATTTACTGCCCATTGGCTTAAACTGTCAAAATTTTCAACGACTAATCTTTGAAATTTAGTCTTTTGGGGTTTAAAAACCATTTTTTATCATAACCATGTGTTAAATCTATTCATAATTTTATTTAACTTTAGGATTACCTTCAATTAATTCAAGTAAAGCCTCCATTTGAGCAAGAACTCCTCTTAGTTCTCCAGGTTCAGGGAATAATCCATCATCTTGAATTCCTAAATGCATTTCTCTTAATTCCTGCCTTAAATAACGCAAATGACTTACTATTTGCTCTTTTTTTGTTTGTGACATATTTGATTTTTCGTCATTCTAAGTTTAAATAATTTTTTTTCTTAAAGAGAATTTAATAATTTGTGTCAAAAAATTAAAATAAATGAAAAAAATAAATTGATTTAAATTTTTATTTATTTTTGAAAATTTTAAAATGAGGAATATATTTTATAAATTATGAATTCCTTGAAGTTATATTATTAAAAATACATTGGTAATAATAAAAGATGAAATTTTCATACCATAACAAAATAATTGGAGAACATTTACAGTATTTTTATGAAGAAGAAACTTTTGAGCTTCCTAAAAGATTAAGGGTGAAAAATTATGCTATTCCATTTAAAGTATCAATAAATTATAATTTGGTTAGGACTTTTACAATTAAAAGCTACAAATTAATATCCGATTACATTCATCTTCTTGAACTGGAACAATTTGATGAAAACTAAATCTACAGAGTTAAAAGTTAAGGTTCTTTTATTAATTACTGGAAGTATTGCTGCAGTAAGAATCCCCTTACTAGTAAGTCAATTAGTTAAGGATAATTATGAGATAAAGTGCGTTCTTTCTGAAAATGCTGAAAAAATTATTCAGCCACTTTCACTTTCTATTTTAAGTAGGAATACTTGCATATTAGATAAGGACCAATGGTCATATCTTCATTCAAGACCTTTACATATAGATTTATGCGATTGGGCTGATGTATTGATAATGGCTCCTTTGACTGCAACAACACTTTCAAAGTGGGTTACAGGTAATGCCGATGGATTAATATCCAGTATTTTAATTGCGAATAATAAGCCTATTATTGTTGCTCCAGCAATGAATTCTAAGATGTGGAGTAATAAAGCTGTTCAGAGAAATTATATATATTTACAAGATTATCCAAATGTTCTAATCCTTAAGCCAAGTGAAGGGATCCTAGCTTGTGACGAAATTGGAGTTGGAAAGATCCCCCCAAATGATTTAATACAACTAGCTCTAAAGTTTTTACTCCTACAAAATAAAAAGCCCTATTACAGAGACTTACTAAATAAAGAGTTTTTAATTACAGGAGGTTGTACTTCAGAAAAAATAGATGCCGCCAGAAAGATAACTAACAATAGTTCTGGAACTATGGGATTAATGCTTGCTCAAGTAGCAAGATTTAGGGGTGCGAAAGTCAAATATATCCATGGCCCTTTAAAAAATAAACTAGATATCACAGAAGGAATTAATACGTATGAGATAGATAATAGTAATGATTTGATTAAGGAAATTGAAAAAGAAATTTCGAAATGTGATTATTTCATCATGAATGCTGCAGTAGCTGATTTCAAAATATCAGGAGATACTTCAAAAAAAATTCCAAAAAGTAAATTTGAGGACTTTTTAAATGAAAATATCGAATATGTTCCAGATATCTTAAAAGAGATAAGTAAAGTGAAAAAAGAAGATCAAATTTTTGTTGGATTTTGTGCATTTACAGGTTCTTTCAAAAGTGCCAAAAAAACCATTAAAGAGAAAATGATGCTTAAGGGTTGTGATTTACTATTTGCAAATCCTATAGATATCGAAGGCCAAGGATTTGGTCCACTAGCACAAAATGAAGGTTGGCTTTTTGATAAAAAAAATATGGAAAATCATCTAGAAAAAACATCAAAAATTGAGTTAGCTAATAATTTAATAAATGAAATTATTTCAACTAATAAATAATCCATAACATTTACATTTGTATTTTTTTGTAATCTTAATCATTAAAAATAGTCTGATATCTTAAGATAACTCAAGTTTTTAAAAAATTAAAAAAGCTACGGGTTGTTTCGAGGATCTTAAAAACTTTCTTTTGTGGTTCTTTACCTTGTATTATCCGTACTGAACATTTTAACGTAATCCTTTACTAGCAGTAACAGAACTTTATTAAAATTTTATTATGAGAATCCGTTCTTTCTTAGCTTTAGTTATTTCTTTTTGTTTAACTTTTGCTTTTGTCACAGATAAAACATATGCCTTCTCCGAGAGAGGAAATGCTCAATTTACAGATGTCGTAAACACAGGAAAAGCTAACGATTGTCCTTCCTTAGATTCATCCCTAATCGGATCAATATCTTTAGGAAATGGTGATTCCTTAAAAGGGATTTGCATGCATCCAACAGAAGTTTATGTAAAAGTTCCGGGATCAAAAAGAAAAGAAGCAGAATTTGTTGCAACAAAAATTATTAGTCCTAGAAACAACACTACAGTTACAGAGGTATATGGAGATATAGACTCAGGAACATTTACTGAGAAAGGTGGTATAGATTTTCAATTAATTACTGTTCTAACTCCTGGAGGTTTAGAGGTTCCATTCGCATTCTCTGCAAAAGATTTAACAGCTGATCTACCCTCATCAATCGAGCCTGGGACAGAAGTCAGTGGTGCTACATTCACACCTAATTATAGAACAGGTGATTTTTTAGATCCTAAAGCAAGAGCAAAAAATACTGGAGTTGAATACGCTCAAGGTTTAGTTGCCCTAGGGGGAGATGATGAAGAACTTGCTAAAGAAAATATCAAAGTTGATGTAAATGGAACAGGAGTAGTAACACTATCAATTGAAAATGTAGATTCTGATACAGATGAATTTGCAGGTACATTTGTAGCGATCCAACCCTCCGATACAGATATGGGTTCAAAAGAACCTCTTGATGTAAAAATAATTGGTGAGCTTTACGGAAGAAAAGCTTAATTCCAAATCAAATATAAAAAAGAGGGTTTAAGCAAGCCCTCTTTTTTTTTTATCTTATAAAAATCATAAAATGAATTCACAACAAGAATCCAAAAGAGATTCAAAAGGTTTAATACCTGCTTATGGAGGAGAACTAAAAGAATTAATTATTAAGGATGAAGAAATAAAATTAAAGCTTCTTTCTCAAGTTTCTTCTGAGCACGAATGTAGTGATAGAAATGCTTGTGATGTCGAACTTTTAATGGTTGGCGGATTTTCTCCTCTAGAAGGATTTATGGATAAAGAAGAGTATAAATCTGTAATTAAAAGCCATAGAGATACAAAGGGGTTACTCTTTGGTTTGCCGATTGTATTTGATACAAATAATGCACAAATCAAGGTGGGTGAAACAATATTACTCACTTATAAAAAACAAAAATTAGCGGTTTTAGAAGTAAGTTCAAAATGGGCGCCAGATAAGTCAGAAGAAGCAGAATTTTGTTACGGGACTAATTCCTTGGATCATCCTGCAGTAAGGATGATTTTCAATGAAAGAGGTCGATACTATATAGGGGGTAAAGTTTATGGCTTGGAGCTCCCAAATAGAGATTTTCCATGTAAGACCCCAAAAGAGGTAAGAGATATATTACCTGCTAATTTTGATGTCGTTGCTTTTCAATGTAGAAATCCAATTCATAGAGCTCATTATGAATTATTTACTAACGCCTTACAATCGGAAAATGTTTCCTCAAATTCAGTTGTTTTGGTTCATCCAACCTGCGGGCCAACACAACAGGATGATATTCCAGGGAAAGTCCGATATTTGACCTATAAAAGATTAGAAGAAGAAATTTCTAATAAGAAAATAAAATGGGCTTTTTTACCTTACTCAATGCATATGGCAGGGCCTAGAGAAGCTCTTCAACACATGATTATAAGAAGGAATTATGGATGTACTCATTTTATAATTGGTAGGGATATGGCTGGATGTAAATCATCATCTACTGGTAAAGACTTTTATGGACCTTATGATGCCCAGAATTTTGCCAATGAATGCTCAGAGGAGTTGTTGATGAAAACTGTCCCTTCAAAAAATTTGGTATACACAATAGAAAAAGGTTACATAACTGCCGAAGAAGCAAAAGATAACAAATATCAAATAATGAAACTAAGCGGTACAGAATTCAGAAAAAAGTTGAGAAATGGAGAATCAATTCCAGAATGGTTCGCATTTAAAAGTGTAGTAGATGTACTTAGAAAGTCTTAATATTGTTTTATTATTAGTATTATAGATTTAATAAAGATTTTTTATCGTGAACAAACGTTGGAGAAACGTAGGACTTTACGTTCTAGCAGTAATTACAGTCATTTTTATAGGAACTTCTGTTTTTGATAAACCTAACACTGAGAATGCCACCAAAACTCTTAGATATAGTGATTTTATAGAAGCTGTTCAAGATAAAGAAGTTAGCAGGGTTTTATTATCTCCGGATAGTGGAACTGCACAGGTTGTTGAAAACGATGGGAGTAGATCTGAAGTTAATTTAGCTCCCGATAAAGATTTACTAAAAATCCTAACTGAGAATGATGTAGATATAGCCGTTACACCAACAAAATTAGCTAATCCTTGGCAGCAAGCGATAAGTAGTTTAATTTTTCCAGTTTTATTAATAGGAGGCTTATTCTTCCTATTTAGAAGATCACAAAATGGAAGCGGTGGCGGCGGTGGTGGTAACCCAGCGATGAGTTTTGGGAAAAGCAAAGCTAGGCTTCAAATGGAACCGTCTACTCAAGTAACTTTTTCAGATGTTGCTGGTGTTGAAGGAGCAAAATTAGAGTTAACAGAGGTTGTAGATTTTCTTAAAAGTCCCGACAGATTTACTGCAGTTGGAGCAAAAATTCCTAAAGGTGTTTTATTAGTAGGACCTCCAGGGACAGGAAAAACTCTTTTAGCTAAGGCAGTCGCAGGAGAAGCAGGAGTTCCTTTTTTCTCGATCTCTGGATCTGAGTTTGTTGAAATGTTTGTTGGAGTTGGTGCAAGTAGGGTTAGAGATTTATTTGAGCAAGCTAAGAAAAACGCACCTTGTATAGTTTTTATTGATGAAATAGATGCTGTTGGAAGACAAAGAGGTGCTGGGATGGGAGGTGGAAATGATGAGAGAGAACAAACTTTAAACCAACTCTTAACTGAAATGGATGGTTTTGAGGGTAATTCTGGCATAATTATTGTTGCAGCAACTAACAGACCAGATGTTTTGGACTCAGCATTAATGAGACCAGGTAGATTTGATAGACAAGTAACTGTAGATAGGCCTGATTACGCTGGAAGATTACAAATTCTAAATGTTCATGCCAAGGATAAAACTCTCTCAAAAGATGTAGACCTTGATAAAGTTGCAAGAAGAACACCTGGATTTACAGGTGCTGATTTAGCCAATCTTTTAAACGAAGCTGCTATCCTTGCAGCAAGAAAAGATCTCGATATTGTTAGTAACGATGAAGTTGGGGATGCTATCGAGAGAGTAATGGCTGGACCAGAAAAAAAAGATCGAGTTATAAGTGATAAAAAGAAGGAACTTGTTGCTTATCATGAGGCAGGTCACGCTTTAGTTGGAGCTTGTATGCCTGATTATGACGCTGTAGCAAAAGTATCCATAATACCTAGAGGCCAAGCAGGTGGATTAACCTTCTTTACTCCTAGTGAAGAGAGAATGGAGTCTGGTCTTTACTCACGTTCATATCTACAAAATCAAATGGCTGTAGCTCTTGGTGGAAGAGTTGCTGAAGAAATTGTATATGGAGAGGAGGAAGTTACTACAGGAGCTTCTAACGATTTACAGCAAGTGGCTAATGTTGCGAGACAAATGATTACTAAATTTGGAATGAGCGACAAAATAGGTCCAGTAGCGTTGGGTCAATCACAAGGAGGGATGTTCCTTGGAAGAGATATGAACGCCACAAGAGACTTCTCTGAAGACACTGCAGCAACAATTGACGTAGAAGTTTCAGAACTTGTTGATACAGCATATAAAAGAGCGACAAAAGTCCTTTCAGAAAACAGAAGCGTTCTTGATGAAATGGCTTCAATGCTTATTGAGAGAGAAACAATTGATACAGAAGATATCCAAGATTTACTTAACCGTTCCGAGGTTAAAGTTGCTAACTATATCTGATTTGAAAAAATCTGATATCTCCATTAAAAAAAAAAAGATTCTTTCTCTCAGAAATTAAATTCAGAATCTTTTTTTTTATTAATAAAACCTACTAAAAATATTTATACAAGTGCTATAGATAGAGATTTAGTTGAAAAAGAACTAGAAAGGTTAATAAAAGCAGGTTTTATAAACATCGAAATTAGTTGGTCTCATAACGAAAACTGGCTAGATTATGTTTCAAATTTAAGGTTAAAGTTCCCAAAGCTTAATCTAGGTTCTGCTTCAGTAAGAAATAAGAAATCGATAGATGACTCTATAAAAATAGGTTTAAATTACTCAATGATGAAAGGTTGGGATAGAGACCTTTTAAATTATTCAAATTCAAAAAATCATTTATTAATTCCTGGAATCAAACATTCAAAAGATCTTAAACAAGCAATAGATTTGAATTGTAAAATTATCAAAATTTACCCAGTGAAAGATAATATTGAATTAATAAATGTATCTCAATTTAAAAATATAGATTTTATTGCAGCTGGAGGTTTATCTATATCTGATATGCCGCTATATAAATCACTAGGATATAAAGCTATCGTAATTGGGGATATGGGTTTTAAAAATAATAAAATAGATCCAAAGATATATGAATGGCTCAGAAGAAGATCGAATTAAAGAATAATTCTATTTAATAATTGAGCATTGTGCATGATGGAGAAGCAAATGGTCTGCTAGTACAAGAGCTACCATTGAATCAACCATTGGCACTGCTCTTGGTAAAACACAAGGATCATGTCTGCCTTTTGCCTTCAATAGTACTTCTTTACCATCAGCATTTACAGTTTTCTGCTCCTTTCCAATAGTTGCTGTTGGTTTAAAAGCTATTTTCATCTCAATATTCTCTCCATTACTTATACCTCCCTGTATCCCTCCTGAATTATTTGATATTGTTTTAAGCTTACTAATATCATCAGACTCAACAAACGAATCATTATGTTCACTCCCTCTTAAATAAGTTCCTAAGAAACCTGAACCTATTTCAAACCCCTTGGTAGCAGGTAAAGACATCAAAGCTTTTGCAAGATCAGCTTCCAATTTATCAAAGACAGGCATGCCTAATCCAGATGGAACATTTTTCACTAAACATTCAATAACACCTCCACAAGAATCACCATCCTTCTGTAATTCTTTTATTCTTTTAATCATTTTTACAGCGATCTTTTCATCAGGACATCTAACAATATTTGAATCTATTTTGCTTATAGTGAGTTTATTTTTATTTACTTGAGAGTCGATATCATGTATACGTTTTACCCAAGAAAGAATTTCAGTATTAAACAAGTTTTTTAATAATTGTTTTGCAATAGCACCTGCAGCAACTCTTCCTATGGTTTCTCTAGCCGAAGCTCTACCTCCTCCAGAACCAGCCTGAATTCCATACTTCAAATGATAAGTACCATCTGCGTGAGATGGCCTGAATACTTGCTCCAAATTACTATAATCTCCTGGTCTTTGATCTTTATTTCGAACCAACATCGCAATAGGAGTTCCAAGTGTTATTCCTTCCTTTAAACCACTTAATATCTCTAATTTATCATCTTCATTTCTTGGAGTCGTGATTTTGCTCTGACCAGGTCTCCGCCTATCTAATTCATTTTGTATAAGATCAATATTTATTTTTAACTTTGGAGGACATCCATCAAGAATAACTCCAACAGCTCCTCCATGAGATTCTCCAAATGTACTTACACGAAAAATTTTTCCAAAACTGCTACTCATAGAAATATCAAATTATTAAAGTTCTATTAACTATTATAAGAACTCAATTGAAAATTAAACATAAAAAAAAGCCCCCTAAAAAAGGAGGCTTTTAAATTTAGAACTTTAAGCTTAACCGATAGCTGGAGCTGTAAGAGCTACTGTTGTAGACTCAGCTGCTGCTAGATCAAGTGGGAAGTTGTGAGCGTTACGCTCGTGCATTACTTCCATACCTAGGTTAGCTCTGTTAAGAACGTCGCCCCATGTAGGAACAATCTTACCGTTTGCATCAACAACTGATTGGTTGAAGTTGAAACCGTTAAGGTTGAATGCCATTGTGCAGATTCCCATTGAAGTTAACCAAACACATACAACTGGGAATACAGCTAGGAAGAAGTGAAGACTTCTGCTGTTGTTGAATGAAGCATATTGGAAGATCAAACGACCGAAGTAGCCATGAGCTGCAACGATGTTATATGTTTCTTCTTCTTGTCCGAACTTGTAACCGTAGTTCTGAGACTCTGTCTCAGTTGTTTCTCTGATTAGAGATGAAGTAACAAGTGAACCATGCATTGCTGAGAATAAAGATCCTCCGAACATACCTGCAACACCAGCCATGTGGAATGGGTGCATAAGAATGTTGTGCTCTGCCTGGAAAACAAACATGAAGTTGAATGTTCCAGAGATACCTAAAGGCATTCCGTCAGAGAATGAACCTTGACCGAATGGGTATACAAGAAATACTGCGAAAGCTGCTGAAACTGGTGCAGAGTATGCAACACAGATCCAAGGACGCATACCTAAACGGTATGAAAGCTCCCACTGACGTCCCATGTATGCTGAGATACCAATAAGGAAGTGGAATATTACTAGCTGGTAAGGACCACCGTTGTATAACCACTCATCTACAGTAGCTGCTTCCCAAATTGGGTAGAAGTGTAGACCAATAGCATTTGAAGAAGGAACAACTGCACCTGAGATGATGTTGTTTCCGTATAGGAATGAACCAGCAACTGGTTCTCTAATTCCGTCAATGTCTACTGGAGGTGCTGCGATGAAAGCAACGATGAAACAAGCCGCGGCTGCAAGTAGGCATGGAATCATTAAGACGCCGAACCAACCA
>QCVS01000005.1 GCA_003210285.1 Prochlorococcus sp. AG-686-J21
TAATTTTAGATGATATAAATTTTGAGTGGAACTTTTATTTAGAACCAATTGATGAACTTTCTCAGATTAAACATTTACTAATTAATAATAAATTTATTTTTTTGTCTGCATTCAGAGAAGATAATTTTTTACAAAAGTATCTCAAAAAAGAATGTTTAAATATTGATTTGGTAATGAACTTTAGGAGTAATTTTATTGAAAATCAAATCTTAGTATATGTTCCGCCTAGACAAATGCTTCCAAATAATCCAATGTTTTCAAAAAATATTTTAGATAAGTCTAAAAAATTAATTATTTTCTCAAGAGGTCTGACTTTATTTTTATCTGATGACGTTGATTTGAAGCTTAAATTTGCTACTGAATTAGCCTCTATTTATGGAAAAAGAGTTTTGCTAGAGACTATACCATCGCTTAATAATGAAATTCTATGTGCTAGCTATACTTGGTGGATAAATAATTCTTATTGTATAAAAAGTCCAGAACAAATAATTATTCCAATACTACCAATCCCTAGCATTGAAGAGCCTATCAACGCATTTACTGTGTCACATAACAGAAATCTGTCTAAAGATTGGTTTCGAGAATTTTTACTTCCAGAGGCAATACAAAAACTAGAACGGTCAATTTCACCTTTAAGAAAAAACGCTGGTAAATTAATCATTCTTGATGGAAGAGCAAATAAAAGAAAATGGGGTAGATTTATTTTACAAAGTATTCAACCTTCAAAACAAATAAACTATATGCTCCCTTACGATTAGATTATTATTCATGAAATATCTTTAAATATGGGAGAAGCAAAAAGGAGAAAATCATTAGGTCTTCCTCCTAAACAAAACAATACCAAATCTAAATCAGATGATTCACCTAGATTATTTGATTGGCTACCTCTTACTATTAATCAGAGAGACAGTTTAATGAAATTAAGTATAAAAGCTAGTTGGTACGGAATTGGAGGTTTAGTCATCTTATGGGTAGTTGTCAGGTTTATTGGACCAGCTGCAGGTTGGTGGACTCCTGCTGACTCATTATGAAGCAGAGCTTCTTTTTTTTTAGAAAACTTAAAAGCCTTTTATAGTAGTGAATTGCGAAGGTATTTCCTAGTTTAAATCAAGGGTGCCTTACCAGTATGCCTTACCAATTTTTCTCTCCAACCTACCTTGCTAAGTAAATACTTTGAAATGAAAAGATGTGATGTCTATAATAATTTTGACAAAGTCCACTAGAGTTGTAAATCTGTTAACTAAAACTTGGATATTTTCTTGCAAAGAGTGTTGGAATTTTATTTCTAAGCAAGAGAAATATTTTTATGGTAGAACAAGGAAATTCTAAAATTTATATAGCAACAGATCGAGAATGATAGAAATTAAAAAAAAAGAGATTTCCCCCCCCCTATTGAACTTAATACCTTTAGAATATCTTTTAAGAATTATTTGAACCCTATAGATTTCTTCATACAGATTATTCAAAAGGAAATAACTAAAGCATTTCTTCCCAGCACTATTTTTAAAGTGCTTGTTATGTAAGAGCTATTAAGATCAATAGCTTATTAGAGTATAAATATCTATTTTAAGGGTTTAGCTTATCCAGGTCTTAATGAGAATGGATTTGTCTAAAATAAAAGTCATGGCTGGAACTTCTTTTATGCTTCCTCTTATTGCAAAGATGGCAACTTTTTTGATATTGCACCAACTACTAATAGCTAATCTCTTAATACCTAATATTGCTTTAGATCTTTTACTTGCAAGAAGAGATTTCATTCGAGGTATGTATTTATTTTTAGGTTGGAAGTGATTTCTTTTGATCTGTAGATTTCAAAACAGTTAATTACTACTAAACGAAAGATTTCGAAGAGGTGGTAAGGGCCCTATCTGACCATTTCACATCATTAAATATGAGCTAATAAATGTCTTTCAAAATTAATGAATAATCAGCTTCTCACAGTTGATCTTTATATGTAACATAATATATTTACATAAAGTAACAATTAGATGAAAAGACTTATTCCTTATATTTCTTTTGCATGTTTGACTGGCTTCACAGCTGCAAGTGGCTTACCAGTTATGGCAGGTGGTTGCAGCAGTCAAATAGACAAAACAGCAGAAGTCAAGTGCGCGGAAGATGATATTCAATGTCAGACTGAAAAAGCTGAAAATTACGGATTAAAAAAGACTGTTAGGTCATAAATGATGACTCAACTTAATTTAATTATTAACGCTGCTCCAAGAGATTTAATTGAATTTATATTCTGCTTAACTATCGGTTATACAGCAGGATCTTTAGGACTTATTTAATCAATAAAAACATGACTACAACTTCATTTTTTCTAATATTTTCAAGTTCACTATTAATTTATGTAATGGCTTGTTTGTGGAGAGATCTTATAAATCAAAAAGTAAATATACAGAGATAAAACATTAGTATTAATCAAAAATACTTTTCGACATTGTTTTGAATTTAGATTAATATTTCATTCTCTTTACTAGACTAACCCAAAACTTTATAAGTCTCTCAGGTTCATTATGAATCTAAGCTAATGTCTTTATACTATTAGCAGTTGTTTGATTTTCTGGATTACTATTTGATGCTTTAGTTGAATTAGAGCTTACTTCAGTATCTTCTGTAAGTTTTCCTTTTACTATAGATTCTACTTTATTCTTTATTTCGAGGTTCTCGTCCAACCAAATGATTGTATTATCTCTTCCTTGGCCAATATTTTCTCCTTCGTAACTATACCAAGCACCTCTTCTAATTATGATATTCGTCTCTTCTGCTAAATCTAATAAACATCCTGTTGTACTAATCCCTTTGCCGAATAGAATATCAAATTCTGCAATTCTGAATGGAGGAGCAACTTTATTCTTTGCTACTTTCACTTTTGCTCTTATTCCATATTCTTCTGTACCTCTTTTAAGAGTCTGAATTCTCCTGATGTCAAGTCTTACTGAAGCGTAAAACTTTAATGCATTACCTCCTGTAGTTGTCTCTGGATTTCCATATGTAACACCGATTTTTAAACGTAATTGATTGAGGAAAATCACTGTACATCCGGATTTTCCAATATTACCGGTTATTTTTCTCATCGCTTGACTCATTAGTCTTGCCTGGCTTCCTATTACATGATCTCCCATTTCACCTTCTATTTCTGCTCTAGGAGTTAGTGCTGCTACTGAGTCAACAACTACAAGGTCTACTGCAGTTGATCTTATGAGTTGATCAACTATCTCTAAAGCCATTTCGCCTGTATCTGGTTGCGAGACTAGTAAATTTTCAACATCTACTCCTAAAGAGGCAGCATAGACTGGATCTAAAGCATGTTCAGCATCTACAAAGGCTGCTGTACCTCCATTTTTTTGAACTTCTGCGATTGCGTGAAGCGTTAGAGTTGTTTTTCCTGAGCTTTCAGGCCCGTAAACCTCAACAACTCGTCCTTTAGGATAGCCTCCTCCTAACGCTAAATCTAATGTAAGAGCTCCTGTTGATATTGTTTCAACTTTCATTCTGGAGGCATCACCAAGCCTCATTATTGATCCTCTTCCGAAGTTTCTTTCTATCTGGCCTAAGACTAGATTTAATGCCTTGTCCTTCTCTGAAGATGACGATTCTTTAGCATTTTTTTTTCTTTTTTCTTCAAAACTCATTTGTCAATTTATTGATAGTTTTTCATAATTATTTTTAAATCTATAAACTTTTATAAATTCAAAATTAATAACTACAATTTATAGTACATGCGTACTCTAACCGAAGATGTTTAAATTGCAAGTAATTTTTCTAAATTTACCAACTTTAATAATTTAATTTCATGGGGTAGATTAATTCTATCTATATTTTTTAAGTAGCCCCAATCAGCAAGGTAGCAAGGGATATTATTTGTTATGGGGCTTTCTTTTATATCAAGAAGTGTATTTCTCCTGTCTTCGATAAATCCAATAATTTCAAATTCTCTCGAAAGTTTTGATGCAATTTGAACTTTCGTTCCTGACTCATAACCAAAAATTAACTCTGGAAAAATATTTAATTTTTTTAGAATTTTGCTTGCAAATATCCTTCCTTTTGTTGTTATGATCGCACTCTTGATGTTGTCTTTTTTTATTCTTTCTATAAAATCTAAAACTTCATAAAATGGACGATGTAACTTTATCCAACTATCAAAATCTTTAGCTATTTGATATTTTCTTGCTTCATCAAGTCCTTTTTGCAACTCTTCGGGAACCCAAGAATTTTCTAATAAAACCTTCTGACAATTTTGATTATATTTATTTAGGAAATCACATTTATTTTGATTATTTAGAGGGTCTTCTCTTTTGATAATTTGGTTGACAATAATTAACATTTCCCATCCATATTTAACCCAAGGTCTCATTTCTATGAAGGTATTTGAAACTTGTTTATAAAAATTCTGATCAATTAAGTTTGGAGAAGTTAGATATTTTTCAAAAGCTAATAATGAACTATGCCAGTATTCATCCATTCCATCAACAATGACCCCATCAAAATCAAAAAGAAATAGTTTTTGAGAGCTCACTCAACTATGTTTTAGAACTGGGCCGCTAGGATTCGAACCTAGGAATGTCGAGACCAAAACCCGATGCCTTACCACTTGGCGACGGCCCAATGAAGTTTTACTTTAATACATAACAAGATTTTTTTCTATTTAAAAATATAATTTTTTATTCAAGCTTTTTGTAATTGTTTTTTAAATTTAATTAAATAGAAGGGATTAGCTGATTTTCCATGGGTTAAGTAATTTTTTTGCCTTTTTTATTGCTAAAGCCATTTTTTCTGGATATTCATATAATTTTTTATTATTTTTGTTGGCATCTTCTATAAGTGGTTGCATTATTTTTCTAGCAGAACTCCCAAAGGCAATTCCATCAGGAAAATTATTTATTTTTAAAAATTCATGAGTTTTTTCATTCGTTCCTCCTGCTAGTTGAATTAAACCTGGGGGAAGATGAGATCCTATATTATTCCATAATTTAACTGTATCCTTTCCTGTCGCTGGAGCTAAATCCCCAGACATAGGTCTTCCATCTAGTTGCCAAATAAGCGGCACATTATGTTCAACAAGAATTTCATATCTTTCCCACAGTGCTTTTAAAAGATCTTTTGCTCCTTTTTGGGATTGATTTAAACCGCAACTTACAGATATTTTTTTTAATTTTGTCCCTGAATTCTTGAGAATATTTGCAACTTGTATAAAAGAATTTAGCCGATTGATTTCCGTATGAATTTCAACTGCATCTGGCTTTATTGTTTGTAGAGTGTGTTGTAAATCATTATTTGACAATTTATATTCATACTCAGATATTAAGTTTAGGGGACAACTATTTATACATCTTCCACATCCATAACATTTACTTTCTTTAACCCCAGAATAATCAATTGCGAAGGTAGGGCAAATCTTTTCGCATGGCCTAGGACAATTAGAGGGACATTTCAATGGATCAAATTTAGCTTTACGAAAATGTATATCTTTCCCATCACTTATGCTTATCATTAATCCAGGAGATGCCCCACATACTTCTTTGGCCCATTTGATACCATTTCTCGCCGCTTCCACTATTGATTGGTCAGCAGCAACATCAATATAGTCAACTCCAGCAGCGGAATAAATAGCACACAAATCTTCTATGGCAACAATATCTTCATTGCTCGCCCCACAAATTAATTTAACCCATTTATCTAATCCCTTCTTATTTTTTTTTAATAACTCAAATTTAGAATTCATTCAATATATAGTCATTTAAAGATTTCCATTCAAGTTTTCTAGAACCACCCATTTCAACAACTATTTTAAGTTTGTTATCTGTAGTACAGATTTTAATTAAGCTTTCAAGTTCAGATTGAGATAAGACTTGACCTTCTAATAGCCACAATAATTTATCCTTGTCATTTTCATTAAATAATTCAGAAGCTTGGGGGATTACTTGCTGAACTTCTCCAAGAGCACCATTTCTGCCAATACTTTGATGACCTAAATGAGGAGGTCTTATACCATGTAATTTTAGTAAAAATACTTCAGGATCTCCTAATCCTCTGGCAGAGGTTATATAAGTTTTAAATCCTTTCGCTCGCATTCTTCTTAAAAGACGAGTTTCATATCCACCCTCAAGAGGAGCAAACATAGCTAAACATTTATTTTTATGTAAATCATTATGAAACTTTTTTCCTGTCAGAAGTAATGGCATAAAAAGATTCCGTTTATCTATATATTATTTCATTTTATGGTACTTGATGATGTACAATTTATATTCGGTGAATTTTAATAAGCTCGCAAGCTAGCCGAGCCTCTGAAACTTTCACGTTTTTTAGCGTTTCGTTAAAAAATTTGGGATGGGTTTAACCCGAAGAGAAACTTTCAAAATTTAGAAAAGTCTCACTCCCACTAATGAATTAAATTTTTGATTGAAAACATTGTTAAAACTTGAAAGAGATTTGACAATTAACCAAAAATTATTTACCAGCTAGCGTATTCAAGTCTTATGTCTATAGGAATTTTAGGAAAAAAATTGGGCATGTCCCAATTATTCGATAAGGATGGGAATGCAGTACCGGTTACTCTTATAGAGGCTGGCCCTTGTCGAGTCACACAATTAAAATCTCAACCTTTAGATGGTTATAATGCTATACAAATAGGTTACGGAATATCAAAGGATAAGCATCTGAGTAAGCCTGAAAAAGGACATTTACTAAAATCCGGGGAAATACTTTTAAAGCATTTAAAGGAATACAGAGTTGAAGAGACATCTTCTTATGAGATTGGAAAAGAAATAACTGTTACAAATTTTGAGGTCGGTCAGAAAGTTGATATTAGCGGGAAATCGATGGGTAGAGGTTTTTCTGGATATCAAAAAAGACATGGTTTTAGTAGAGGACCTATGAGTCATGGTTCCAAAAATCATAGAGCCCCAGGATCCACAGGTGCTGGAACAACTCCTGGTAGAATTTATCCTGGGAAAAGGATGGCAGGAAGATATGGAGGTAAAAAAATCACCACAAAGGGTTTACTTGTGGTCAAAATTGATGATCAGAAAAATTTGCTTGTAGTGAAAGGTTCGGTACCAGGCAAACCTGGCTCAATAGTAAATATAAGGCCTAATAATGTAGTTGGTAACAAAGGAGGATCAAAATCATGACAACACTAGAAACTTTAAAATGGGATGGCAAAAAAGCTGGTACTGTTTCAATTGATTTGAAAGTTGCCAAAGAGACATCTTCTGCCGATTTAATACATAGAGCTGTTCTTAGACAATTAGCTAACAAAAGACAGGGTACTGCATCTACTTTGACAAGATCCGAAGTTCGTGGTGGTGGGAGGAAACCATATAAGCAAAAGGGTACTGGTAGAGCTCGTCAAGGATCAATTAGGACTCCTTTAAGACCAGGAGGGGGAGTAATTTTTGGCCCTAAACCACGTTCGTATAATTTAGATATGAACCGAAAAGAAAGGAGATTAGCACTTAGAACAGCATTAATGTCTAGGATTGCTGATATCAAAACTGTTGAAGATTTTGGTTCAACGGTAGACCAACCAAAAACTAGTGAGATAATTAAAGGTCTCTCTAGACTAGGAATAGAAAAAACAGAAAAGGTTTTAGTTATTCTTGATGCTCCCTCTAATGTCATCAAAAAATCTATTAACAACATTGAAAAGGTAAAACTAATTGCTGCTGATCAATTAAATGTTTTTGATATTCTTAACGCTAATAAGTTAGTTATTGGTCAATCAGCAATCAATAAAATTCAGGAGGTTTATGCATCATGAGTAAATTATTTGATTCTCGTTTAGCTGATATAATTCGTAAACCTGTAATTACAGAAAAAGCGACAAATGCATTAGACCTTAACCAATACACTTTTGAGGTAGATCATAGAGCAGCAAAGCCTCAGATAAAGGCAGCAATTGAGGCCTTGTTTAGTGTTAAAGTTATAGGAATAAGCACTATGAATCCTCCAAGGAGAACAAGAAGAGTCGGTAAATTCTCCGGGAAACGTTCTCAAGTTAAAAAGGCAATTGTTCGTCTTGCTGAAGGTGACAAAATTCAACTATTCCCAGAATCTTAAGGAGTATTTATTATGGCTATTCGTAAATTCAAACCCTATACACCTGGAACAAGACAGAGAGTTGTTACTGACTTTAGTGAGATTACAGGTTCAAAACCAGAAAGATCATTAATAGTTTCTAAGCATAGGAATAAAGGTAGAAATAATAGAGGAGTTATAACCTGTCGTCACAGAGGTGGCGGACATAAAAGACAATATAGATTAGTAGATTTCAGAAGAGATAAAAAAAATATTAATGCAAAGGTTGCAGCTATTCATTATGATCCTCATAGAAATGCGAGGCTTGCACTTTTATTCTATGAAGACGGAGAGAAAAGATATATAATTGCGCCAGCAGGAATAAAAGTTGGCCAAAATGTAATTTCTGGTGAAAGTGTTCCAATTGAAGATGGGAATGCAATGCCGCTATCTTCTATGCCATTAGGTTCGAGTGTTCATTGTGTAGAACTATATGCTGGTAGAGGTGCTCAAATGGTCAGATCAGCAGGAGCTAGCGCCCAACTAATGGCAAAAGAAGGAGATTATGTCGCTTTAAAACTCCCATCTACTGAAGTTAGACTTGTACGCAAGGAATGTTATGCAACTTTAGGTGAAGTGGGTAATTCTGAAATACGTAATACTAGCCTAGGAAAAGCAGGCAGAAGAAGATGGTTAGGTAGAAGACCTCAAGTAAGAGGTAGTGTTATGAACCCATGTGATCATCCACATGGAGGAGGAGAAGGAAAAGCTCCGATTGGTAGGGCAGGACCTGTCACACCTTGGGGTAAGGCAGCGCTTGGATTAAAGACACGTAAGAAAAACAAGCCAAGTAACAAATTAGTTGTTCGAAGACGCCGTCGTGTTTCTAAGAGAAGTAGAGGAGGAAGAGATTCTTGATTACTACTATTTCTATTTCTATTTCTATTTCTATTTCTATTTTATAAATTATGGGACGCTCATTAAAAAAAGGGCCTTTTATAGCAGATAGTTTGCTTAAAAAGGTAGAAAAACAAAATACTGATAATGATAAATCAGTCATCAAAACATGGTCTAGATCTTCGACTATCCTTCCTGTTATGATTGGTCATACGATTGCTGTTCACAATGGTAAGGCTCATATACCAGTATTTATAACTGAACAAATGATTGGCCATAAATTAGGTGAATTTGCTCCTACTAGAACCTATCGTGGCCACCTAAGAGATAAGAAGGGGGCAAGATAAATGACAAAAACACCTGAAATGACAAAAACAGCTATTGCTCACGGTAAGTATATTCGTGGTTCTGCATCAAAAGTAAGAAGAGTTCTCGATCAAATTAGAGGTAAATCTTATAGAGATGCACTTATTATGTTGGAATTTATGCCATATAGATCTACCGATCCTATTACTAAGGTTTTAAGATCTGCCGTAGCTAATGCAGAACATAATTTGGGTATGGAACCTTCCTCCCTTGTAATATCTTCAGCTTCGGCCGATAATGGCCCGGTGATGAAAAGGTTCAGACCAAGAGCTCAAGGTAGAGCTTTCTCTATTAAAAAACAGACTTGCCATATTAGTATTTCTGTTGAATCTGCTCCTAATCCAACTAATACGGAGGCACAAAACTAATGGGCAATAAAATTAATCCAACGGGATTTAGGTTAGGTATTACACAAGAACACCGTTCAAAATGGTTCGCTACTTCTAAAACTTATCCAACTCTTCTACAAGAAGATGATAAAATTCGTACTTTTATCCAAAAGAAATACAGTTCAGCTGGAATTAGTGATGTTCTAATTGCTAGAAAAGCTGATCAGTTAGAACTCGAATTAAAAACAGCTAGACCTGGAGTGATTGTAGGAAGGCAAGGAAGTGGTATTGAGGAATTGAGGTCAGGTATACAAAAAACTATAGGAGATAGAACAAGGCAAGTTCGAATTAATGTAGTTGAAGTGGAGAGAGTTGATGCGGATGCATATTTACTTGCTGAATACATAGCTCAACAATTAGAAAAAAGAGTTGCCTTTAGAAGAACTATAAGGATGGCTTTGCAAAGAGCACAAAGGGCTGGGGTTTTAGGCTTGAAAGTACAGGTAGGTGGAAGACTTAATGGCGCAGAAATAGCTAGAACAGAATGGACTAGAGAAGGAAGGGTTCCTCTTCATACTTTGAGAGCTGAAGTTGATTATGCACTACGTGAAGCAAATACAACTTATGGTGTTTTAGGAATTAAAGTTTGGGTCTTTAAAGGGGAGGTTCTTCCGAAAGAAGAACAAACTATTCCTGTTGGGGCTATTCCAAGAAGGAAAGGTAGTCGAAAACCTCAGCAATTTGAGGATCGTTCAAATGAGAATTCATAGGAGGTATAACAATGCTTAGTCCAAAACGTACTAAATTCCGAAAACAGCATAGAGGTAGGATGAAAGGAGTTGCCTCTAAGGGTAATACCATTGCATTTGGTCAGTTTGCACTACAAGCTCAAGACTGTGGCTGGGTGACTGCTCGTCAGATTGAAGCAAGTAGAAGAGCAATGACAAGATATGTGAAACGTGGTGGAAAAATATGGATTCGTATTTTTCCAGATAAACCAGTCACTATGAGACCAGCTGAAACTAGGATGGGATCAGGAAAAGGTAATCCAGAGTTTTGGGTAGCTGTTGTAAAACCTGGAAGAATATTATTTGAAATGGGTGGTGAAGAGATTACAGAAGAAATTGCCAAAGAGGCTATGCGTTTAGCTCAATACAAATTACCAGTAAAAACAAAATTCATCTCTAGTGGTAAAGATCTAAGTAGTGATTCATCAGTAGAAGCAAAGAAAGAGAAAGAATCATCAGAGGAGGTTAAAAAATGAAAAACTCAGAATCTATAAAAGAATTTAAAAAGTTAAATTCTTCTCAAATTACTGAAAAAATTGACCAATTACGTAAGGATCTATTCGACTTAAGATTCAAACAGGCAACAAGACAGCTTAATGAAACTCATCAATTTAAAATCATTAAAAAACAAGTTGCTCAACTACTTACTCTTAGTAAAAGTCAATCCACTTATCAAAAAACCGCTGATTAATTATTATGGCACTTAAAGAAAGAATTGGTACTGTTGTAAGCGACAAAATGGACAAAACAGTTGTTGTTGCCGTTATCAATAGATATCCTCATCCAACTTATAAAAAGATTGTAAGTAAAACTACTCGCTACAAGGCACATGATCCAGAAAACACATGTGTTTTAGGAGACAGAGTTAAAATAAAAGAAACAAGACCTCTAAGTGCTCATAAAAGATGGGCAATTGAGGAAATTCTAAATAAAACAATAAGGATTAAGGAGGATAAAAAATGATTCAACAGGAAACTTACTTAACTGTTGCTGATAACAGTGGCGCTAAAAGACTTCAATGTATAAGAGTGCTAGGTTCAAATAGAAGATATGCACATGTAGGAGATGTTGTAGTTGCATCAGTAAAAGATGCATTGCCAAATATGGGTGTTAAAAAATCAGATGTAGTCAAAGCAGTTATAGTTAGGACAAGACATACTTTAAGAAGAAATACAGGTAACTCTATTCGTTTTGATGATAATGCAGCTGTCTTGATTAATGAAGATAAAAATCCTAAAGGTACTAGAGTATTTGGTCCAGTCGCAAGGGAATTACGCGATAAGAATTTTACAAAGATTGTTTCTTTAGCTCCGGAGGTTATTTAAATGATGGACTCACTTAAACAAAAGAAAAACTTCAAACGAACAAAAATGAGAATAAAAACAGGAGACTTAGTAAAAGTTATTAATGGCAAAGAAAAGGGAAAGACTGGCGAAGTCTTAAAAACTATCCCTTTAGAGAATAGAGTTGTGGTTAAGGGAATAAATCTTAGAACAAAACATGTTAAACCGACTCAAGAAGGAGAGAGTGGGAGGATATTGACAGAAGAAGCATCATTACATGCTTCTAACGTAATGTTTTTTTCCAAGGATAAAAATCTAATAAGTAAAATCGAATATTTTATTGATAAAGAAGGTGTCAAAAAAAGGAGATTAAAAAAAACTGGTGAACTAATTGATTAAATTTTTCATCAAAAACGAGATTTCAATTTTCTTATTACTCAATTCTGACAAAGACCAGAATTAACTCCAAAAATCATGACTCTTAAAACTCGCTACAAAGAAGCAATAAGACCAAAGCTTTTAAAAGATCTTGGCCTTAAAAATATTCATCAAGTACCCAAGGTTATTAAAGTTAACGTAAATAGAGGTCTTGGAGAAGCTGCTTCAAATTCAAAAGCTTTAGAAGCTTCTTTAAATGAAATGGCAACTATTACCGGACAGAAAGCTTTAGTTACAAGATCTAAAAAAGCAATTGCAGGCTTTAAAATTAGAGAAGGTATGGCTATCGGTTGTACTGTTACTTTACGGGGTGACAGAATGTATTCTTTCCTAGAAAGATTTATAAATTTAGCATTACCAAGAATTAGAGACTTCAGAGGTGTGAATCCTAAAAGCTTTGATGGAAGAGGTAATTATACTTTAGGAGTTAAAGAACAATTGATATTCCCTGAAATCTCATTTGATAAAATTGATTCCATTAGAGGAATGGATATAACAATTGTAACCAGTGCCTCAACCGATCAAGAAGGTAAAGCTCTCCTAAAAGAGCTAGGAATGCCTTTTAGTAATTAACTTTATAAACATGTCAAATCACGATCCTATTTCAGATATGCTTACTCGGATAAGAAATGCGAGTCAAAAAAAGCATACATCAACTTCAATTCCAGCTTCTAGAATGATCCTAAATATTGCTAAAGTACTCCAAAAAGAAGGCTTTATAGCGGATATTAATGAGGAAGGGGAAGGCTATGAGTCAAAAATAGTTTTAGGACTTAAATATAGTGGAAAAAATAGATTTCCTACCATCAGATCTATGCAAAGAGTAAGTAAGCCTGGATTAAGAGTTTATAAAAATACAAAGGGGTTACCAAAAGTTCTTGGGGGTCTTGGAGTTGCTATAGTATCAACCTCAAAGGGTGTAATGAGTGACCGTGATGCAAGGAAACAAGGCATCGGTGGCGAAGTTCTTTGTTATGTTTATTAAGGAGAATTAATTATGTCAAGAATTGGAAAATGTCCAGTACAAATACCAGATAAAGTATCTGTTGATATCAATGGATTAATCATTACTGTAAAGGGTCCAAAAGGTGAACTAAAAAGACTGATGCCTGAAGGTGTAAATTTTGATCAGAAAGAAAATCAGATTGTTGTTACTCCAGCGACTACGAAAAGATATTCAAGGGAAAGGCATGGTCTTTGTAGAACATTGATTTCAAATATGGTGCAAGGAGTTACGGAGGGCTATTCAAAGAAATTAGAAATAGTAGGTGTTGGATCTAGAGCTCAAGTGAAAGGAAAAAACTTAGTAGTAAGTGCTGGATTTAGTCATCCAGTAGAAATGAGCCCCCCCGATGGTATAACATACAAGGTTGAAAGTAATACAAATGTAACTGTATCTGGAATTGATAAAGAAATTGTTGGAAACGAAGCAGCAAAAATCAGATCAATCAGACCTCCAGAACCCTACAAAGGTAAAGGTATTAAATACCAAGATGAGAGAATCATCAGAAAAGCTGGTAAATCCGGCAAAAAATAATTGCTTTAAAAATCATGGCTAAAATTTCAAGGAAACTTCAAACTCAAAAAAGGCATAAAAGATTAAGGCGTTTCTTAATAGGTAGTAGCGCACGTCCAAGATTAGCTGTTTTCCGCTCAAATAATCATATTTATGCTCAAGTAATAGACGATAATGCACAACAAACTATATGTTCTGCATCTACTGTAGATAAAGAACTTAAGGAAGATGTAGAAAAACTCTCTTCTAACTGCAGTTCTTCTTCAGTTGTTGGTAAGTTATTAGCCAAACGAGCAATTAAGAAAGGTGTTAAACAAGTAATTTTTGATCGTGGGGGAAATCTATACCATGGGAGAGTTAAAGCTCTGGCGGATGCGGCCCGTGATGCAGGTTTGAATTTCTAAATATTTATTTTTATCATGACAGACACTCCAACAAAACAAGAAAATCAGTCAAAGACTGAAAACTTAGCCTCATCTAATCCTAATGAGCAGAGAAGAGGTAATCGTAATAATGACCGAAAAAGAAATCGAAGAGGTGATTCTAAAAATGAAAGAGATTCTGAGTGGCAAGAAAGAGTTGTTCAAATCAGAAGGGTATCTAAAACAGTAAAAGGTGGTAAAAAAATGAGTTTTAGGGCAATAGTTGTTGTTGGTAATGAGAAAGGGCAAGTAGGAGTAGGAGTCGGTAAGGCAGGTGATGTTATAGGAGCGGTAAGAAAAGGAGTTTCAGACGGGAAAAAACATCTTGTTAGAGTCCCTTTAACTCCAAACAACTCAATACCTACTTTATCTAAAGGCAGTGATGGAGCTGCAAATGTACTGATTAGACCTGCTGCACCTGGTACTGGGGTAATTGCAGGGGGCTCAATAAGGACCGTATTAGAATTAGCAGGTATAAAAAATGTCTTAGCTAAAAGATTGGGTAGTAAAACTCCTTTAAATAATGCTAGAGCTGCAATGGTTGCTCTTTCCCAATTAAGAACCCACAAATCTGCCTCTAGGGAGAGAGGAATTTCTCTTGAACAGCTTTACTCTTGAACATTATGACTTCAACATTAAATACACTAAAATCAAATACTGGTTCCAGAAAGAAAAAATTGAGGAAAGGCAGGGGTATAGCAGCTGGGCAGGGAGCTTCTTGTGGTTTTGGTATGAGGGGACAGAAATCTCGATCAGGGAGACCTACACGCCCAGGATTTGAGGGTGGTCAAATGCCTCTCTATAGAAGAGTTCCTAAATTAAAGCACTTTGAAATTATTAATCAGAAAAATTTCTCGATAGTCAATTTAAGTAAATTAAATGAATTTAAAGATAACGAAATCGTTAATTTAGATTCACTAGTTAAAAAAAAGGTTTTATTTAAGCCGAAATTTCCTCTTAAAATCTTAGGAAATGGAGAAGTAAAAGTGAAATTAAAAGTTCAAGCTCATGCATTCACTAAAGTTGCTAAAGAAAAAATAGAAGCTGCAGGTGGATCTTGCGAAATAATTAATAATAAATAAATCCCATAAAAAAATTTAATTTCACTTGCCGATGTTAGTTAACAAAAGTAGAAATCCAAGTGCTTCAGAAATAATTTCTCAATTATTTTTTAATAAGGAGTTAAGGAATCGAGTTTTAACAACCTTAGGACTTCTACTTTTAGTTCGTTTAGGTATTTACATACCAATGCCTGGGATAGACAGAGTTGCTTTTAAAAGTTTTATAGATCAAGGTGGACAATTAATAGGTTTTCTAGATATTTTTACTGGGGGAGGGATTTCAACCTTAGGAATATTTGCACTTGGAATTTTACCCTTTATTAATGCTTCAATTATTATTCAACTTTTGACTGCTTCTTTACCTATTCTTGAAGATTTGCAAAAAAATGAGGGTGAAGCTGGTAGAAGAAAAATTGCTCAGATAACTAGATATGTCTCCTTGGGGTGGGGTTTTTTGCAAAGTATTATATTCTCTTTAATTCTAAGGCAGTATGCTATCGAGGGTATAAGTGAAACCGCTTTTGTTTTGCAAACATCTATTGCTCTTGTTACAGGTTCAATGATAGTAATGTGGTTTAGTGAAATTATTACTGAGAAAGGTATAGGTCAAGGAGCCTCATTAGTGATTTTCTTAAATATTGTTGCAACTTTGCCAAAAGCTTTAAGTTCAACAATTGAAAAAGCACAAACTGGTGATCGTGGAGATGTTCTAGGTATAGCTGTTTTACTTGGAGTCTTTTTACTAACAATTGTGGGAATAATTTTTGTTCAAGAAGGAGCAAGACGTATCCCAATTGTTAGTGCAAAAAGACAGATAGGAAATTCTTCATTACTTCCAACAAGACAAAGTTATCTACCATTAAAGTTGAATGCTGGAGGAGTTATGCCAATAATCTTTGCCTCTGCTTTGATATTTTTACCAATAACGGTTGCAAATGTTACTGGTAATCCAATTCTGATCAAATTAGCTGGGAGTTTGAATCCCGGTTCTTCCAATCCATGGCCATATGCTTTAACATTTTTTGCTTTAATTTTGGGTTTTTCATACTTTTATGCTTCTCTCACAATCAATCCAGTAGATGTTGCATCTAATTTAAAAAAAGGTGGAGTTGCTATTCCTGGAGTAAGACCTGGGACTAATACAGCAAATTACTTATCAGGTATTCAAAATAGGTTGACACTGTTAGGAGGATTATTTTTAGGTTCAGTAGCTATAATTCCCGCGGCTGTAGAAAGAGCAACTAATGTTCAAACTTTTCAAGGTTTAGGAGCAACTTCTCTATTGATTCTTGTAGGAGTTGCGATTGATACTGCTAAACAAATTCAAACTTATGTTATTTCTCAGAGGTATGAGGGATTAGTTAATAATTAATGAAAAAACATTTACTTTTTTTAGGACCCCCTGGAGCGGGTAAAGGTACTCAAGCTGCATTGTTAAGTGATGCTAATTCTTATTTACATTTATCTACTGGAGAATTATTGAGAACTGAAATTGATTTGGATACTGATTTGGGGAAACAAGTAAAAGATATTATGAATAAGGGGGAACTTGTAAGTGATCAACTTGTTTTAGAAATTGTAAAAAAGAATTTGGATAAAGATAATAAAGGTTGGATTTTAGATGGCTATCCTAGGAATTTATCTCAAGTTAATTCTCTAAATGATGTTTTGATGAATATAAATCAACCTTTAGAGATAGTATTTTATTTAGATATCCCAGACGAAGTTTTAATAAAGCGTTTAATCATGAGGGGTAGAAAAGATGATAATGAAGAAACTATTAAAACAAGATTAAAAATATATAAGGAAACAACAGAACCATTGATCGAATACTATAAAAATCTTTCTTTACTAAAATATATTAATGCTGATAGGGATCTAAAAACAATTTGTGCTGATATTAAACAAAAAATGGCTTGATGATGATGTAGAATAAAGAATTAATATTTTAATGAGTAAACCTTATGAAGGTTAGAGCCTCAGTAAAAAAAATGTGTGACAAATGTCGTGTTATTCGTAGACACGGTAGGGTCATGGTTATTTGTACCGCGAGCCCTAGACACAAACAACGTCAAGGTTAATCTTTGATGACATTTATTTAAAAACCTTTTACTAATTCGAAACAAGTGGCCAGGATTGCAGGAATTGACATACCTCGTGAAAAACGAGTTGAAATTGCACTTACATACATTTATGGAGTTGGTCTAACTAGATCAAAATTAATCCTTTCAAATACAGGAGTTAATCCTGATGTTCGTGTAAAAGATTTATCAGACAGTGATGTACAAAAATTAAGAGGTGCTACTGAAGATTTTACTGTAGAGGGAGATTTACGTAGGAAAGAGGGAATGGCTTTGAAACGCTTGCAAGATATTGGTTGTGTTAGAGGGAGGAGGCATAGGATGAGTCTTCCTGTAAGAGGTCAGAGAACAAGAACTAATGCTAGGACTAGAAGAGGCTCAAGAAAAACAGTTGCTGGAAGAAAAAAATAAATTCTTTTTAAACAGAAACTAAACTTATCTATCTAAATTGTTATGGCAGCTCCAGTAAAAAAAACAGGCTCAAAGAAATCAAAGAAAAATGTACCAAATGGTGTAGTACATATTCAAAGTACTTTTAATAACACCATTGTATCTATTTCTGATACTTCAGGTCATGTAATTTCTTGGTCTTCCGCCGGAGCTAGTGGATTTAAAGGCGCTCGAAAAGGAACCCCTTTTGCCGCTCAAACTGCTGCTGAAGCAGCAGCTAAAAGAGCACTTGATCAAGGGATGAGACAAATAGAAGTATTAGTTAGAGGTCCTGGCTCAGGTAGGGAAACCGCCATAAGAGCTTTACAAGTTGCCGGTTTAGAAATAACTCTAATAAGAGATGTAACTCCATTACCTCATAATGGATGCAGAAGACCTAAACGTAGACGCGTTTAGAACTTAACCATTTCCCCCCCCCCCAAACTTTCAACCCTTTTTTTCCGTGTTGCAATACCAGATTGACAGAATCGATCATAAAATATCAGATGATCGCTCCCAAACAGGAACATTTTTAATTGGCCCCTTAGAAAGAGGACAAGCCACTACTCTCGGTAACTCTTTAAGAAGAGTTCTTATGGGAGGACTTGAAGGAAGTGCTGTTACTGCCGTAAGAATTGCAGGAATTAATCATGAATATGCCACTATCCCGGGAGTTAGAGAAGATGTTTTAGATATTCTTTTAAATTGTAAGCAACTTTCTATTAATAGTTCCAACCCAGAGCTTGAGATTGGAAGATTAGTTGTTAATGGCCCAATGGAAGTAAAGGCAAATGACATTCAATTTTCTTCTCAAGTTGAAATTGTTGATGGTGAAAAACCTATCGCAACTATTCAAGATGGACATAATCTAGAGCTAGAAATTCATGTAGAAAGAGGTGTTGGTTATAGACCTGTAGATCGAAGAAACCAAGAAACTACATCTATTGATTTGCTTCAAATTGATGCTGTTTTCATGCCTGTAAAAAGAGTTAATTTCACAATAGATGAAACTGCTGTTGCAGAAGGAGCAACTGGTAGAGAAAGATTAACAATGGAAGTTGTAACAGATGGTTCAACGAGCCCTGATGATGCAATTGCTGAAGCAGCAAATCAGTTAATTGAACTCTTTCAGCCCCTAGCAACCGTTACTATGGTTGAAGAGATACCTGAAGAACCAGAACCTTCTCCTGAAGCTCAAATTCCATTAGAAGAACTAAACTTGTCCGTTAGAGCTTATAATTGTTTGAAAAGAGCTCAAGTTAATTCTGTTTCAGATTTAATGGGATTCAGTTATGAAGATCTTTTAGAAATTAAGAACTTCGGCTCGAAATCTGCAGATGAGGTTATTGAAGCTCTTGAGCGAATAGGAATTTCAATTCCACAAAGCAGGACATCTGTTTAACAAACTTTTGAAATTATGAGACATCAACTTAGAATTCCTCTTTTAAGCAAACCAGCTGATCAAAGAAAAGCTCTTCTTAGATCTTTAACTACACAACTTATTAGAGAAGGTAGAATAACCACTACCAAAGCAAGAGCTAAAGCTTTAAGAAATGAGGCGGAAAGAATGATCTCTTTAGCAAAGGAGGGTACTTTATCTGCTAGAAGAAGAGCTATTGGTTATATTTACGATAAAAAGTTAGTTCACTCACTATTTGAAAAAGCCCAAGAAAGATATGGAGAGAGAAATGGTGGATATACTCGAATTGTGCGAACTGTTGCTAGAAAAGGTGATAATGCCCAAATGGCTATCATTGAACTAGTCTGAAGATAGAAAATAAAAGTTGAAAATATAAACATAACTTTTGAAAAGAGTAGCTCTAGTTATCCAATATGATGGCTCCTATTACTCAGGTTGGCAAAGACAGAAGAATGCAATAAGTGTTCAAGAGACAATAGAAAATTGCCTTTTTAAAATATCAAATCAAATTATAAAAACATTTGCCTCAGGAAGAACGGACGCTGGAGTTCATGCCTCTGGTCAAGTAGTTCATTTTGATATTGATTTTGTAATTCCAATTGATCGTTATTCACATTTATTAAATAGTAGATTACCTCAGACAATTAGAATCTTAGAATCAGTAGAGGTAAAAAACAGCTGGCATGCCTGCTATTCTGCGGTTTATAGACATTATAGATACGTAATTAATAATAGTAAGATACCTAATTTGTTTTTAAATAAGTGGTCATGGCATAGATACCAGAAACATCTTGATGAATTTTCAATGTCAAATGCTTTAGATGGAATGATTGGAGAGCATGATTTTTTTGCTTTTCAAAAGAGTGGAAGTAATAGATCAACTTCTGTGACAACAATAAAACATATAAAATTAGAAAGGACTGAGGATTTGATATTAATAGATATAAAAGCCACAGGCTTTCTTTATGGAATGGTCCGTTCAATAGTGGGTCAACTTGTTTTAGTAGGAGAAAATAAAATAACAACAGATATTTTTAAAGATAGATGGGTTTTCAAAAAGAAACATGATGTTCGAGAATCAGCTCCAGCCAAAGGCTTATGTTTTGTAAATTCAGTATATGAAGAGAATATTTTCAAAAGTATTAATAAAAATGATCTTTTTCCGAAATTTGTAATTAGAGGTTACTCCTAGCTTGGAAGATTTTATATACCTAAAATAATATATTTAGATAATCAAAAATAATTGTTTATTACTCCTTTAATAATGTAGAATTTAGAACTTATTAAATTTATTCTTGTAAAATTTATAAATGAATAAAACTATTACTCCCTCTATAGAAACTATCGAAAGAAGTTGGTTTTTAGTTGATGCTAAAGATAAGACGCTTGGCAGGCTTTCTACAGAGATAGCTGCAGTTTTGAGAGGAAAGAATAAACCAACATTCACCCCTCATTTGGACACAGGTGATTTTGTTATTGTTGTTAATGCCGAAAAAATTGAGGTAACAGGTAAAAAAGCTTCACAGAAATTATACAGAAGGCATTCTGGGAGACCAGGAGGAATGAAAGTTGAAAAATTTGAATCGCTTCAAGAAAGAATTCCTGAGAGAATTATAGAGCAAGCTGTTAAAGGAATGCTTCCTCATAATTCATTAGGAAGACAGCAATTCAAGAAATTAAAAGTTTATAAAGGCTCAGATCATCCTCATGCTGCACAAAATCCTGTATTATTAAGAAGTTAATTTTTAACAATGAATAGTCAAATAAAAAACAAAGCAGTTTATTGGGGTACTGGAAGAAGAAAAACTTCTGTGGCAAGAGTTCGTTTAATTCCCGGCAATGGACAAATTAAAATAAATGGTCGTTCTGGTGATGATTACTTAAACTTCAACCCATCACACCTAAATTCAGTTAAAGCACCTTTACTAACTTTAGGTCTTGAAAATTCGTATGATATATTCGTAAATGTTTTTGGTGGTGGTCTAACAGGCCAGGCAGATGCAATCAAGCAAGGAGCAGCTAGAGCTCTTTGTGGTTTATCGCCTGATAACAGGAAGCCTTTAAAAACAGAAGGGCACCTTAGCAGAGACCCTAGGTCAAAAGAAAGAAAAAAATATGGTCTTAAAAAAGCTAGAAAAGCTGGTCAATTCTCTAAACGTTAAAACATCTTTTATTATGCCTAAATCAGAAATTCATCCTAAATGGTATCCAGATGCAAAAGTTATTTGTAATGGAGAAGTTGTAATGACTACAGGTTCAACTAAGCCTGAATTACATGTTGATGTTTGGAGTGGAAATCATCCTTTCTTTACTGGGACGCAAAAAATCCTTGATACTGAAGGTAGAGTTGATAGATTTATGAAAAAATATGGAATGGGTTCAGCTGATTCTGCTACTTCAAAAGAAACAAAAGAATCTAAAGAATCAGGTAAATAAAAATTTACTAATGAAAAATTAAGCAAATTTTCAATTGGAATATACAACATTAATTGCAAGGTTGAAAAATGCTTCAGAAAGTTTTGTCAATTTGGAAATGCAGTTAGCTGACCCCGATATTGCAAATAATCCTAAAAAACTTGAATCAATAGCAAGAGAACGAGCCAAGTTAGAGCCTTTAGTTATAGATTTTAATCAATTGCTTGATACTGATAAAGAAATTGGTGACTCCAAACAATTGCTTAAAGATAATAGAAATGATAAAGATATGGAATTATTGATCAATGAAGAATTATGTAGTCTAGAAGATCTTAAGAATCAACTTATTGAAAAATTAACAATTGCTTTGTTACCAAAAGATCCACGAGATGAAAGAAGTGTAATGTTGGAAATAAGAGCTGGAGCAGGGGGAAATGAAGCTTGTATTTGGGCTGGTGATTTAGCAAGAATGTATGAAAGATATGGCCAAAAGATTGGTTGGACAGTAAAACCTATAAGTGCTTCTGAATCAGATATGGGAGGATTTAAAGAATTAGTTATTTCTGTAAAAGGAGATTCTGTTTATAGCCAATTGAAATTTGAGGCAGGTGTTCATAGAGTTCAAAGAGTTCCAGCAACTGAATCTCAAGGCAGAGTTCATACTTCTACTGCAACAGTTGCGGTTATGCCGGAGGCTGATCCAGTAGAAGTTAAGATTGATCCAACTGAGATAGAAATTGGTACAGCCAGATCAGGTGGTGCTGGAGGTCAAAATGTTAATAAGGTAGAGACTGCTATTGATCTAATTCACAAGCCGACAGGTATCAGAGTATTTTGTACACAAGAAAGATCTCAGCTACAAAATCGTGAGCGAGCTATGGAAATTCTAAGAGCTAAATTATATGAGATTCAATTAAAAGAAGCTAATGCTAAGGAGAGGTCACAAAGGCTAATGCAAGTTGGAAGTGGAGATAGAAGCGAAAAAATTAGAACTTATAATTTTAAGGATAATAGAACTACAGATCATAGATTGGGATCCAATTTTTCATTAGAGCCAATTCTGGCAGGACAATTAGATGATGTTATTGATGCTTGTTTAGCACAAGAACAGAAAAGGATGCTAGAAGATTTTAGTGAGAATGAAAATTAATTAATTTTAAGCAGCTAACCCAATCACATACTTACTCCATTCTTTATGTTTTCCAGCGTCTATTTGCCTTGTAGCTTCGAAATTTAGATTACTTAATGGACGATATGGCTTCCGTTTTAAAGGCATATTTGCTTCTTCAGGGGTCCTATTACCTTTTTGGACATTACATCTAAGGCATGCAGTTGTTACATTTTCCCAGCTGTCAGCTCCACCTCTGCTTCTTGGTAAAACATGATCTATAGATAAATCGCTACCTCTATGGTTACAGTATTGACATGTGTTATTGTCTCTAAGAAGTAAATTTTTTCTTGTAAGAGCAACCTCTCTGAAAGGAACTTTAACGTAGTACCGAAGCCTTATAACAGTAGGGAGATTTTGCCCTGAATGTATGGCATATGATTGATCTTCTTCTAAACTTTCAGCTTTACCTTTGATCATTAAAATTACAGCTCTTCGCCAAGAGGTAATGTTTAAAGGTTCATAAGATGCATTTAAAACAAGAGTCTGGCTCATGCCAAAAATCAATTTACATGTCATGCTAGCGGTATATTTAAATAAGCGCATAGAATCGCGTAAACATTAATTCAAATTCTTTGAATAATCGAAACAATAATTTTGATTCTCTTCCAAGTCTTGAAGGAGAAATAGATCCAACGCAAAGAGCTTGGATAGAAGTCAGTGGTAAAGCAATAGAGGCAAACGTAAGGCATTTAAGATCCAAATTAAAAAATAATTGTGAATTCATGGCAGTTGTTAAGGCGGATGGATATGGACATGATGCAAAAGTAGTATCTGAAAATGCGATTAAAGGTGGTGCTTCTCAATTAGGTGTAGCAACTTTAAAGGAGGGAATAAAACTTCGCTCTTTTGGAATAAATGTCCCAATTCTTGTCCTTGGTAATCTTTATGCAAAAAAAGATTTATTAATTTGTTTTAAAAATGATTTGATGCCAACTGTTAGTACTTTTAGGGAGTGTTTGATTTGTAATAACATTGGAAAGAGTAATAATTTCAAATTCTCGTTACATCTAAAAATTGATACTGGGATGTCAAGATTGGGATTTGAATGTAATCACTTTGTTCAACAATTTAATAAAATTAAATCTCTTGAAAATATTGCTCTTAAGGGAATATATAGTCATCTCGCCTGCGCAGATGAAAAGAATGCCTTGAATCCAAAAAGTAGTACCCAATTACAAAGAGAAAAATTTCAAGAATTATTGAAAATTATAGATATCGATAATACACAAAATATTAAGACTCATCTTGCTAATTCTGCGGGCATGATTCTTGGCAAAGATTTTCATTTTGATATGGTACGCGTTGGCCTTTCCATGTATGGCTATGACCCATTAGTAAAGATAAATGAAAATTTAATTCTTCAACCTGCTTTGTTTTTAAAGGCTAAAGTGACTTTTGTTCGAACTATAGAAAAAGGTATTGGAGTAAGTTATGGAAATAAATTTGTGAGTGATAGAAAAACAAAGTTAGCGGTTTTAAGTATTGGTTATGCTGATGGCATCATTAGAAATTTATCTGGTAAATTAAGTTTGATTCATAATAAAAAACTTTATCCCCAGGTTGGATCTATAACAATGGATCAAATGATGGTAGATATTACAAATTCTAATGATATTGAAGTTGGTAGTACAATGCTATTACTAGGATCTGAAGGAGATAAATCAATTTCTCCGATTGATTGGGCAGATAAATGTAATAGCATTCCTTGGGAAATTCTTTGCTCTTTTAAAAATAGATTGCCAAGAGTCCAAGTTGATTAGACATTTCGATTAAATAAATAATTTTGAATGTTTGCTCAAAAATTGATAATGTAGAAGAACTGGAGAGGTGGCTGAGTGGTTGAAAGCGGCTCCCTGCTAAGGAGTTACAGGAGGTAACTTTTGTCGAGGGTTCGAATCCCTCCCTCTCCGTAATTATTTATAAGAATTATTTTTATTCTTGGAATTTTTTAAAAAAATCAATATCTATATTTTTAAGATCATTTAATGTATTTAGAATTAAATCAGCTCCTGCCTCTTTAAGTTTTGATTCATATGAAATACGTTCTTTCATCCTAGATTCTAAATGGAGATGAGGAGGAGCTACTCCAATGCTTATAAATTTTTGACTTGGAATTCTTTTTTTTGCATTAGAAACAGTATTGATATCAGCAATTGTGTCACCTACATATGCAATGGGTACATTTTTATCACCTAAATTATTTTCGGAAAGCTTGCTTGCCAAGTAAAGAAAACCTTGAGGATCTGGCTTATCAGGAGCATCACCCATTGCTATTAAGGGGGGAGACTCTAATTTTAGTCTCTTTTCTAAAACAAATTTTGCAGATGCAGATTCAGCTCCACTAACAAATCCCCAAATAATCCTATTTACACTTAATGAGGTGAAAAATTCTTTTTCCACTAATAACTCCTCATTTCTTATAAAACCTGACCATTCATTACTATCTTTATTTGGATTCCCACCAAAGTAGAAGTCTTCAAAACATAGAATTATATCTTCTCTTTGAGGTGGTTTAAGTTTTAAATTCTTGCTTTTAATATGCCTCTTTATTAGTTCTAAACTTAAATCCCAATCGTTATTCCAGATACCTTCGTTTTTTGCATTATCTATATCTCGATAACTAGGTTCCCAACCACAAAATCGATAAACTGTTTTTTTTAGTGAAAGTCTATAACTGTTTTCTACGCTTCGTATAACACCGTCTATATCAAATAAAATAATACCAATATTATTCAAGGAATTAATCTCAATACTGTTTATTAAACATTAATATTCTCTTGCAAAAAAAGCAAAAACTAAATATTTAATGATCAATATAAGATGTAGTTTGGAATTACTTTTTATAAATATCCTCTTGGAGTTAAAAATATTTCATCAACTAAAGTGGTTTTAGAATTACCAATAATAATGATTGATAGCATATCTATATCCTGAAAAGGTATGCTATCTAAATTAAAAAAGCTCTTGGATTGATTTTCCCTGCCTACTTGTCTTCCTACTAAGACTGGAGTATTTCCTGGTCTATATCCTAAGCATAGCTCTATAGCTCTTTTCAATTGCCAATTCCTCTCAAGCGATTGTGGATTGAAAATGGCAATTACAAAGTCTCCCAATAAAGCGCCTGCAATTCTTTTTTCTATAGATTCCCAAGGGGTTAACTTATCACTCAAGCTTATTGAACAGAAGTCATTCATCAAGGGGGCTCCACCCAGTGCCGCAGCCAACTGCATGCTACTTATTCCTGGATGTACTTCAAATGAAGGCCTAAAATCTTTATTAATTTTTTGAATTAATTCTAAAAGTAGGCCAGCCATACCATAAAAACCTGCATCTCCTGAGGATATTAGTGCTACTTTTATTCCCTCTTCAGCAAGTTTTATAGCTTTCTCACATCTCTCTTTTTCTTCAGTAAGATTGCTTTCAATCATTACTTGATCTTTTCTTTTAAGAGGTTTAATTAGATCTAAATACATTTTGTATCCAATCCAAATTGAACATTTTGATAAAGCTTTTCTAGCATCATTTGTTAAATAGGAAATATCTCCTGGTCCACTACCTACAACATGAATCTCACCAGTTAATGGAGAATATTGATTTTTAGATTCACAGACTGCAATAGTTACTGCTCCAAAAGTACTTTTTGAAGAATCGGTACTTTTAAAAATTATCTTTTCTTTCAATAGTTTTGAACCTTTTCCTGCAGCCAGAATGCAAGATGCCTCAGCAACTGAAGGTGTACCAATTTCATTTAGGACTACATTTGATGGGTTTGGGGTATTGATTGCGGAGAGTTCTTGAGATGTAAAAAATTTTATAGGTAAATTTTTTTCTTTTGAGATCTCTAAAATTGCCTGCTCATCTTTTTTTAAATCAACAGTTGCGAAACCAGCTATTGATAATGGAGATAAATTATTAGTGGTTAAAAAATTTTGTAAAGATTCTTCAATTAATTCTTTGCTAGTATTTCTCTCACAACCTAAACCGATCCATAAAGTTGGTGGATGCCAAGTATTTTTATGATTACCAAATACAGATATATGAAAACTTGATTTCTTTTTCTCATAATCTTTATCTGATAAGTGCTTAATAGTATTTCCAGCTGCAGAATTTCTCCATAAATTATTGCCTGATAATTGGCTACAAAAAATCTCTTTATTGTTAGATTGCTTTATTACTAATTTTGACCAGTCTTTTATATCTCCAGATCTTTTCCATCCCCATTGATTTCCAAACGAGTCAATATTCAAGTAATTCTGGTCAATTGAATTATTAGTCTCTATAATTTCGCCACCAAATAAATTACATATCTGAAATGCAATGTTTTGGATATTTGATTGATGAGCTCCAATGATAGGAACAATTTTTGATCCATTCTTATCAATAACAACTACTCCAGGATCTTTATCTTTCGAGGATAATAAAGGAGAAATAAGTCTAATTGATGCACCTACTGATCCGATAAATATAATCAAATCCAATTTGTCCCATTTTTCTCGCAGAATTGATTTTGGCTTTATTGATAAAATATTATGGTCTTTCTTTAAAGTTTTAAGAGATGAACTCGCGACATAAATCTCATTGATAAATTCTGTTTTTATTAGTCTCTTTAAAATCTCTTGTGAAGTATCTGAAAAACCTATTGCAATTCCTTTCAATTTTAAAAAGTTCTTTTATATCTTCTAAAAATTATATCTTGTTGCTGTAATTAAAGAATATGGACTGAAATATAAAAAGAAATTTAAGATTTATTCGAGCTTAATGAGTAAATATACTTAGAACCTAGTTATGTAAAGGGATTTAATAGAAATATTGAAAAGTAACAATCAATGAAACATTTGTTACTTTCCTGCATGATCAAAGAATCTTTAGCCTATTATTTTTGGTAACGAAAATCTTAAGTTTTGATTCGCTCGTTCCTTAAAAGCCTACTATTAATAAGTAGCTTTATAGGTGTGATAAATCTACTTAAGGGTCAATTATTTAGAGGTGCTAGATGACCATTAGCCCACCAGAAAGTGGAGAAAAAGACAAAAAGATTTTGGAATCTCCCGTCAAGGCTGATCCCAGACCTATTGATTTTGCCAAATTAGATAAACCAGGTTTCTGGTCTAGTAAATTATCCAAAGGTCCAAAAACCACAACTTGGATTTGGAATCTGCACGCAGATGCCCATGATTTTGATATACACACAGGAGATGCTGAAGAAGCTACAAGAAAAATATTCTCAGCTCATTTCGGACATCTTGCTGTCATTTTTATATGGATGAGCGCTGCATTTTTCCATGGAGCAAGATTTTCAAATTATTCAGGATGGTTAGCTGATCCTACTCATGTAAAACCTGGAGCTCAACAAGTTTGGGCAATAGTTGGGCAAGAGATGCTTAATGGTGATTTGGGTGCTAACTATAACGGTATTCAAATAAGTTCTGGAATATTCCACATGTGGCGAGCTTGGGGTATTACAAATGAAAGTGAATTGATGGCATTAGCTATTGGGGCAGTAGTAATGGCTGCACTAATGCTTCATGCAGGTATCTTTCACTATCATAAAGCTGCTCCAAAAATGGAATGGTTCCAAGATGTTGAGTCAATGATGAATCATCATCTCGCAGGTCTTTTAGGACTTGGTTCTTTAGCTTGGGCGGGTCATGTTATTCATATTGGTGCTCCTACAGCAGCTCTTTTAGATGCTATTGATGCTGGAAGCCCACTACTTATTAATGGTAAAGAGATAGCGACAATTGCTGACATGCCAATGCCTCATCAATTGTGTGATCCTCAAATTGTTGGTCAAATATTTCCAGGACTTGCAAGCGGTACAGGTAATTTCTTTAGTTTAAACTGGTTTGCTTTTTCAGATTTCTTAACTTTCAAGGGAGGACTTAATCCAGTGACAGGAAGTTTATGGATGACTGATATTGCACACCATCATGTTGCAATTGCTGTTTTATTTATAATTGCTGGTCATATGTATAGGACTAACTATGGAATTGGTCATAGTATGAAAGAAATATTAGATGCACAACAAGGAGATCCTATTCTTTTCCCAGCACCTAAGGGGCACCAAGGTCTTTTTGACTTTATGGCTGAAAGTAGACATGCACAGCTTTCTGTTAACTTAGCAATGCTCGGTTCTCTTAGTATCTTGATCTCTCATCATATGTATGCGATGCCTCCGTATCCATATATTGCGACTGATTACATGACTGTGCTTGGTTTATTTACTCATCATATGTGGATAGGTGGTTTATTTATAGTTGGAGCTGGAGCCCATGCAGGTATAGCGATGGTAAGAGATTACGATCCAGCAAAACATATAGATAATGTTCTAGACAGGATTTTAAAAGCTAGAGATGCGTTAATAAGTCACCTTAATTGGGTTTGTATGTGGTTAGGTTTCCATAGTTTTGGACTCTATATTCATAACGACACAATGAGAGCTTTAGGAAGACCTCAAGATATGTTTAGTGATTCCGCAATTCAGCTTCAACCAATATTTGCTCAATGGGTTCAAAGCATTCAAGCTTCCGCCGTAGGTACTTCAATATTGGCAGGTACAGCAGAAGCCTTACCTCATAAAGCTATAAGTGAAGTATTTAACGGAAGTTTAGTTGAAGTAGGTGGCAAGGTTGCGATTGCCCCAATTCCTTTGGGAACAGCTGATTTGATGATTCACCACATACACGCATTCCAAATACATGTAACAGTTTTGATTCTTCTTAAAGGTGTCCTTTATGCCAGAAGCTCAAGATTAATCCCTGATAAAGCATCACTAGGGTTCAGATTCCCATGTGATGGCCCTGGTAGAGGAGGTACATGCCAAGTTTCCTCTTGGGACCATGTTTTCTTAGCACTTTTCTGGATGTATAACTGTCTATCAATTGTTATTTTCCATTTTTCTTGGAAAATGCAAAGTGATGTTTGGGGGCTAACAGGAGGGAATTTTGCACAAAGTGCAATCACTATAAACGGATGGTTACGAGACTTTTTATGGGCTCAGGCAGCACAAGTATTGACAAGTTATGGTCAAGCAATAAGTATGTACGGCTTAATGTTCTTAGGTGCTCACTTTATTTGGGCATTTAGCTTAATGTTCCTTTTCAGTGGAAGAGGTTACTGGCAAGAGCTATTTGAATCAATTGTTTGGGCACATAATAAATTGAAAGTTGCTCCAACAATTCAGCCAAGAGCACTATCAATTACTCAAGGTCGTGCAGTTGGTGTAACTCACTTCTTAGTGGGCGGCATAGCTACTACTTGGGCATTCTTCCATGCTCGCCTTTTCGGGATTGGCTAAATAACCTGAACTTCACCTTTTTAATTCAATGGCAACAAAATTTCCAGCATTTAACCAGGGTCTAGCTCAGGACCCAACAACCCGCCGAATATGGTACGGCATAGCTACTGCTCATGACTTTGAAAGTCATGATGGGATGACTGAAGAAAAGCTCTATCAAAAGTTATTTTCTACACATTTCGGACATCTAGCAATAATTGCCCTTTGGGTAGCCGGTAATCTTTTCCATATCGCTTGGCAAGGTAATTTTGAGCAATTTGTACTTGATCCAACTCATGTTCGTCCTATAGCTCATGCTATTTGGGATCCTCATTTTGGATCAGGTATTACCGAAGCAATGACACAGGCAGGAGCCAGCGGACCTGTAAATATAGCTTATTCAGGCTTATATCATTGGTGGTACACAATTGGAATGAGAACTAACGAGCAACTGTTCCAAGCTTCAATTTTTATGAGTATCTTGGCTTGTTGGACCTTATTTGCTGGTTGGCTACATTTGCAACCAAAATTCAGACCATCACTTGCATGGTTTAAAAACAACGAATCTAGATTAAATCATCATCTTGCCGTTTTATTTGGTTTTAGTAGTATTGCCTGGACAGGACATTTAGTTCACGTTGCAATTCCTGAATCTAGAGGTATTCATGTAGGTTGGGATAATTGGTTAACAGTTCTTCCTCATCCTGCAGGTTTAGCTCCTTTCTTTACACTTAACTGGGGAGCATATGCTCAGAATCCAGATACATTAGAACAAGTATTTGGAACATCAGAGGGTGCTGGCACAGCAATATTTACTTTTTTAGGTGGGCTTCATCCTCAAAGTGAAGCTTTATGGTTAACTGACATAGCTCACCATCATATTGCAATAGGTACTGTATTTATAATTGCTGGACATATGTATAGAAATACCTTCGGTATTGGACATAGTCTAAAAGAAATTACAGAAGCACATAATACAAGACATCCACTAGATCCTCATAAAGGTAGTTTTGGAATTAATCATGATGGTATCTATGAAACTGTTACTAATTCTCTTCACTTTCAACTAGGTTTAGCGTTAGCTGCTCTTGGTGTAGCTACTTCCTTAGTTGCTCAACATATGGGAGCTCTTCCTTCGTATGCCTTTATTGCAAGAGATTACACGACACAGTCAGCTTTATACACCCATCATCAGTACATAGCCATGTTTTTAATGGTTGGTGCTTTTGCTCATGGAGCAATATTCTTTGTTAGAGACTATGATCCCGAACTGAATAAAGATAATGTATTGGCTCGTGTATTAGGAACAAAAGAAGCTCTTATAAGTCATTTAAGCTGGGTGACTATGATCCTAGGTTTTCATACATTAGGAATATATGTACATAACGATGTTGTTGTAGCTTTTGGAAATCCTGAAAAACAAATTTTGATCGAACCTGTATTCGCTCAGTTTGTTCAGGCTGCTCAAGGTAAGATGATGTATGGATTTAACGCTCTTCTTTCGGATCCTACTAGTGCAGCTAGTGTTGCCGCAAACTCTTTGCCAGGAAATCATTACTGGATGGATTTAATTAATAGACAAGATGCATTAAGTGCTTTTTTACCAATTGGACCAGCGGATTTCTTAGTTCATCATGCTATTGCTCTTGGACTTCATACAACTGCACTAATCCTTATTAAAGGAGCTTTAGATGCTAGAGGAACAAAACTAATTCCTGATAAGAAAGATTTGGGTTATGCATTCCCTTGTGATGGACCTGGTCGTGGAGGTACATGCGATAGCTCATCATGGGATGCTATGTATCTAGCAATGTTCTGGGCTTTGAACTTGATTGCATGGGTAACTTTCTACTGGCATTGGAAACATTTAGCCATATGGCAAGGTAATGTAGCTCAATTTAACGAGTCTGGGACTTATTTAATGGGTTGGTTTAGAGATTATCTTTGGTTAAACTCTGCTCAGCTAATTAATGGTTACAATCCTTTCGGTGTGAATTCACTTTCTGTTTGGGCTTGGATGTTCTTGTTCGGCCACCTAGTATGGGCTACTGGATTCATGTTCTTGATTTCATGGCGCGGTTACTGGCAAGAATTAATTGAGACTTTAGTTTGGGCACATCAGCGTACGCCAATTGCTAACCTTGTAGGCTGGAGAGATAAGCCGGTTGCACTTTCAATTGTACAAGCAAGATTAGTTGGATTAGCGCATTTCACAATTGGAAACATCCTTACTTTCGGAGCATTTGTAATAGCATCTACTTCAGGTAAGTTTGGATAAATTTTTATCAAATAATTCAAATCACCACATTTGTGGTGATTTTTTTGTTTATTTTTATTGTTCTAGTTTAAGTTAAAATTATAAGATTATTAATCGTTAATCAAATGAACAATATTACTCAGTTGATTTCTATTATTATTCCTGTTTTTAATGAAGGTGAGAGTATTGGTTACTTATTAGATGAAGTTTTGAATGTTATGCAAAATAATAAATTAAATTGTGAGTTAATAGTAGTTAATGACGGTTCGAATGATAATACTTCAACAGTATTGGATGAATTAACTAAAAAAATTAAGGAATTATCAGTTATTTCACTTCGAAAAAATTACGGACAAACTGCCGCAATGGCTGCAGGTTTTGATACTTCTAAGGGCGAAATTGTTATTACTTTAGATGGAGACTTACAAAATGATCCTAATGATATTCCAAAATTAATTTCACATATAAATGAAGGTTATGATTTGATTTGTGGATGGAGATATGAACGAAAAGATAAATTAATTAGTAGGCGCATACCATCAAAAATTGCTAATAAATTGATAGCTAATGTTACTGGCCTTAAGTTGCATGATTATGGATGTTCATTAAAGGCTTTTAAAAAAGAGATTGTAGATGACATTAAACTATATGGAGAACTTCATAGGTTTTTACCAGTTTTAGCGAATATAGAGGGAGCTAAAATTAAGGAAATCAAAGTTAATCATCGAAGTCGCAAATATGGTTCTAGTAAATATGGGATTGACAGAACTTTTAGGGTTTTAATGGATTTACTTACTGTTTGGTTTATGACTAAATTTTTAACAAGACCTATGTATGGATTTGGTTTCTTTGGGATTGTGAGTATTTTAATAAGTTTTGGAATGACATCCTACTTATTTATTATCAAACTCCTAGGAAATGATATTGGCAATCGGCCGATGTTAATGTTTGCTTTGATATTGGGAATTGCTGGAGTTCAATTATTTAGTTTTGGATTATTGGGTGAACTATTAATTAGAACTTATCACGAGAGTCAAAATAGGCCAATTTATAGGATTAGAAAAATTCAAAGTACTTCTAATGACTAAATCTTTACTTAAACTTTCTAATAAGTTCAGCTGAACGTTCAACTATCTGTAGATCCATATCTTTTAAACCACGTTTGAGTATTGGTAAGGTAGATTTATCTGCTAATTCTTCTGCAATCTTTAAAGATTGTAATTTATCTGCTGTACTCCCTTTTGATAGTTTTAACATTTTTTCTCTAAGAGTTTTTTTATAAAACTCTGAGTACTTATTAGAGCTATTTTGATAATGATTATGTTTTGTTAATGAAGGCTTAATTATATGATTTTTATTAAGTATTTCTTGTCTTAGATATAATTTCTTTTTATTAAAAGCATTGGATATATATTTTCTCTTGAAAATTACTATAAAAAATAGTATTAAAATAATGAGAACTATTGCGAGAAAATTCAGCATATAAAAAGTTAATAATTTTTATATCATCCAGTAATAAAATTAACACTATTTCTCCGATAAATATTAGAGTGTTTCAAGAAGTTTAAAGAATTATGCCATCTGATTTAGCAAATCTCCTTCCTCCGATCTTTGTTCCATTAATTGGGATAGCTATGCCTGCAGTCTTTATCGTACTGATAGGAAGATTAATTACTGCAACTGATTAAATTAACTCAAAAATAACTATCAAAAAAAAATGAGCGACTTTCAAAAATCATTCTCAGAATCAACAAATTCTATTAAATTTGATGATAAATATATAGATAACTCTGTCCAGCCTGATGACATTGGGGTGGCAAACCAATGGGCTGTTAAAACTGTTTCTGATCCATGTGTTGGAAATTTAGCCACGCCAGTCAATAGCGGTTATTTTACAAAAGCTTTTATTAATAACTTACCTTTTTATAGGGAAGGGATTTCTCCAAACTTTAGAGGTTTAGAGACAGGGGCAGCATTTGGTTATCTGCTATATGGACCATTTACAATGACAGGTCCACTAAGAAATTCTGAGTTTGCAATAACTGCAGGACTTCTGGCAGCTATTGGAGCGGTTCACATAATGACAGCACTTTTAGTTCTTTATAATGCACCAGGAAAGGCACCTAATGTTCAGCCTCCAGATGCCACCGTATATAATCCTCCCGCAGACTTATTTACTAGAACAGGTTGGGCTGATTTTACAAGTGGATTTTGGTTAGGTGGTTGCGGCGGAGCCGTATTTGCATGGCTTCTTGTAGGTACTCTTCATTTAGATACAATAATGCCAATTATTAAAAATATTTGGACTGCAGGTTAACTTCACATCCAAAAAAATTAAAAATAAAAAATAAAAATTCTATAAAAAATTATCTAATAGCTTTATTCCATCTGTATGATCTTGTGATTCTTCCTGCTGAAATAAGTTTTGATTGATAATGCAGAGAAATTTTGTCATTAGTGTCTTTTAAAGTGTCTATTCCTATGCCATTTCTTCCGTAATCTTTACCCGAACTATGGTAATAAAATCCATCTCCTTTATAAATACCAACATGATCACATTTATTTTTGTTTCCAAAAAATAAAATATCTCCTTTTTTAAGTGATTTATTTTTTTCTTTGAAATTGAAAATATGTCTACAAAAACTTTTAATTTGATAAGAATCTCTAGGTATATAAATTTTATGATTTAAAAAAGCCGTTTGAATTAAGCCAGAACAGTCAAAATTAGGACCCAACGTACCACCCCAAAGATATATATTTTTTACCTTAGATCGATCTTTTATCCAATTAAGAACTAATGGAATTTTTGCTTTTATTAACATTTGATCAGATTCAACAAAACTGTTTTTAAGATCAAATCTCTCAATAAATAATTTATCTAAATCAATCCAGCATATATAACCATCTTCATAAAATTGAACTAATATCCTCGATAATTTATTTTTCCTCTGATAAAGACTTGGATAAATAAGTCTAAAAACTCTATTTTTGATTATTTCCGTCACTAAATTATTTTCAGTTTCATTTTGATATCCAGAAATATTAATTTTTACTTTCCACCAAATAGTGTTTGAAAAATTAGTTTGCTTAAATAGTGAGATAGGGTCTATATGTTCTTTCATAAAATGTCTTTTTATTGTTTACAAGAAGAAATGGGTTTAGCCTTAAATGATATTTTAGAGAGAGTTTGCTCTAACAATATAGAAAATTTAAGGAATGATATCGCAATAACTTGGATCAATTATAAAAGTGAAAACAATCATATAAATAAAGGCTTTGGATTTGGTATCAATAATAGAAAACTCATTTATCCTGCAAGCATCGTAAAGCTAATTTATGGCCTTGCTGCATACTCATGGATTGATACAAAAAAAATATTATTAACCCAAGAAATAAGTGATGCAGTCAACAAAATGCTTTTTTACTCAAGTAATGATGCAACAAGCTTTTTAATCGATATTATCACTGGGACTACAAGCGGTCCATGTATAGAAGGAGATCCTTGGGAGAATTGGAAATATCAAAGATCAATAATTAATGATTGGTTAAAAGAGTTTAATTGGAATGAATTAAATGAAATAAATTGCTGCCAAAAAACTTGGGATGATGGACCATTTGGTCGAGAAAAAGAATTTTACGGAGCTGAAAACAGTAATAGAAATATGATGACAACAGATGCCACTGCTAGGATTTTGGAGGAGATAATGATAAAGATTGATTATCAAAAAGATAATTTAGATTTAAGAAGTTTTTTAAAAAGAAATTTAAATAAGAATGTTCTTAATAATGATCCTCTTAATCAAGTAGATGGTTTTTTAGGAGAGGGATTACCGGAGAATATTAATTTCTGGAGTAAAGCAGGCCTCATGTCACAAGCTAGACATGATGCTGCTTGGTGGGTTAATAACGACTCTGTACAGACTTTATTAGTTGTTTTTGGTAATGGAGAAAAATACTTCAAAGATGAGACCTTATTTCCCGAAATAGCAAAGGCTGTGTATAAATATAATAATAATTTTGTTTGATATTAATTTAAATCATCTAAGAAATCTCTATCTAATTTATTTGTATAGGCTTCGTAAGGTAACATCATAACCTCAGCAAAATCTAAGTCATTCAGAATCCATTCTTTATATTCAGCTATTAAACTATTTCTATCTTTATGATCTAATTCATGAATGCGTAATGCAGTATCTTTAAGGTTTTCTTTAATCAGGTTTTCAAGTTCTTTTTTATTCATATCAGCTTGCTTCTCCATCTAAAATTATTCTTCTAATTGTTGATAAAGCAATTCCAGTTTGAGTTCTGATTGATCGATATGAGCAACCCTCATTACGTAACCTCATGACTAATGATTCTTTTAAAGGACTAATTTTCGGTCTGCCACCTAAATTATTTCCATTTAATCTTCTTTGCGAAATAAGTTCTTTTTTCCTTTCTCCCAAACACTCATTATCTAAATTATCTAACTCATATAAAATATTAAAGATAGACAAAGATATCTCTGATGAATGTTTGGGGGATAAAAAACCAGATAAAGTTCTCAACCTAATATCATTATTCAAGAGTTTATGAATTGTTTTTATACATTCATTCCTATTAGCAAATGCTCGATCTAGTTTTGTTACGACTAATTCATCTCCTTTTGATAAATAATTTAGAGCTTTTTTAAGTTCGGGTTTTGTTTCTTCATCTAAACTTACGATTTCAGAAAATATTAAGCTGCAACCCTCATTTTTAAGGCATGTTATTTGTTCTTTTAAGTAGTCAAATTCACTATCTATAGCTCTTGCATATCCAATGGTTTTAGATTTTTTATTTTTTTCAGATAAAAGAAAACGTTTTCTTTTAAATTTAATAGTCAATGTTTTAATACATATATTTTTAACTGTATCAAATACTTTAAAAAAAAACACTTTATAGAACATTATTCTGTAATAAAATATAGAATATTACCTAAAAAGTAATAGAATATTATGTATTTAAACTATACTAAAAATGACGTTCTGTATATTGTTCTATTTTATGTTATGAGAACAATTAGCACATTATATAATTAGTTTGTATTGGAAAATACTAAAAAAATTTAATACTTCTTTTTTTTTTTCTAAAAGTAATATTTAAATTTCTTCCAGATTTAATTAGAAATTTAATTGCTATATTGAAGTAAATAAAACATAGTAAAATTTGATTTTTTGATTAAAATTAGGGTTAATTAAGTTGAATAAATTAATTTGACTAATATTTCTAATAATGCGGTTTCGAAGCCTGACTGGTTAAGAGTAAAAGCACCTCAAGTTGAGAGAATAGGAAATACTGCGAATTTGTTGAGTGATTTAAAATTAAATACTGTATGTCAAGAAGCAAGCTGTCCTAATATTGGCGAATGTTTTGCTAGTGGAACTGCAACTTTTCTAATCATGGGCCCAGGCTGTACTAGAGCTTGTCCATATTGCGATATTGATTTTGATAGATCCCAGAGAGATTTAGACCCAACAGAACCTGATCGTTTGGCAGAGGCTGTTTTTAGAATGAAACTTAAACATGTTGTGATTACCTCTGTTAATAGAGATGATCTAGGTGATGGGGGAGCTTCACAGTTTTATAAATGTGTTTCGGAAGTTAGAAAAAAATCTCCTGAAACAACTATTGAATTATTAATTCCAGATTTATGTGGTAAATGGTCAGCACTTGAAAAGATTTTAGATTCTAAACCAAACGTTTTAAATCATAATATTGAGACTGTCCGAGCTTTGTATAGGAAAGTCCGACCACAAGGAAACTATCAAAGAACTTTAGAATTACTTAAAAGAACAAGAGAATATTTCCCAAGTGTTTATACCAAATCTGGCTTTATGTTGGGATTAGGAGAAAAGGATGATGAAGTTTTAAATCTTCTAATGGATTTAAGAAAAAATGATGTAGATATAGTTACTATTGGCCAATACTTATCTCCAGGGCCAAAACATCTTCAGGTCCAAAGATTTGTCACCCCTTCGAAATTTAATTATTTTAAATTATTTGGAGAAAATGAATTAGGTTTTATGCAAGTTGTCAGTTCTCCTTTAACTCGTAGTAGTTATCATGCTGAAGAGATCCAGAAACTTATGAAAAAGTTTCCAAGATAATTAACCGTTTTATTAATTGATATTAATCCATTCATTTAATTTCCATTCAACAATATTATTTTTTATCATCGGATCGTTTTTTATAATTTCTAGCGCTTCTTTATAGGTTCCAATTTCAAGAATAAGTAACCCACCAGCGCCTGACTGTTTTAATTCGTCTACTAAAAAACCGCTTTTGATATTTATTCCTTTTTCCTTTAATTGTTCTATCCATTGGATATGTTCATTGATTATTTTCTTCCTTATATCTTTTTGAATTAAGTATTCTTTTTTTATGAGTTCAGTCTTAATAAAAGTAGGCATTCATTAACTTTATAAACCAAGCATTTCTTCTTCACTTGGAGGAATAACTATTTTAAAAATTTCTTTAAACTTAGACCAATTATTGATTATTTTGAATGCTTTTAAGCTCTTTGTTTTCTCTTGATATTCACCAAGAATTCCTAATAAAATCTCTTCTTGCTTTAGATTAGTTATTTTATGGATACTGACTATTTCCTTATTCACTTTATTTTCTAAATCATTATGTTCGTCAAGTATATAAGCTATTCCACCAGTCATTCCTGCTCCAATATTTCTTCCTGTTGAACCTAAAATTACTATCTTGCCACCAGTCATATATTCACAACAATGGTCGCCCGAACCCTCTGTAACCGCAGTAGCCCCACTGTTTCTAACGGCAAATCTTTCTCCGGATTTACCTAAAGCAAACAACTTGCCACCTGTTGCTCCATAAAGACAGGTATTACCCAATATTACTTGCTCTGAAGATTTCTCATCTACTTGTGGAGGAACAATAGTAAGTACACCTCCATTCATTCCTTTGCAAACATAATCATTAGCTTCTCCAATTAATTGGATATGCATTCCTTTTAATAAAAAAGCACCAAAACTCTGTCCTGCATATCCCTTGAAATTGAGATTTAGTTCACCATTAAATCCATTATTTCCATAAAGTGCTGCAATTTCTCCTGATATTTTTGCACATACACTTCTGTCAGTATTCTTAATTTCAATTTCTTTAATTAATTTTCTATGATTCTTAATAGAATTCATGAATTCATTATCAGACAAAAATTGATCCTCTAATACATATCCATTGGTATGAGCAGTCTTGGAATGCTTTAACCATGACCTATCTTTATTTTGAGTTCCTTTTTTAATTAGAGAACTAAGATCAATATTTGCAGTTTTTGGAAGATTAATATCTCTTGCTGTTAGAAACTCCTGATTACCAATCAATTCCTCCATATTAGAGACGCCAATGCTACTCATTATTTGTCTTATCTCTTCAGCAATATATAAGAAAAAGTTCACTACATTTTCAGGTAAACCTTTAAACCTTTTTCTTAATTCTTCTTTTTGAGTAGCTATACCCACAGGACATTTGTTTGTATGACAAACACGAGCCATTATGCAGCCTTCAGCAATCATTGCTACTGAACCAAAGCCAAATTCTTCCGCTCCTAAAAGAGCTGCGATTACAACATCCCATCCTGTTTTAAGTCCCCCATCAGTTCTCAAAAGTACTCTCTCTCTAAGATTATTTTCAATAAGGGATTTATGGACTTCTGCAACACCTAATTCCCAAGGTAAACCAGCATGTTTAATAGAACTTAGAGGTGAAGCCCCAGTACCTCCATCATGTCCGGAAATTTGTATTACATCAGCATTAGCTTTGCTAACTCCAGCAGCGATAGTACCTATCCCAATTTCAGAAACAAGTTTTACACTTACCTTCGCTTTTGGGTGCACTTGGTGCAAGTCATGAATTAACTGAGCTAAGTCTTCAATAGAGTAAATATCATGATGTGGGGGTGGAGATATTAAGGCTACTCCAGGTTTGCTGTTTCTTAGCTTTGCGATATATGAATCAACTTTTGGTCCTGGTAATTGGCCACCTTCGCCTGGCTTAGCTCCTTGAGCCATTTTTATTTCAAGTTGCTTCCCGCTTCTTAGATATTCTGGGGTAACCCCAAATCTTCCAGAGGCTATTTGTTTAATAGCTGAGCAAGCAGTATCCCCATTTTCTAGACCTTTTATAGATGGTAATATTGCCGATTGAGTATTTTTATCAATATCATTCAATACATTAAAACGAGCAGGATCTTCTCCTCCTTCCCCGCTATTACTTTTCCCACCAATTCTATTCATTGCAACGGCTAACACTTCATGTGCTTCTCTTGATAATGCTCCTAAACTCATTCCTCCAGTACAAAACCTTTTACAGATTGATTCAACACTTTCAACCTCATCAATGGGGATACTTTTTCTTGTCGAGTTGATTGAGAGTAAATCTCTTAACGAAGTAATTGGCCTATTGCGAATAAGTTTTTTATAAGTCTCAAAATGATCGTATCCTGGCCCATGCTTTAAGGCGGAATGTAAAACCTTTGACATTTCAGGATTATTAGAATGATATTCCCCATTATTTCTAAACTGAACAAATCCTAAAAATTCTAATTTTTTTAAATTGATTTCTGGAAAGGCTTTGCTATGAATTAGGAGTGATTCATTTGCTAGTTCTTTTATTGTGATCCCTGCAATTCGACTCGTTGTTCCATCGAAAGCTATTTTAATTAAGTCTGAACCGAGACCTACAGCTTCAAATATTTGAGCACCATGGTAACTAGATAATAGAGAAATTCCTATCTTAGAAAGTATTTTTCTTAATCCATCTTCCAAAGCTTTTTTGATATTTTTCTGAACGTCATCGATTGATAGTGGATTAATTTTCTTACTATCAATAAGCTTTTGAGTTTTTGGATGATGCAACCAATGTCTTCCAGATTCAAGTGTTAACCAAGGACAAACAGCACTAACTCCATAACCAATTAAACAGGCTAAGTGATGTGTGCTCCAACATTGACCAGTCTCAATAATTAGCGAGGCCTTTAATCTTATTTCTTTTTTAAGAAGATAATGATGAATCGCACCTACAGCTAATAAAGGTGGAATAAAACTTTGTTTTGAACTAACTCCTTTGTCAGAAATGATTATTAAAGAGCAGCCCTCATTTATTGCTTTCTCGCTTAATTTACAAATATCATCTAACTTTGTTTTAAAGCTTATAATTCCTTTCTCAATATCAAATAAACTTGAAATAGTTTTTGATTTAATTTCTGATTCTTTTAATGAAATTAATTCTTCTTCATTAATAATTGGACTTTTTAAATGAATAAAAGGCTTAATACTATTAGATTCAAAGGGGGAGCACCTTTCACCTAAATGCATCTCTAAACTCATTACTAATTTTTCTCTTAAAGGATCTATTGGAGGGTTGGTAACTTGTGCAAATCTTTGTTTGAAATAGTCATATAAAATATGAGGTTTTGAAGAGAGAACCGCTAATGGGATATCGTCACCCATGCAATATGTTGGTTCCTTAGATAGAGAAGCCATTGAATCAAGAATGAGGTCATTATCTTCTGAGGAAAAACCATAAGCGGTTTGCTGTTGAAGCAACTCTAGATCTTTTAAAATACTGGTATTAGACCATTCATTTTTGTTGAGTTTTACAGTTCTTTTTTGTATAAGGTTTTTATAATTTTTTCTTTTAGCAGCTTCTGCTTTAACTTCCCAATTTCTTAAAATTTTGTTTTGGGAAAGATCCACTGCAAGCATTTGGCCTGGCCCCAAACGTCCTTTTTCTATAACTCTATTTTCTTCAATATCCACTACCCCTGTTTCTGAACCCATTATCACAAACCCATCATTGGTAATTGAATATCTAGCAGGTCTTAATCCATTCCTATCAAGAGTCGCTCCAACATAGTTTCCATCTGCAAATACTAATAGAGCAGGGCCGTCCCAAGCTTCTTGGAGAGTAGCTGAATATTCATAAAAAGCTTTAATATCTTCTCTATTTTCTAATTCTGGTTGATCTCGGAATGCTTCTGGAACAAGTTTTAATAAGGAATCAGTTATTGGTTTGCCTGAACGAATATTAATTTCTAGAGTTGCATCAAGATTTGATGAATCGCTTTTGTTTATATCTACGATTGGCTTGATATCTTGAGATAATTCTCCCCAGTACTCATCAATATGTTTTTCTGATGCTTTCGCCCAATTGATATTGCCTAAAAGGGTATTAATTTCTCCATTATGACCCAAATATCTCATTGGCTGGGCAAGAGGCCATTTTGGTAAGGTATTTGTGCTAAATCTTCGATGATAAACAGAAAAAGAAACTTTAAAATCTTCTTTCCTTAAGTCTTCGTAAAATTCTGATAAAACTTCAGATCTAACCATACCTTTGTAAACAACGGTTTTGGAACTCAGTGATGCGAAATAAAATTCGCATTCCCCAACGGCATTTTTAAAACTATCTCTTATCCTTTTCTCAATTCTTTTTCTTAGTTGAAATAAGAGCATTTCAGTTTCTCTATTATCATCTTTTTCGAGACAAACGATCCATTGACTTATATATGGTGCATTTGCTTTTGCTAGTAATCCTAATTTTTCATTTTTAGTCGGTACATTTCTCCAAAATGTTTCTTTGAAATTTAATTTTTTTGCTTCCTCATCACATATAAGTTTTGATTCTTTAACTTTTGATTCATTATTTGGCATGAAAATCATACCTAAACCCCTGTCTTTAGAGATTTGGGTATTTAAATTCAATTCTTTTTCTAAAAATGTCCATGGAATTGAACATAAAATCCCTGCCCCATCACCAGAATCACTATCTCCTCCGCATCCACCCCTATGCTCCATACAATTAAGCCCTTTTAAAGATTGCTTAAGTATCCAATTACTTTCTTTGCCATTAATATTTGCAATGAAGCCCACCCCACAAGCATCTTTCTCTCCAATAATTCCATTGGGAGAGTAACTATCTTGATATGGCTCGTTGCTTCTTTTGATACTCTCTAGCATAGATTATTTAACTATATAAGAAAATTAATTTATTACTATTATAAAAATGAATTTCAAAATACAAAGCAAAAATAATGAAGAATTACTAAACAAATTAAAATTAATTTATAAATCAAACAAAATAAAAAAATACTTTAGTTATGCCTCGTAAAAGGTTATGATGATGAGATATGTATTTTTATTTATAAATATAGATGCCGACCATTTCCCAATTAATTGGATCAGAAAGAAAACGTCTGACAAGAAAAACAAAATCTCCTGCACTGAAATCTTGTCCAGAGAGAAGAGGTGTATGTACAAGGGTTTATACATCTACTCCTAAGAAACCTAATTCTGCCCTAAGAAAAGTTGCCAGAGTTAGATTAACTTCAGGTTTTGAAGTCACCGCATATATTCCTGGAATCGGACATAATTTACAAGAACACTCTGTAGTCCTGCTCAGGGGAGGAAGAGTTAAAGATCTCCCGGGGGTAAGATACCATATAATAAGAGGAACTTTAGATACTGCAGGAGTCAAAGATAGGCGTCAATCCAGATCTAAATATGGTGCTAAAGCTCCTAAAAATGATTAATTTTTTAACCTCAATCCTTTTCTAAAATGTCACGTCGTAATGCAGCAGTAAAAAGACCGGTTTTACCAGACCCTCAATTTAATAGTCGTCTCGCCTCAATGCTTATCTCTAGATTGATGAAACATGGTAAAAAATCTACTGCACAAAAAATATTATCAGATGCTTTCTCTCTAATCAGTGAGAGAACAGGGGGAAATGCTGTGGAGTTATTTGAAACAGCTGTAAAGAATGCAACCCCTTTAGTAGAAGTGAGAGCCAGAAGGGTTGGAGGGGCTACTTATCAAGTTCCTCAGGAAGTTCGTCAAGAAAGAGGAATTGCGATGGCACTAAGATGGATTGTTACTTTTTCAAGAGGAAGAAACGGAAAGAGTATGTCACAAAAATTAGCGGGTGAATTAATGGATGCAGCAAATGAAACTGGCAGCGCAGTAAAGAAGAGAGAAGATACTCATAAAATGGCAGAAGCTAATAAGGCTTTTGCTCACTACAGATACTAATTTCGACCCAAAATGGTCCTTATTTAGTTTATTATTAAAAAAAAGTTTATTTGATTAAATAAACTGTAGCTATTTAGCAATTCATTCTATTTGGAGTTTTAAAATTGGAACGCGACTTTCCCCTTGAACGAGTCAGGAATATAGGTATAGCCGCTCATATTGACGCTGGTAAAACAACTACTACTGAAAGAATACTTTTTTATTCAGGTGTTGTTCATAAAATCGGAGAAGTACATGATGGTGCTGCAGTAACAGATTGGATGGCTCAAGAAAGAGAGAGAGGAATTACTATCACAGCTGCTGCGATATCAACAAGTTGGCAAGATCATAGAATTAATATTATTGATACTCCTGGCCACGTTGATTTTACAATTGAAGTTGAAAGATCAATGAGAGTTCTGGATGGAGTTATAGCTGTGTTTTGTGCGGTAGGAGGAGTTCAGCCACAGTCAGAGACTGTTTGGAGACAAGCTGATAGATACTCTGTTCCTAGGATGGTTTTCGTCAATAAGATGGATAGAACAGGAGCAGACTTCTTAAAAGTTAATGAACAAATTAAAGATCGTCTTAAAGCAAATGCTTTTCCTATTCAACTTCCAATAGGAGCTGAAGGTGATCTTTCAGGAATTATCGATTTAGTAAGTAATAAGGCTTATTTATACAAAAATGATTTAGGAACTGATATTGAAGAATCTCCAATACCAGATGACATGAAAGATGAGGCATTGAAATGGAGAAGTAAATTAATGGAAAGTGTCGCAGAAAATGATGAAGAATTAATTGAAATATTTTTGGATAAGGGAGAATTATCTGAAGATCAGTTAAAAAAAGGGATTAGAGATGGAGTTCTCAATCATGGTTTAGTTCCTGTTTTATGTGGATCAGCCTTTAAAAATAAAGGAGTTCAATTAGTTCTAGATGCAGTAGTTGATTATTTACCAGCTCCAATTGATGTAAAACCAATTCAAGGTGTTTTACCAAATGGTAAAGAAGATTTTAGACCTGCGGATGATAATGCTCCTTTCAGTGCACTAGCTTTCAAAGTTATGTCCGATCCTTATGGGAAACTAACTTTTGTAAGAATGTATTCTGGAGTGCTTTCTAAGGGTAGTTATGTTTTGAATTCAACTAAGGATAATAAAGAAAGGATCTCAAGGTTAGTTATCTTAAAAGCTGATGAAAGGGAAGAAGTTGATGAATTACGAGCAGGAGATTTAGGTGCTGTTTTGGGGTTGAAGAATACAACAACAGGCGACACCTTATGTACTACAGATGACCCAATAGTTCTAGAAACTTTATTTATCCCCGAACCAGTTATCTCAGTTGCTGTAGAACCAAAAACTAAAGGAGATATGGAAAAGCTTTCTAAAGCTTTACAAGCCTTGTCTGAAGAAGACCCAACTTTTAGGGTAAGTACAGATCAAGAGACGAATCAGACTGTTATAGCTGGTATGGGGGAACTACATCTAGAAATACTTGTAGACAGAATGTTGAGAGAGTTTAAAGTTGAGGCAAATATAGGAGCCCCTCAGGTTTCTTACAGAGAGACAATAAGATCAAGTTCCAAGGGTGAAGGTAAATATGCAAGACAAACAGGAGGTAAAGGTCAATATGGACACGTAGTTATTGAAATGGAACCTGCCGAAGTCGGTAAAGGTTTTGAATTTGTTAACAAAATTGTGGGCGGAACAGTCCCAAAAGAATATATAGGACCAGCCTCAAATGGAATGAAAGAAACCTGTGAATCAGGGGTTCTTGCCGGTTATCCGCTGATTGATGTAAAAGTAACACTAGTCGATGGTTCGTTCCACGATGTAGACTCATCTGAAATGGCCTTCAAAATTGCAGGTTCAATGGCTTTTAAAGATGGGGTTAAAAAATGCAATCCTGTCCTATTAGAGCCTATGATGAAAGTCGAGGTCGAAAGTCCCGATGATTTTCTTGGATCTGTAATTGGTGATCTTTCTTCAAGGAGAGGTCAAGTCGAAGGACAATCTGTCGATGATGGGTTGTCTAAAGTACAGGCCAAAGTGCCCTTAGCCGAAATGTTCGGTTATGCCACTCAACTCCGATCAATGACTCAAGGTCGGGGTATATTCTCAATGGAGTTCGCAAATTATGAGGAAGTTCCTCGTAATGTTGCTGAAGCTATCATTTCCAAGAATCAGGGCAACTCCTGATCTCTAAACTAAACACTCTTTAACCCTCGATTCTTTAATTCAAATGGCTCGCGAGAAGTTCGAAAGGAACAAACCACATGTCAACATAGGTACTATTGGCCACGTTGATCATGGAAAAACAACCCTGACTGCTGCTATAACTAATGTTCTAGCTAAAAAAGGTCAAGCACAAGCTCAAGATTATGGAGACATCGATGGTGCTCCAGAAGAAAGAGAACGTGGTATTACAATTAATACTGCACACGTTGAATACGAAACAGATGGCAGACATTATGCCCACGTTGACTGTCCTGGTCACGCTGATTATGTGAAAAACATGATTACTGGTGCTGCTCAAATGGATGGTGCAATCTTAGTTTGTGCGGCTACTGATGGCCCTATGGCTCAAACAAAAGAGCATATTCTTTTAGCAAAACAAGTTGGAGTTCCTGCTTTAGTTGTGGCATTGAATAAATGTGACATGGTAGATGATGAAGAAATCATTGAACTTGTTGAAATGGAAATCAGAGAACTTCTTGATAGTTATGATTTTCCAGGAGATGATATACCCATCGTTCAAGTTTCAGGTCTAAAAGCTTTGGAAGGAGATTCTACTTGGGAATCTAAAATTGAAGAATTAATGACTGCTGTTGACGCTAGTATTCCTGAACCTGAGAGAGAAATTGATAAGCCATTTTTGATGGCAATTGAAGATGTATTTTCTATCACGGGTAGAGGAACAGTTGCTACTGGAAGAATAGAGAGAGGAAAAGTCAAAGTTGGCGAAGAAGTTGAAATAGTTGGAATAAGAGATACAAGATTGACTACTGTCACGGGTGTTGAAATGTTCCGTAAACTTCTTGATGAAGGTATGGCGGGAGATAATGTTGGACTACTTTTACGTGGTGTTCAGAAAGAAGATATTGAACGAGGCATGGTTCTTGTTAAAAAAGGTTCGATTACTCCTCATACAAAATTTGAAGGAGAAGTTTATGTTCTTAAGAAAGAAGAGGGTGGAAGACATACTCCATTCTTTGCTGGTTATAGACCACAATTTTATATAAGAACTACAGATGTAACTGGACAAATCACAGCATTTACGTCTGATGATGGTGCCAATGTGGAAATGGTAATGCCAGGCGATAGGATTAAAATGACTGGTGAATTAATTTGTCCAGTTGCTATTGAACAAGGTATGCGCTTTGCTATTCGCGAAGGTGGCCGTACTATTGGAGCTGGTGTTGTTTCTAAAATTATTGAATAATTTTTTTAATTTTACGAAGTTAACCTTTGATAATCTAAAATAGTTAAATAAAAAGTTATGGGTTATTGATTATCAATAACCCTTCTACTAAGAGATTAATTTAAACTTATGACAGCTTCACTTACTCAACAAAAAATACGCATCAGATTGAAAGCCTTTGATAGAAGAATGCTTGATTTGTCTTGTGACAAAATAATTCAAACTGCTGATACAACTGCCGCTTCTGCTATCGGACCTATTCCATTACCAACTAAGAGAAAAATTTATTGTGTTTTAAGATCTCCTCATGTAGATAAGGATTCTAGAGAACATTTTGAGACCAGAACTCACAGAAGAATAATTGATATTTATAGTCCTTCTGCTAAAACAATAGATGCTTTAATGAAATTGGATCTTCCTAGTGGTGTAGATATAGAAGTCAAATTATAATAAATCCCGAATAGAACTTTAATTCATTAAAATAAGATAAACAATTTGAGGTTTAAATGGGAGAGCTGTCAGTAAGGGAATTACCATTATTCCCTCTCCCAGAAGTTGTTCTTTTCCCTCAAGAAGTACTGCCACTACATATTTTTGAGTCGAGATATAGAATTATGCTTAAATCTGTACTCGAATCAGATTCAATGTTTGGAGTAATTAAATGGGATCCGAACAAAAAGAGTATGGCTAACGTTGGCTGTTGTGCCCAGATAATTAAACATCAAACGGCCGAAGATGGTAGAAGTAATATAATTACATTGGGACAGCAAAGATTTCAAGTTCTTGAAATTGTGCGATCAACTCCCTTTTGCTCAGCAATGGTAAGTTGGATCACTGATGAAAATATTGATAGTTTTCAAAGCTTAGACCTTTTAAGAGATTCAGTTACTGAAGCATTAAATGATGTTGTGAAATTAACTAGTAAACTAACTAATTCTCAAAAAGTCCTTCCTGATAAGTTACCTGAAAACCCTATGGAACTTTCTTTTTGGATCGGCGCTCATTTGGGAGGGCCAGTAGCTGAAGAACAGCAAAAACTATTAGAAGAGAGGAATACACATACTCGTTTACAAAGAGAGTTTGAAATGTTAGATCATACTAGAAAACAATTAGCAGCTAGAACTGCTTTAAAAGAAAGCTTTCCTGATATCAAAGAAAACTAAATGTCTATATTTTTGATATCTTCTCTTTTTTTAATATTAACTTTATTATTTTCCTCTTTAATACTTTGGAGAATTAATACTAGAAAATATATTTCTTCGGGAACTGTAGCTTCAGCTTATGATTCATGGACTCAGGATAAATTACTAGAAAGATTATGGGGAGAGCATATACATTTAGGTTTCTATCCTCCAAATAAAAATATTGACTTTAGAGAAGCTAAAGTGCAATTTGTTCATGAGTTAGTAAGTTGGAGTGGTTTAGATAAATTGCCCAGAGGTTCTAGGGTTCTAGACGTAGGTTGTGGAATAGGTGGAAGTTCTAGGATTCTCGCTAATTATTATGGATTTAATGTTACTGGAATAACTATTAGTCCAGCTCAAGTAAAAAGAGCTAAAGAACTTACTCCTTATCAATGTACATGTAACTTTAAAGTTATGGATGCTTTGGATTTAAGATTTGAAGAGGGGACCTTTGATGGTGTTTGGAGTGTTGAGGCAGGAGCCCATATGAATAACAAAACTAAATTTGCAGATCAAATGCTAAGAATTTTAAGACCTGGAGGATATTTAGCTTTAGCTGATTGGAATTCAAGAGATTTACAAACGCAACCCCCATCCATGCTTGAAAAAATAATTTTAAAACAATTACTTGAACAGTGGGTACATCCTAAATTTATGAGTATCAATGACTTTAGTAGTATTCTTATCGATAACAAAAATAGTTCAGGTCAGGTTACCTCTGAAAACTGGAATTCTTTTACAAATCCATCTTGGTTTGATTCGATATTTGAAGGAATGAGAAGACCTAATGCAATTTTGTCCCTTGGCCCAGGAGCTATCATAAAGTCAATAAGAGAAATACCTACAATATTATTAATGGATTGGGCCTTTAAAAAAGGTTTAATGGAATTTGGAGTTTATAAATGTAGAGGTTAATTAATCTAAATTAATCTTTTCTGATAAATAACAACCGAAATCGACTAAATGTTCACATAAAGGTTTTAGTTTTTTCTTCAATTTATTAAAGGCTTCAATATTAGTCTCACTATTTATTTCAACATCAACATAGATTATATATTCTCCTAGTTCTCTCTTTGAAGGTCTAGATTCTATTTTGCTCATATTGAACCCAAATTCTGCAATAAAATTTAAAGCTTCTAGTAAAGTGCCAGGATTGTTTGAGAGTAATGAGAAGGCAAAACTGGCAATATTGGATCTATCTACAATGTATTCTTTACTCAACAAAACAAATCTTGTACAGTTACCTGGAACATCATTAATAGGAAAAGCTAATTCTTTAAGTCCTTGCATTTCAATAAGAGATTTCGATCCAATAGCTGCTCTAAATGAACTCCCTTTTACCATATTCACAGCTTCTGAAGTTGAATTAGTTGATAAAGTAATAGCTTCTGGCAGGTTCTCAGATAACCATTCTGAGCATTGAGCTAAAGCTTGTGGATGAGATAATACCTCAGATATCTCTGAAATCTTGCCATCACTAATTAATGCATGTTTTATTGGTAAAACAATTGCTTTGTTTATATTAATATCAGAAAATTTCCAAAGTGCATCTAAAGTCGTTGTTACTCCTCCTTCAACAGAGTTCTCAATTGGTACTATTGCTGCATCACAATTGTTGTAGGCTATTGATTTAATAACAGAATATAGCCCGTTACATGGTACAAATAAAGGTGACTTAAAATTAGCAAGCTTTGATAAAATATGAGCTGCTTTTTCAGCGTATGTCCCTTTAGGGCCTAAATATGCAACTTGTTTGCTCATGATTAATTGTAAGAAAAAAAGAGATCAAATAAGCATTGGAGGTATATAGAAAATGCTTTTAGCTTTTGATGCTAAACAGAAACTTAAGCTTTCTGTTACTAGAAATAAAGAATATCTTTCTAAATATCTTTTGGAGGAAGAAAGAGTTGTTGGAGCAATGCTAGACCCCAATAAATTAGAATCTGAAGGGAAAGGAATGTATAAATATACTGTAACAAGTTTCAAGGTTTTTCAATTAGATGTTAATCCTGTTGTATCAATTGCAGTTGAGAATAATGAGGGCGTTTTAAAAATGAGCGCACTTGATAGTAAGTTAGATGGTTTAGGTATAGTTGAAGATTTTAATTTAATTTTGAAAGCAAATTTGGAGGCAACTAATTTTGGGTTAGAAGGTGAGGCCCTACTTGGAGTTTCAGTAAGTCAACCTCCTCTTTTGAAACTTTTGCCAAAGAAAATTTTGGAATCTACAGGTCATTCAGTATTGAATGGAATTTTATTAGGAATAAAATCTAGAGTTCAACAACAATTAATAAAAGATTTTTTAAATTGGTGTGAATTAAATCAGATTTAACTTATTCAAGAAACTTTTTCTATGGAGATTCGTTAGTCCATTTTCTTTAAGACTTGAAAAATGTTGTTTAGTGCCATATCCTTTATTTTTAAATATGAAATATCCAGGATATTTGCTTTCTAATCTTTCCATCAAAGAGTCACGCGTTACTTTAGCAATTATGCTTGCAGCAGCAATTGAAATAAATTTAGAATCACCCGAAATTATATTTCTTTGATTACCTTCCCAAAGTCTTAATGATAAGGGACCATCAATTATTAGTTCAGATGGCATAAGTTTTAACTTTTTAACTGCTCTAATCATTGAAAGTTCTGTTGCATATCTTATCCCCAACAAATCTATTTCTTTTACTGAAGACTGCCCTAATCCGTAATCTGATGATAATTCAATAATTTTAGGAAAAATATCTTTTCTTTTTTTTGGAGTTAATTTTTTACTATCATTTACTCCCAATCTCTTGAGAGTTAATCCATCTTTTTCAGTAAGAACTATAACAGCAGAAAAAACAGGTCCAAAAACTGAACCACGACCTACTTCATCAATACCTATCTCAGAAACTTTATTCAATAATTGCAGATGATCTTCTTCTTTTCCTTCTTGAATTATCAATTTCATCTGTTATTTCTATTTCTTGGTTATCATCTGTTATTTTCGGTAATTTATTTCCGGGACTGACTTCTTTAGGGTCATCTACTTCAACCTCTCCTTTTGAATAAGAATTTAAGGTTTTTTGATTTGCTTTCTTACTTGAAGCTTTATTATTTGATTTTTCATTATGCTCAGAAGTTATTTGTTTTTCTTTGTTATTAATATCTTCTAAACGTACTACTTGATTACTACTTAGATATTCTTTTCCTAATTTAATTAATGGATTAATACCTAATTGGCTATAAACAATTTTTTCATCACTACTGAGCTCAACAGTTATTACTTTCTTTTCTCTGCGATTATTTGTAATAAGTACTTCATTATCATTTTCCCTTTTATTGGAATAGTCATCCTCTTTATTAAAAAATTTGGTTTTTGTTAAATCATCCTTAATTATCTTTTCCTGATTTTCAACTACTTGAATGGGGGCTAAATCTGGAAGCTTTGTATTATTTAATTTATTAGATTTCTTTGTAGTTTGATTCGTTTTTAAAATATTATTTTTATAATTTGGTAGATTTTCTATATGCCCTAATCCATTGCAAAATTTACATTTATTGCCAAATAATTCATATATATTTTGACCTTGCCTTTTTCTTGTTAATTCAACTAAACCTAACTCAGTTAATTGAGCTATCTGTGGTCTTGCTGAATCATCTTTAATAGCTAAGGTGAAATGTTCAAGTAACTGAAATTGATCTCTTCGAGATTCCATATCTATAAAATCTATTACTAAAACTCCCCCAATATTTCTTAATTTCATTTGCCTAGAAATTTCTATAGCTGCTTCACAGTTCGTCCATAAAACAGTTTGTCTTGAATTAGCTGATCTTGTGAAAGATCCAGAATTAACGTCAATTACTGTCAATGCTTCAGTAGGTTCAATAATTATGTATCCTCCTGAAGGTAAATCTACTCTAGGCTGAAGCGCCTTTTGAATAGTTTTATTAATTTGGTATTTTTCTAAAATATGTTCATTTATTTCATTATTATGAAAAACAAGATCTACATTAGAGTCATTATTAACTAAAAAGTCTTTTGCTTTTTCGAGAGCGATTTTATTATCAATTACAATTTTATTAGTTGATGATTTGATGCAATCTCTTAAAATTTTCAATGAAAAATCTTCATCTCTACTTATTAAATTTGGTGGATGAGTACTCTCCGAATTTTTTAAAACTTGATCCCATTGTTGAATTAAATTTTCTAAATCTTCAATAAGTAATTCTTCTTTGATATGTTCGGCTTCAGTTCGAAATAATAATCCTGTGGTGGGAGGTTTAATTAAAACTCCAAGAGCTCTTAAACGACTTCTTTCAGTCTCAGTATTTACCTTTCTAGAAATATTGACTCCTTGTCCGTATGGTTGCAGTATTAAATATTTACCAGGTAATGAGATATTCCCTGTAAGTCTAGGCCCTTTATTTCCAGTAGGTTCTTTCATTACTTGTACGAGAACTTTTTGTCTTGGTTCAAGAAGTTCAGTAATTCCTACAACACCTTTTTTTAATCTCAATGGTCCTAGATCTGATACATGAATAAAGCCGTTTTTTTCACTTTCTCCAATATCTATAAAGGCAGCATCAATTCCTGGCAGGACATTTTCAACAGTTCCTAAAAAAATATCCCCGATTTGATATTGACCTTGTGCGACGATTAATTCATCAACCTGATCATCTGTGAGTAGTGCTGCAATACGCGCCTGCTCAGCTATTACAATTTGCTGAGACATAAAATTTTTTAAAGTATGTTTTGAGTTTTTGAAAATCGATAAAAAGTAAATAATTATATATTTAATTATTCACCAGCAATTTCTTGATAGCTAAATTTATTAGATTTTTTAAAATAATTAGTAGCGGTTTAACTTGCTAAGTGTTTAAGTTTTAGACGACTTTCAAACGATTTGAAATTTATTAAATAGCTATGATTATTTCTTTAATTAAATCATAACCACTTCTATATTAACATCTAATTCCCGCTTAAGTACATTGATCCATTATTCTTATGTAGGTTAAGTTTTCAAATTTTATAAAGTGGTTAAAGTAAACGAAAATTATTTAAAACTCAAAGCAGGATATCTATTCCCTGAAATTTCTAAAAGAGTTAGTCATTATACTCAAGCTAATAGCAGTTCGAAACTCATTAAGCTTGGAATAGGGGATGTAACCGAGCCACTTCCTAAAGCTTGCATTAATGCTATGAGAGAAGCATTAAATGAAATGGGAACAAATAACGGATTTAAAGGTTATGGCCCAGAGCAAGGGTATGGATGGCTTAGGGAAAAAATTTCTGTAAATGATTTTATTTCAAGAGGGTGTCATATTTCTCCTGAAGAAATATTTGTTTCTGATGGTTCAAAATGCGATAGCAGCAATATTTTAGATATTCTTGGGGATGAGAATTTAATTGCCGTTACTGATCCTGTTTATCCTGTTTATGTCGATACTAATGTGATGACTGGGAGAACTGGTGAAACACTTCAAAATGGCACTTATCTAGGATTAGTATACTTAGCGATCAATGAAGATAATAATTTTCACCCTGAAATCCCAAAAAATAAGGTTGATATTATTTATCTTTGTTTTCCTAATAATCCAACTGGGGCAACAATTACAAAACAAGAATTAAAAAAATGGGTTGACTACGCTATTGAAAATAAATCTTTGATTCTTTTCGATGCAGCTTATGAAGCTTTTATTCAAGATAAAGATATTCCTCATTCAATATACGAGATTGAGGGGGCAAAAAATTGTGCTATCGAATTTAGATCTTTCTCAAAAAATGCAGGATTTACCGGTGTTAGATGTGCTTATACAGTAATACCAAAAAATCTATTAGGACAAAATTCAAAAGGTGACAAAATTGATTTATGGTCATTATGGAATAGGCGTCAATGTACTAAATTTAACGGTGTAAGCTATATCGTACAAAGAGGAGCTGAGGCGGTATATTCTTCGCAAGGTAAAAAAGAGGTTAATTCTTTAATAAGTTTTTATATGGAAAATGCAAAGATTATGCAAAATAAGCTTAGAAGTGCAGATTTTACAGTTTATGGGGGTGACAATGCCCCATATGTATGGATCAAAGTACCACCTAGTATGACTTCTTGGGACTTTTTTGATTATTTACTTGAAAAAGCTGATGTCGTGGGCACACCTGGAAGTGGATTTGGATTAGCAGGAGAGGGCTATTTTCGATTATCTGCCTTTAACTCGAGATTGAATGTTATTAATGCAATGGAACGAATAATTAATATATAATGATCAATGAAATTTCTTGTAATTACAATCAAAAGGTAATGTTAAATATAAAGTTAGAAAAAGGGGGAAATAATAACGCAGTAGTGTTAGAGAAAAAATCATCTGCGTTAAAAAATAAATCACCAAAATATAAAGTCTTACTTCACAATGATCCAGTTAATTCAATGGAGTATGTGACTAATGCACTTAGAGAAGTAGTACCACAATTAAGCGAGCAAGATGCTATTAGTATTATGCTTGAGGCTCATAATACTGGTGTTGGTTTAGTTATCGTATGTGATTTAGAGCCCGCTGAATTTTATTCAGAATCATTGAAATCAAAAGGGATCTCAAGTTCAATTGAAAAAGAAGATTAATTATCCTTTTAGTAATAAATTTATTTTAAATTCTTTTAAGCTTTTGCTGCGGTAAGCTTCCTATCTGCTAATTTACGAACTTTTAGAGAATCATCTAAGGATGCTTTACCATAATTTCTTTCTAAAATATTAATAACTGTTTTTCCAAATTCATCATCTTTATTATCAAAAGCTTCTAAACATACCTCTCCCAGCTTTTTACCAAGAGGACCAGGATTCCATAAAAGTTTTCTTGCTGTCCAAGGCATCATACTCATCGGATTATAATTAGGTTTTAATATATTATTTTCTAAAGCGTACTTCTCTAAAAGAGTATGTGGTTGTAAACCTATAAAAAATATGGCTGGGTCTACTAAACCTTGCCCAAAGATATTTTCTAACTCTCTATGATAAGCAATAGTTTGTTTAATTGTATTAGGAGTTTCATCAAAAACATTAAATGAGTAATTTACTGATACATGATTTTTAAATCCTGCCTCTACAAGCATTCTGCAATTCTCAAGTACAGTTTTAAGGTTATATGCTAGTTTCATTTTTCTAACAAGTTCCTGAGAACCTGATGTAATCCCTATCTCAAAATAGCTCATTCCTGTATCAACCATTAATTGAGCTAAATCGCGATCAATATTGTCGGCCCTAATATATGCCGCCCACTTAATATCTTTCCAACCTTGGTCTTTTATAGCTTGAAGAAGTAATTTCGCATCATGAATGTGTTTCTTTGATGGAATGAATTGAGCATCAGTAAACCAAAAACCTCTAACGCCCATTTCATAAAGTTGTCTCATTTCTTCAATAATTTCATCTACGGGATTAACTCGAACTTTTTTACCCTCAACAACTCCATAAACGCAAAAACAACAATTATGCGGACAACCTCTTTTGGTTTGAACTCCTACATAATAATCACCACCTTCTATATACCAATCAAATTCAGCCCAAATAGATTTGATATATTTGTAGTTACAAGCTGTTTTAATTGTTCCGGATGGCTGTTCATGTATTAATCTGTTTCTAGGTTTTTGACCAGCAAGATAACATCTTTCTTCGGCAATCGAATTACCATTAATAACTTTTTCGATAAGGTTCTCACCTTCCCCAACAGAAATTATTGTACCTTTGGGTAATAAATTTCCTAGTTGCTCGTAGAAAACGCTTACAGCCCCTCCCCCTAAAATCACTTTTACAGATTTATTATATTTTTGAGCTCTTTTGAGACCCGTCTTGACTAAGGATGTATTTCTATTTATTTCTTCATAATGTGATGTTATTAATTTTAGACCTCCCCAAGCACCTCTAATCTTTTTTAGGATATTGTTAGAGTAGAAAACTTCAAATGAGTTCTGCAAAGGGTTGCCGCTTCTTCCGTCAACTGGTGCATAGATTTGTATGTCTCTCCAAGAATAAACGATTAAATGAGGTCTGAATTGATCGATTTTTCTTTTTAGGTATTTAGAAACGTTATTCAGAGGTACTATCGCTAAATCTATGAATTGTTGTTCTATATCTGGGAAACATTTATGTATATGATCTGCTAAATATATAGGACCTATAGGAAATATTGGATTGCATGGAAGTCTAACAATGAGAACTTTTCTAAAAGATTCTCTATTGGACTCTTTAGTTATTTTTTCTAAAGGAAAGTTAAATTCCATTAAAGAGACTTTGAAATTGATCTCGCTTTAAGAATCTAGCTATTTTATTACCCTTTCGGTGATTTTTTTAAATTTAATTCTGAAACAATTTAACTCTTTTTTCGTTAGATGTCTGAAATCATATATTTCCAACAAACATTTAGAAGTTTAATACCATCTATCCATCTTGATATATTTGGTGCTCCAGACCGCCTTGCATAATATCTGACAGGGTAATTTAAAATTTTAATATTATTATTGGCCGCTTCAAAGATTATTGTAAAATCGCCAAAAGGATCTGACTTTGATTCCCAACTACCATTTTTTTTCATCAAATTAAAAAACTTCCTTGAGAAAACTTTTGTTCCACACAGCGAATCAGATATAGGTTTGTTAATTAAAATTGATAAAAATATTGCAAAACATCTATTGCCAATATAATTTGCCCATCTCATGGCATCTTTTTCCATTGGGAAAGTTGTCCTAGAGCAATTTATTAGTATATTTTCATTTTTTGTGGATTCCATTATGGCATCAATACTATCGTCAATATCTACGGTTAAGTCAGAATCAATAATTGCTAGAGTATCTCCAGTTGATATATTAAATCCTTCAACAACTGCGTTTTTCTTTCCCTTCGAAGTTTGTTTTAAAAGGGATATTTTAAAGTTTTTTGAGAAGTCTTTAGTAAGATCTTCCAACATTTGAAAAGTATTATCTTTACTATTTCCCTCTACAAATATGATTTCGATTTTATTTGGTATTTTTTTAAATTTATTTAAGGCTTTGATTAAAAGTTCTCTATTACCTTCTTCATTTCTTGCAGGGATAAGTATTGAAATCATATGATCATTTAAAGTTTCATAATATTTATAAAATGTGATTTCTATTTCAAATGCAAGGTGCTTAATTATTGGTAACTTTCGCAAAGTATTTTTTATAGACTGGGGAACTAATTTGGTTTGTATTGGAGTTAATTTTTTTGCTCTCCATCTGATAGATTTGTAATTATAGATTTCTGCTAATGATTCAACATCACATAAAGTAATTCTTGCTGTATTTGTTGTTCCCCTAAATATTCTGGAATCTAATCTAAGCCATCTTGTAATTGGTTCCCAAGTATTGCCTCTTACTTTAAGAGAAATAAATTCTTTATCATCTTTAAATAATTGGTGGAGTTTATTGTTTGTTAAATTCCAAGTATTTACTGAGTTCATTTTTTAAAAATTTAACCGTAATTAATATTAACCTATTAGATTTTTTTGATTAATTTCCAAGGAAATATAACTTCATTTTCATAAATAATTTTAATGGAGTTATCTTTTTTTTGATCTTCTTTTGGAAAGATGGACCAAGCTATTTCTGAGGATTTTAAACTTTTGATGTTATCGATCCCTTCGCCTAAATTAGGGGTTAATAGAGCAATTCTTATAATTTTTGAGTGTGTTGTAGCATTTATAATGCTGCTTTTATCAACTTTAATTATTCGATTATTGAATGTTTTCAAAGAAGAGATATTCTCCATAGTTTCTCTTATTTCTCTTGATCGGTCTGTAAAAAGACCTGATTGCAAAAAACAGGATGTCATTAAATAGGGTCCAATAATTAATATAGAAATCATTTTTGAGGAGTTTTGAGTTTTTTTGATAAAACTCCAAGCCAATGCAAATAGTATTAATCCACTTATTAAAAATGTATTTTCTCTGAGATTAAAATTGATCGTAGCTTTGAGAAAGAGGAAATATATAAAAATTATCGTTACCACAAATAATGGAATTACTCTTGATGATATAAAAATAAATAGAAATTTAAATCTTTTTTCTTCTATTAAATAATTGATACCTATAAATGCATTTAAGGATAGTATAGAAGAGATTTGTAAAGGATAGTATGGCGTTTTTGTAGAAAAACTACTTATCAAAATTATTAGAATTAAGGGGAAGTAAAATAAAATAAAACCTTGTGAATGTTTGCTTTTTAAACCATGAACTAATCCAATAATGGAAAATATGCTCCATGGAAGAAAAGTTACTGGTATGTTCCACAAATAATAGTAAAAAGGATTTGTAAAAGTATTTTCTTTAGATAAATTATTAAATTTATCTAAAAGGTGAAAAATAATATTTTTATCAAGAAATGTATTTATAGATGTTGACCATACAATGAATGGAGTAAAACCAATTATTAATCCAAGCCAAAAATATTTTGAAGTAAAAATATATTTTTTTTTAATCAGATAGGGTAATAATGATGTAATTGGTACCGCTACTAGAAAAGTCTTCATCATAAAAGCTAAACCTATCCAAATTCCAAAAAGAGATATGTAAACTAATTCTTTTTTACTATTTGTTTTTACAATGGAAAATATTCCAATAGTCACTAAACAACTATATATTAAATCTTGAGTAGCTAAGTGAGAATAATCAAACCACAAAAAAGTTGTTGAAAGAATAAGTGGTGATGCGATTGCAAACTTTTTACCTATTAATTCTTCATGTAATTTATAGGTTATTATTAACATCACTATTGATGAAATAGTTGTTGGTAAATAGGCTGCGAATAAATTTTCCCCAAATATTTCTTGTGATTTGGCAATTAGAAATTGTATACCTATTGTTCTATCTAAATTAAAATCTCCCCACCATAATGGAATTGTCCAATTTCCTTTTTCCAATACCCATCTAGCTTGTAAAGCATAGAATCCCTCATCATAAGCTAAGTAACTTCTTTTACCAAAGTAGAAAATTAATGGAAAAAATATAAGTAATTTTAAAAATAATTTGAAATTAATTTTCCACATATAAAAGTTTGTCTTATTTTAGATAAATATCGATAATTTGAACTGAACAAATGACCTAATGTTTACGAAACAGTTGCAGTTCCACTGACTATATCGGCGATATTAAATTTTAGTTTTTTCATATAGACTTAATCTTATATTTTAAAGAATTAATGTCAAAAATTGACCCTGAATTAAAAAAAAAGTTACTAAAGGAGACTCAAGCTCCATTCAAAGGTTTAAGGAGAATATTATGGATCGCCTTCTCTGGTTCAGCTTTTTTAGGTCTTCTAATAATGGTTTCTAAAATTGCTGGTGGAAATGAAATACAGCAAAATAATCTTTTAATACAACTAGGAGCTTGTGCATTATTTCCTATCTTATTTTTCCTCGATAGAAATAAGGAAGATTAAGTTTTTATTTATTTAGAGTCCTTTTTTTTGTTACAAATTTGAATGCCGAAATGATATCTCCTTCACTCCAAGTTGAGAACTTATCACATCCAACTCCACATTCGAAACCAGTATTAACTTCTTTTACATCATCTTTCGATCTTTTTAGAGAATCTAAATTACCTTCAAATATTACTTTATCGGATCTAAGTACTCTTAAAGAACAATTTCTTTGGAGCTTACCACTTTGTATGTAGCATCCAGCAATTGCTCCTTTCCCAACCGCAAATGTTGCTCTTACTTCAGCTTGACCTAAAGATTCCTCAACCAAATCAGGTTCAAGTAATCCTTCCATAGCAGATTGAATATCTTCTAGAAGTTTATAAATGACTTCATACTCTCGTATATCAACATCATTTGCGTCGGCCGCTCTTTTGGCTCCAGAGGCTAATGATGTGTTGAAGCCTATTATTACTGAACCAGAGGCAGCAGCAAGATCTATGTCAGTCTCAGTTATTTCTCCAGGTGCGGAGAGTAGGACTCTGACTTGAACTTCATTCTTTGGTAATTGCTCTAATGAACCTAATATGGCTTCTACACTACCTTGGACATCTGCTTTAAGAATTAGATTTAATTCTTTGAGTTCTCCATCATTTGCTTGAGTAGATAAAGATGATAAGCTTACTCTTCTAGATGCCATTTGCTGGGCTAATTTTGTTGCTCTTGCATCAGTCGCTCTATCTCCAACAATTGCTCTAGCAGATTTCTCGTCAGGATAAACTTCAAATTCATCGCCTGCAGTTGGGACTTCACTAAATCCAAGTGCCTCAACTGGACATGAAGGCCCAGCCTCCTTAATTCTATTACCATGCTCATCAACCATTGCTCTAACTTTCCCAAGGACTGAACCTGCTGCTAAAACATCCCCAGCTTTTAATGTGCCATTTTGTACTAATAAAGTTGCAACAGGACCTTTGGCTTTATCTAAATGGGCTTCAATGACTGTCCCTTTAGCCAATCTTTCTGGATTTGCTTGGAGATCTTCAACTTCAGAAACCAACAGAATCATCTCGAGTAATTTATCAATATTTTGTTTTTTGATTGCACTGACTGGGACCATAACTACGTCCCCACCCCAGTCTTCTGCAATTAGATCTTTTTCTGATAATTCCTGTTTAACTCTATCTGGAGAGGCACCTTCTTTATCAATTTTATTTATAGCTACCACTATTGGTACTTTTGCTGCTCTTGCGTGACTAATAGCTTCAAGTGTTTGAGGTCTGCAACCATCATCAGCCGCTACAACAAGTACTGCTACGTCAGTAACTTTTGTACCCCTTGCACGCATGGCAGTAAATGCTTCATGACCTGGAGTGTCGAGAAAAGTTAGCTTTTTCTTTTTTGATTCGTGCTCAAATTCAACTTGATAAGCCCCGATATGTTGAGTTATTCCACCTGCTTCTCCAGAGGCTACTCTGGATTCTCTTATGGAATCTAAAAGACTTGTTTTACCATGGTCAACATGACCCATTACTGTAATAACTGGAGGTCTTTTGATTAGACTTTCAATATCATCGGTTTCAATCATGTCTACTGTTTTCTTTGCAGCCTCTTCAACATCATCTTGTAAAACAGGCACTCCAAATTCCTCAGCCACTGTTTCAATAGTTGCCAAGTCAAGTGATTGAGTAACTGTAGCTGTAATCCCCTTAAAGAAAAGAGATTTGATTATTTCAGAACTTTCAAGACAAAGCTTATCTGCTAATTCTTGTACTGTTAAATTACCTTCGGGTATTATTATCATCTCTGGCCTTACTTGTTTTGCATCTTTCGCTGCTCTTAGTTCCATAGCTCTTCTCTTTTGTCTTTGCCTAGTAGTCTCTTTTTTCTTTTTCTTGAATTGTCTTAAAGCTTTTTGTGATTTGATCTCTTCAGACTTTTCTTTTTTTGGACGAGCTAAACTAGCTGACAGTATTGAAACCTTCTCTCCTGAGTAGCCGCTAGTCTCAGAGGTTAATGAATCATCATTTTCTCCAATAATATGGACCTTTTGTCTTTGTTTCTGTGGGTTTTTATTTCTTAATGCTTCTAGCTTGGCACTATCATCCCAATCTGATCTCCCAGGCTTCTTAGAGTTGCTTGCGAATGTTCTATGAGGTGGTTTCTTGGCCGTAGGAGATGCATTTAAACGACTAATAGGAGCTTTCGCCTTCTGATTGGACTTCTCGAGTTTTTGTTTGTTTACATTAGGGTTATTGGGTTGTTCTTTATTTGATGCATTAGTTTTTTGTAGCTGCATCAGCTCATTAGGTGCTACTGGCTTTCTTATTCCGGAAGGATTTTGATTACTAAATTTTGAACCGCCCTTGTTGAAATCTCCCTGTCTATAGGTCCCACCTTGTTTATTTAGAACACCCTGCCTATTCTGCCCCCCAGTTCTATAAGGTGCACCTGGTCTATTAGCACCTGTTCTATTAGGAGCACCTGGCCTAAAAGTGCCGGCTTGTCTGTTTGAAACTCCTTGTCTATTCTGTTCCCCTATTCTGTTTGGAGTGCTATCTCTATAAGGGCTGCCTGGTCTGTTAGGAGCACCTGACCTGTTTGGCACATTTTGACGGCTTGGTCTATTGGAATTTGCTTGTCTGTTAGGCATACCAGGCCTATTTGCAGAAATTTGTGTATTAGATGAGGGTTGCCTGCTATTAGAATTTGATCTATTTGAATTAATTTTAGGATCTTCTTTTCTAATCGGGGCGCCTACTAGTTCAGGTGTGTTTTTTATATTGGGACTATTTAAATTCTTTTTAGGAAAATTATTATTATCAATTCTATTTGAGAGTTGAGCCCTTTGATTTACTGAGTTATTTATTTTGTTTGGGTTAATATTCCTATTGGAATTTGCCAAATTTTTTGGTTTTTCGATTAGTTGAATAGGAGGTCTTGCAGTAGTTTTTGTGGGAGATAGTGAAGAATTTTTTAAATGATTTTTGTCTTGTACAACTCTTGGATCTTTTCTATCTTTTAGATTTGGAGTTGTTTTTGTTGAATTACTAGTTTTATTTTGAGTTTTTGAATGCGCTTGAGATTTAAGGTTAGAAACAATCGTAGGGGGATTTGGATTTTTAAGTTTATTTAGATCTTTTTTGTTTGAACTTACTAGTGAATTTTCTTGTTTATTAATAGGCTTAATTAAAAGGGGTTTTTTATTTAAACCTTCTTTTGATGACTTCTCTGCATGCAAGGTATTAGAAAAAGCTTTACTATTTTTGTTTTGATTAGAATTATTTTTTTGGGTTTCACTTTTTGCTTTATTTGTAGCATTACTTACAGATAGAATTTTATTACTTTGATTTTTGTTATTTATAAGATTTTTTATTTTTTTTGCATCATCTAAACTTATTGAACTGCTGTGACTTTTAACTGTTATGGAGAGTTTTTGTGCAGCATCCAATATATCTTTATTTTCCAGTTTTAGATCTCTGGAAAGTTCATAAACCCTGATTTTATCGCTGATAGTCATTTAATCTAGATTTTACCCTTTTTTAGAATTTTAAGAGAATGTAATTTTAATTATATGCCCTTTTGGGATAGTTATTTATAGTTTGCAATTTCCCTTTCAAAGATATCAAAAAAATTAGGATTTAAAATGCCTTTTAAAGCTTTTTGAAGCTTTTTTTTAAGTTTAGAATCTGTGTAACACTTTTTTGATTTACAAATGTAAGCAGAACGACCCATTCCTTGGTTAAGCATTATTCCTAACTTATGATCCTTAGTAATCTTCAACAGATTATTTCTATCAAAAGTTGTCCTGCAGGAAATGCACTTACGCATAACAGGAGATTTCTGTATCACCGTGGGTTCTCCTCTTTAGATAATACTTCGTCTTGTTTCAGGTTTTCTATTTGGTCGTTTTCTGAAAGAGTTTCTTCGTCGTATTGTTCATCTCCATATTCATCATCATCTTCAGGTAAAGGGTAAAGTTCCCTTAGTCTTGCATCTTCTGCAGCTCTTTCTGCTTGCTCAGCCTCCAATCTCTGTTCAGCTTCTCTTTGAAGATTATCTTCTTCCTCCCTTTGAACAATTAATTCTGCTACTGCAGTATCTTCTGCCTCCTGATCATATTCATGGGAGTTTTTAACGTCTATTTTCCAGCCCGTTAACCTAGCAGCAAGACGAACATTTTGACCTTCTCTTCCTATGGCAAGACTTAATTGATCAGGAGGAACTAAAACATGAGCATGTTGTCCTTCTGGATCAACAAGTCTGACAAGGTCAACTTTAGCTGGACTCAAAGAATTTAGAATGTACTGAACAGGGTCAGATGACCACTTTATAACATCTATTTTTTCTCCCCTTAATTCATTAACTACTTGTTGAATTCTTGCTCCTCTTGCTCCAATACAAGCTCCGACTGGATCAACTTCTCTTTCAATACTATCTACGGCGACTTTAGTCCTTGGGCCAACAGCTCTTGAAGGAGGATTTGCTTCTCTTGAAACGGCAACAATTTTTACTGTACCTTCTTGAATTTCTGGGACTTCATTTTCGAATAAATAAACCACTAGACCAGCATTAGCTCTACTCACAAAAAGTTGAGGACCTTTTCTAGCTACTTCACTAACTTCTTTTAAAAAAACTTTGAATGTAGCGTTAGCTCTATAATTATCATTTGGCAATTGATCTCTCTTGGGCAGTTCTGCCTCTACTTCTGGTCTGCCTATTCCTGAACTAACCCCCATAATTACTGACTGTCTCTCAAATCTTATAACTCTTGCAGTTAAAACAGGATCTTCTAAATCTGCGAATTCTTCCTGAATCATTTTCCTTTGTTGGTCTCTCAACTTTTGAGCCAAGACTTGCTTCGTAGTTGAGGCAGCCATTCTCCCAAAATCCTCTTTTTCGGGAGTAACATCTAAAACGACGGTATCGCCTATTTGAGCATCATCAGCAACTTGTTTAACTTCTTGAAGAGATATTTGATGGTCTTCACTTTCAACCTCTTCAACAATTATTTTACTTGATAAAATTCTATAACCTTCTTCTTCTAGATCGAAACCTACATCAAAATTACTAAAATATTCTTCATCAAATGGATCTTCTTTTGCACCAAGGTAAAAGGTTTTCCGATATTTTTCGTAACCTTTGAGTAAGGCTTCACGTAAAGCTGATTCCACAACGTGAGGAGGTAATTTTTTTTCCTCACTTATGTCTTCAATAAGATTGTTTAAACCTGGGAGAATTACTAATGCCATCTATGATGGGTAAAATGAATAATAGTTGAAATAAGTTAGTCTTTTAGAGTGCAAAGACTAACCTTTAATACTTCATTAAAGGGGATTTTTTTAATCTTACCTTTTATGTTAATGGCTAAATAATCTTTAGACTTTTCATAAAGTAAACCGTTCAAAAATTTTATTTTAGAATTTTTTTGGTTTAACTTAACATTAACTGGAAAACCTTTAAAAGTTTTGAAGTCTCTTTCTGAGGTTAATTCATCACTGACACCTTGACTACTAATTTCTAAAACATATGAACAATTTAAAAGATTTGAATTTTCAATCACAGTAGCTGCGGGTATATTAAATCTTGAACAGTCATCTAAAGTAATATCGTTATCGTTAATATTGCAAATAATAATTTTTATAATAATAGGGTTTTGATTTGTCAGTAAATTTAAACTATATATCTTTTGATTAAATTTGTTAGCGACTCCTTGAAGAAGAATTTCTAACTTGTTTTTACCTTCCTTATCCAATTTTTAATTTAAATATAGATTTTTAGTTATAGATTATTTTCACATATTAAAAGTTTTTTTGAAAAAAAATTTATGATGTGTATTTTATGGATGTAAACAAAAAAACAACACTAGGAAATTTATTCAATTAAATTCTGAATAATAGTCTAGACAATTAAAAGGAAATGAGATTTCTAAAAACTAAATTTACTTATTTATTAAATTTAAGTATTGTAATTTCTACTTTTGTAATATATTTTTACCCTTTTTCTGAAGTTTTAGCTTTTGATTCCCTTGATGGCCACAATTTTATTTCGGATGCGGTTAAAAATGTAGTTCCTGCAGTTGTTAGAATTGACACTGAAAGATTAGTAGAAAGACAACAGTTTGATCCAACTCTATTAGATCCACTATTAAGAGACTTACTTGGAGAACCTGGGATGACTCCCGACAGAGAGAGAGGTCAAGGTTCAGGAGTGATTATTGATAAAAAAGGTTTAGTTTTAACTAATGCTCATGTAGTTGAAAGAGTTGATAATGTATCTGTCACTCTGGCAGATGGAACTAATCGTGAGGGGCAAGTATTGGGAACGGATTCAATTACTGATTTAGCTTTAGTAAAGATTGATAATAAAGAGGATTCTAATTATGCGCCCTTAGGAGACTCAGAAGAACTAGAAGTTGGGGATTGGGCAATAGCTCTTGGTACTCCGTACGGCTTGGAAAAAACAGTAACTCTTGGAATTGTTAGTAGTCTTCATAGAGACATTAATTCACTTGGCTTTTCTGATAAGAGACTTGATCTCATACAAACCGATGCTGCAATTAATCCAGGTAATTCTGGAGGTCCACTTATCAATTCCAACGGTCAAGTTATCGGTATCAATACATTAGTAAGAAGTGGACCTGGAGCTGGTCTTGGTTTCGCAATACCAATAAATTTAGCTAAAAATGTTTCTGACCAGTTATTAGAAAATGGGGAAGTTATTCATCCTTATTTAGGCGTTCAATTGATTTCCTTGAACCCTAAAATAGCTAAAGAACATAATGAAGATCCTAATGCACTTGTTCAATTACCAGAAAGGTCGGGAGCTTTAATTCAATCTGTAATACCAAATAGTCCCGCAGAAAAAGCAGGATTAAGAAGAGGTGATTTAGTAATTGCTACTGAAAATACTCCAATAGAAGAGCCTAAAACTCTCTTAGATGAAGTGGAAAAAGCTCAAATTGGAAAAATTTTTCTTCTAAATGTTGTAAGGGATAATAAAGAAATTACAGTTAATATTAAACCCGAAGCACTTCCAGGTTTGACATAAATCATCTGTTGAAATTTAATAATCTATAAACTTCAGGTTAAAACATTTTGGATTTACAGAATCAGATGAAACAAATAGTTGCTGATGCAGCTATTAAAGAAGTAGAAGATGGAATGATCTTGGGTTTAGGATCAGGTTCAACAGCAGCACTTATGATAAAAAGTCTCGCTGAACAAATTAAATCAGGCAATTTAAAAAATATTAAAGGGGTTCCAACTTCCTTTCAATCAGAGGTTCTTGCATTAGAACTCAATATCCCTTTAATTGATTTAGCTTCAGTTCCTCAAATTGATTTAGCTATTGATGGTGCAGATGAAGTAAATCCTGAATTTCAATTAATTAAGGGTGGAGGGGCTTGTCATGTCAGAGAAAAATTGGTTGCATCCAAAGCAAATAAATTATTAATTGTTGTTGATGAAACAAAGTTAGTACAAAATTTGAACCAAGTTTTTCCTCTTCCTGTAGAGGTTATGCCTTCTGCGTGGAAGCAGGTGAAGGATATAATTACAGAAATGAATGGAGTTTCTAATTTAAGGATGGCAACAAAAAAAGCAGGTCCAGTTGTCACTGATCAAGGTAATTTGATTTTGGATGTTTTATTTAAGGCTGGTATAAAAGATCCGAAAGATGTAGAAATGCGTATTAATAATATTCCTGGAGTCTTAGAAAATGGATTGTTTGTTGATTTAACAGATAAGGTTTTGGTGGGTAGAATTGAGAATAACGTTCCTAAATTATTTTCACCTTCTAAGGCGAGTTAATCTTCAAATCTAATTTTTACTGAATTTGCATGACTATGTAAACCTTCACTATTAGCTAAATTTATAATATCTAAGCTGTTGATTTTTAAACTTTTTTCATTAAATTCAATTATTGAGGAGTTCTTCATGAAAGTTTCAACTCCTAATGAACCACTAAACCTTGCGTTCCCGCATGTAGGCAAAGTGTGGTTGGGCCCAGCCAAATAATCACCTACAGCCTCCGGTGTCCATTTCCCTAAGAATATCGCACCTGCATTTTCAATGGTTTTAAGCGTCGTTTTGGGATCTATAGTAATTATTTCTAGATGTTCTGGGGCAAACTCATTGCTTAGTTCAATGCATGATTCTAAATTATCGCAAATAGCAATTAATCCCCAATTATCAATTGATGGAAAACAAATTTCTTTTCTTGGGTGATGCTCAATTTTCTTAAAGACTTCATCAAAAACTTCTTGAGCTTGATCCTTTGATGTGGTCAAAAGTATTGAGGAAGCTAAGGGGTCATGCTCTGCCTGGGCTAATAAATCTGAGGCTATTTGAGAACTTTTAGCTGTTCTATCAGCGATGATTAAAATTTCACTTGGACCTGCTAACGAATCAATTCCAGTAAATCCATAAATTAACTTTTTAGCAGTGGTGACATAGACATTTCCAGGCCCCGAAATTACATCAACTTTATTTATTTGCTTTGTGCCAAAGGCTAGGGCTCCAATTGCCTGTGCTCCCCCAATTCTAAAAACTTTATCAATCCCTGATAAGTAAGCAGCAGCTAAAACAGTTTTATTTATTAACCCTTTTGTATTTCCTGGAGATACCATTGAGATTTCTTTAACTCCAGCTACTTTTGCAGGTATCGCATTCATTAAGACTGTACTTGGATATGCCGCTCTGCCTCCTGGAATATATAAGCCAGCATTTTTTACAGGCATCCATCTTCTTTGGACGGAGTCACCATGTTCTCCCTTGATAGTAAATGATTCAGGGATTTCTTTTTCATGGAATTCTTTAATTCTTTGATAGGCAATTTCTAATGATTGTTTTAAAGGTTGATCTGTCTCATCCCATGCAGTCTTTAAATCCCTAGCACTTACTTGCATTGGTTTTGGATGAAATCCATCAAATTTTTTTGTATATTTTTCTACAGCCTTATCTCCATAAAATTTTACCTCTTGAAGAATATCTTCAACGATTGAATGTATTTTTTTATTGTTTCCAGCACTAGTTCTTTGAGAAATTCTTCTCAACTCTTCGAGAGCCTTTTGTTTATTATTTATAATCTTCATATTTTTAATACTTAATAAAATTTTAATTGATTAATTACATAACAAATTTATCTAGAATAAATTATATATTATTGATTAGAAGACTATTTCTTTGGTATGATAAAAAGTATTGTTTAATTTAATTTTTGTGGCTAACAACAAATCAGCGAAAAAAAGGATTCAAGTTGCTGAAAGAAACCGTTTAGTTAATAAATCATATAGATCAACAGTTAGAACACTTACAAAAAAAACATTAGCTAGCTGTGAGAAATATAAGCAAGAACCTAATTCAGATAACAAAGAGCTTGTTCTTTTTAGTGTAAATAAAGCATTCAGTCTTATTGATAAGGCAGTCAAAAAGAATGTTTTACATAAAAATAACGGTGCTAACAAAAAATCAAGAATCAATAAAGTGGTTAAAGACTTTCTTACAAGTAAGTAAGTAAATATGAGCGATATTGAACTCATTGATTCTCATTGTCATTTAATATTTGAAAACTTTGAACCAGATTTAGATGAAGTTGTATCAAGATGGCGTTCAATAGGAGTAAAAAAACTGCTCCATGCTTGTTGTGAATTATCAGAAATTCCTAAATTACAAAAAATATCTCGAAAATTTGATGAATTATATTATTCGGTTGGTTTACATCCTCTTGAAGCTAACAAATGGGAAAATAACTCTAAATCTATATTGAAAAATGCAGCCCAATGTGACTCAAGAGTTGTTGCTATTGGTGAATTAGGGTTAGATTTTTTTAAAAGTGATAATACAAACAAACAGATAGAAGCTCTCATGCCACAAATGCATTTAGCCTATGAACTTGAATTGCCTGTAATTATCCACTGTAGAGATGCTGCAAATGAAATGATTAAAATATGTAATGAGCTATTTAAGCAAGGTAATTGTCCCAGAGGAGTACTACATTGTTGGAGCGGAACACCAGATGAGATGAAGCAATTTTTAGATCTTGGATTTTATATAAGTTTTAGTGGGATAGTTACATTCCCAAAAGCATATGAAATTCATGAATGCGCAAGAATTGTTCCTAGTGATAGATATTTAATAGAAACAGATGCTCCCTTTTTAGCTCCTGTACCCTATAGAGGAAAAAGAAATGAGCCGGCTTTTGTCGAAAGTGTGGCTAAATCTATAGCTAGTTTAAGATCTTCAGAATTGAAAAATATTGCAGACGATTCATCTAGGAATGCTGAAGATTTGTTTAAATTCGACTTGATAAATTAACACATAACCTGCTAATATTAAAAATTACTGGAAATTTTCCTTAATTATTAGTAACCAGCTCGTTAAAGTACGGTTTTATTACCTTAATCTTTAACCATTTCAGCTATTTAGCAATCGAGATATTTGTTGAATTCAAGACTAAAATCTTGATTTCAATACGATAACCTCAATTTTTATTCTAAAAGTTAAGTCAAATTTATAGTAAAAAGTAAATCTTACAGAATGGCGGGTTTTCCTGGATGAGCAGTAGCGCTTTACAGATAGCTAAAACAGCAACTTATTTACCAGATTTAGTTGAGGTACAAAGGGCAAGCTTTAAATGGTTTCTGGAAAAAGGCTTAATTGAAGAATTAAAGAGCTTTTCTCCAATTACTGATTACACAGGTAAATTAGAATTACATTTTATTGGAGAAGAATATAGGTTAAAAAGACCTAGACACAATGTTGAAGAAGCCAAAAGAAGAGATGCAACTTTTGCTTCGCAAATGTATGTCACTTGTAGATTAATAAATAAAGAAACCGGAGAAATTAAAGAACAAGAAGTTTTTATTGGTGAACTGCCGTTAATGACAGAGAGAGGAACTTTCATTATTAACGGAGCTGAAAGAGTAATAGTCAATCAAATAGTACGAAGTCCAGGGGTTTATTTCAAAGATGAAATGGATAAGAATGGTAGAAGAACTTATAACGCTAGCGTTATACCAAATAGAGGAGCTTGGCTAAAATTTGAGACAGATAAAAATAATCTACTTTATGTAAGAGTTGATAAAACAAGGAAAATTAATGCACATGTACTCATGAGAGCTATGGGCCTCTCAGACAATGATGTAATTGATAAATTAAGACATCCTGAGTTTTATAAACAATCAATTGATGCGGCTAATGATGAAGGAATAAATTCAGAGGATCAAGCTTTATTAGAACTTTATAAAAAATTACGCCCAGGTGAACCTCCCTCTGTTTCTGGTGGCCAACAACTTCTACATAGTAGATTTTTTGATCCTAAAAGATACGACTTAGGAAGAGTAGGTAGATATAAAATCAATAAAAAATTAAGATTAACTGTTCCAGACAATGTCAGAACTCTTACACATGAGGATGTTCTTTCTACGATTGATTACCTTATTAACCTTGAACTTGATATTGGTGGGGCAAGTTTAGATGATATTGATCATTTAGGTAATAGAAGAGTTAGATCTGTTGGAGAACTTTTGCAAAACCAAGTTAGAGTTGGCCTTAATCGATTAGAGAGAATTATTAAAGAAAGGATGACTGTTGGCGAGACAGATTCTCTCACTCCTGCTCAGCTAGTGAATCCCAAGCCATTGGTAGCGGCTATTAAAGAATTTTTTGGATCTAGTCAATTAAGCCAATTTATGGATCAAACAAATCCATTAGCTGAGTTAACGCATAAAAGAAGAATTTCAGCACTAGGACCGGGCGGACTTACTAGAGAAAGAGCAGGTTTTGCAGTTAGAGATATTCATCCTTCTCACTATGGAAGATTATGTCCTATCGAAACTCCTGAAGGGCCAAATGCTGGACTCATTAATTCTCTTGCAACACATGCAAGAGTTAATGAATATGGTTTTATTGAAACTCCTTTTTGGGAAGTAGAGAAAGGTAGGGTTAATAAAGAAGGTAATCCTGTTTATTTATCAGCTGACTTAGAGGATGAATGTAGGGTTGCGCCTGGTGACGTGGCGACTGATAAAAACGGTAATATTCTCGCAAGTTTAATTCCAGTCAGATATAGACAAGATTTTGAGAAGGTACCTCCTCATCAAGTTGATTATGTTCAGCTTTCTCCTGTTCAAGTTATTTCAGTCGCGACTTCTCTCATCCCCTTCTTGGAACATGATGATGCCAATAGAGCTTTAATGGGTTCGAATATGCAGCGTCAAGCAGTTCCATTATTAAGACCTGAACGACCTCTGGTCGGGACGGGATTAGAATCTCAAGTCGCCAGAGACTCTGGTATGGTGCCAATCACTAAAGTAAATGGAATCGTTTCTTATGTTGATGCTAATGAAATAGTTGTAAAAGATGTAGATGGTAATGAGCATGTTCATTATCTTCAAAAATACCAGAGATCTAATCAAGATACTTGTTTAAATCAAAGACCAATAGTCAAAAATGGAGATCAAGTAATATCTGGCCAAGTCCTTGCGGATGGTTCAGCCTGTGAAGGTGGTGAAATAGCTCTAGGACAGAATGTTTTAATTGCATACATGCCATGGGAAGGCTACAACTATGAAGATGCAATATTAGTTAGTGAAAGAATGGTTACTGACGATCTTTATACTTCAGTACACATCGAGAAATATGAAATAGAAGCTAGACAAACTAAATTAGGCCCTGAAGAAATTACCCGAGAAATTCCAAATATTTCAGAAGAAAGTTTGAATAACCTTGATGAAATGGGAATCATCAGAACAGGTGCATTTGTAGAAAGTGGAGATATTCTAGTAGGAAAAGTTACTCCCAAGGGAGAATCTGATCAACCACCTGAAGAAAAACTTTTGAGAGCTATATTTGGTGAAAAAGCACGAGATGTGAGAGATAATTCTCTTAGAGTTCCTAAAACAGAAAAAGGAAGAGTTTTAGATGTGCGTATTTATACTAGGGAGCAAGGTGATGAGCTACCTCCAGGTGCAAACATGGTTGTGAGGGTTTACGTCGCTCAAAGGAGAAAAATACAGGTAGGTGACAAGATGGCTGGGAGGCATGGTAATAAAGGCATAATAAGTAGAATTTTACCTAGAGAGGATATGCCTTATTTACCGGATGGTACTCCTGTCGATATTGTCTTAAATCCTCTTGGTGTCCCAAGTAGAATGAATGTAGGCCAAGTTTTTGAATTGTTGATGGGTTGGGCAGCATCAAACTTAAACTGCCGAGTTAAAGTTGTCCCTTTTGATGAGATGTATGGTGCTGAAAAATCACATCAAACCGTACAAGCATTTTTAAAGGAAGCTTCAAAACAAGATGGTAAGGATTGGGTTTATAATCCCCAAGATCCTGGAAAGTTGTTACTTAAAGATGGCAGAACTGGTGAACCTTTTGATCAACCTGTTGCTGTTGGATATTCCCACTTCCTGAAGCTTGTTCACTTAGTAGATGATAAAATCCATGCTAGATCAACAGGTCCATACTCTTTAGTTACCCAACAGCCCTTAGGTGGTAAAGCTCAACAAGGTGGACAAAGACTTGGGGAAATGGAAGTTTGGGCTTTAGAAGCCTATGGTGCAGCTTATACTTTGCAAGAACTGCTAACTGTTAAATCAGATGATATGCAAGGAAGAAATGAAGCATTAAATGCAATAGTTAAAGGGAAACCTATACCTAGACCGGGAACTCCCGAATCATTTAAAGTTCTAATGAGAGAATTACAGTCCTTGGGTTTAGACATCGGCGTATACACAGATGAAGGAAAGGAGATTGATTTAATGCAAGATGTAAATCCTAGAAGGAATACTCCTTCTAGACCTACTTATGAATCTCTAGGAACCTCTGAATATGAGGAAGATTAAATACTTTATCAAAACTTATTAATTTAAATCTCCTAAAATGACTAACAGTAACTTAAGAACAGAAAATCACTTTGATTACGTCAAGATTTCTATTGCTTCACCGCAAAGGATCATGGATTGGGGCCAGAGGACTTTACCTAATGGACAAGTAGTAGGAGAGGTGACTAAACCTGAGACAATCAACTATAGAACCTTAAAACCAGAAATGGATGGTCTTTTTTGTGAAAAAATTTTTGGGCCATCTAAAGATTGGGAATGTCACTGTGGTAAATACAAAAGGGTTAGACATCGTGGAATTGTATGCGAGAGATGTGGGGTAGAAGTAACTGAAAGTAGAGTAAGAAGACATCGAATGGGTTATATAAAACTGGCAGCTCCAGTTTCCCACGTTTGGTATTTAAAAGGTATTCCCAGTTATGTAGCAATTCTCTTAGATATTCCACTTAGAGATGTAGAGCAAATAGTCTATTTCAATTGTTATGTCGTTTTGGATGTTGGTGATCATAAAGTTCTTAAATATAAGCAACTCCTCACTGAAGATGAATGGTTAGAAATAGAAGATGAAATTTATGCAGAAGATTCAACTATTGAAAATGAACCAGTTGTTGGTATAGGTGCGGAAGCTCTTAAGCAATTACTTGAAGATCTTGATTTAAATCAGATTGCAGAAGAACTAAGAGAAGAAATTACAAATAGTAAAGGTCAAAAAAGAGCAAAACTTATAAAAAGGATAAGAGTTATTGATAATTTCATTGCAACAAATGCAAAACCTGAATGGATGGTGTTAGACGCTATTCCTGTTATACCTCCTGACCTTAGACCAATGGTTCAGCTCGATGGTGGTAGGTTCGCTACTTCAGATCTAAATGATCTTTATAGAAGAGTTATAAATAGAAATAATAGGCTAGCTAGACTTCAAGAAATTTTAGCTCCTGAAATTATTGTTAGAAATGAAAAAAGAATGTTGCAAGAAGCCGTTGACGCACTCATTGATAATGGAAGAAGAGGTAGAACAGTTGTTGGTGCAAATAATAGAGCCTTAAAATCTCTTAGCGATATCATAGAAGGCAAGCAAGGGAGATTTAGGCAGAATTTACTTGGTAAACGTGTTGATTATTCTGGAAGATCTGTCATAGTTGTAGGTCCAAAGTTAAAGATGCATCAATGCGGACTACCTAAAGAAATGGCTATTGAGCTTTTTCAACCATTTGTGATACATAGATTAATTCGTCAAAATATTGTAAATAACATAAAAGCGGCAAAAAAATTAATACAAAAAGCAGACGATGAAGTCATGCAAGTACTCCAAGAAGTTATTGAAGGTCATCCAATTCTCCTAAATAGAGCTCCAACACTTCATAGGTTAGGAATTCAGGCTTTTGAACCTAAGTTAGTAGGAGGTAGAGCTATTCAACTACATCCACTTGTATGTCCTGCCTTTAATGCTGATTTTGATGGTGATCAAATGGCCGTTCATGTTCCATTAGCATTAGAAGCACAGACAGAGGCACGTATGCTTATGTTAGCTAGTAATAATATTCTTTCACCAGCGACAGGAGAACCTATTGTAACCCCTTCACAAGATATGGTTTTAGGTTCTTATTATCTAACTGCACTGCAACCAGACTTCAAAAAACCAAATTTTGGGGAGAATCAAAGAACTTATGCTTCATTAGAAGATGTAATTTTTGCTTTTGAAGATAAAAGAATTGGTTTACATGAATGGGTATGGGTAAGGTTTAATGGTGAAGTTGATGATGAAGAAGAATCAATTAAACCAAAAGAATCTAAAGAATTGGAAGATAATTCCAGATTAGAAATTTGGAATTTTAGAAGAGACAGATTTGATTCCCAAAATAATTTAATAAGTAGATTTATTTTAACAACAGTAGGAAGGGTGGTTATGAATCATACGATCATTGATTCTGTTTCCAAAACATGATCCTTTAAAAAAAAACTAATTATTTATCCATAAAAAAATGACATCATCTAAACCAAAAAAAAATTCAAGAGTACGTAAAAGTACAAAAAATTCAAAAAAAAATATTAAAATTGTTATGCCTTTATTGGCTAAAACCCCACCTTCATTTAAAAATAAAGTAGTAGACAAAAAAGCTTTAAAGAACTTAGTTTCATGGGCATATAAAACTCATGGTACTGCCGTAACAGCAGCGATGGCAGATAATTTAAAAGATTTAGGATTTAAATATGCCACACAAGCAGCTGTGTCTATTTCAGTAGAGGATTTGAAAGTTCCTGAAGCTAAACAAGATTTAATCGGACAGGCAGAAGCTCAAATTACAGCTACTGAAGAATGTTACAGACTTGGAGAAATTACAGAAGTTGAGAGACATACAAAGGTTATTGATACGTGGACTGAAACTAACGAGAGATTAGTAGATGCAGTTAAAAATAATTTCAATCAAAACGATCCACTAAATTCGGTTTGGATGATGGCTAATTCTGGGGCAAGAGGTAATATGTCTCAGGTAAGACAACTGGTTGGAATGAGAGGGTTGATGGCGAACCCTCAAGGGGAGATTATTGATTTACCTATTAGAACTAATTTTAGAGAAGGTCTTACAGTTACCGAATATGTGATTTCTTCTTATGGCGCTAGGAAAGGTTTAGTTGATACAGCATTAAGAACTGCCGATTCAGGTTATTTGACAAGAAGATTGGTTGATGTAGCACAAGATGTAATTGTTAGAGAGGAGGATTGTGGTACTGAAAGATCAATAGCCATAGAGGCTGAAGATGGTAAATTCGGCTCAAGGCTTATCGGAAGACTTTCTGCTGAAGATATCTTTGATTCTCAAGATAACTTAATTATTCCAAAGAATACTGCGATAGACCCTTCTTTCTCTAAAACTATAGAGACAGCATTAATCTCAAAAGTAAATATTAGATCACCATTAACTTGTGAGGCGAATCGTTCAGTTTGTAGAAAATGTTATGGATGGGCCTTAGCTCATAATCATTTAGTTGATTTGGGAGAAGCTGTAGGCATTATTGCTGCTCAATCAATTGGCGAACCTGGAACGCAATTGACGATGAGAACCTTTCATACTGGTGGAGTATCTACAGCAGAAAGTGGAGTTGTAAGATCTAAAATTAAAGGTAAAGTTGAATTCAGTTCAAAAGCAAAGATCAGAGGATATAGAACCCCACATGGAGTGGAAGCTAAACAAGCTGAAGTAGATTTTTTATTGAAAATTATTCCTAGTGGAACTAATTCTAACAAAGCTCAAAAAATTGAAGTAACAAGCGGATCTCTTTTATTTGTAGATGATGGTCAAGAAATTGATATAGATATAACTGTCGCACAAATTACTTCAGGAGCTGTAAAGAAAAGTGTTGAGAAAGCTACCAAGGATGTTATTTGCGATCTAGCTGGACAAGTGAGGTATGACAAAGTTATCCAACCAAAGGAAGTTACTGATAGACAAGGTAATATTACTTTGAAAGCTCAAAGATTAGGAAGGTTATGGGTCTTGGCTGGCGATGTCTATAACCTACCTCCAAATGCTAAGCCAGTTATTTCAACAGAAAAAAATGTAGAGCAAGGAACTGTTCTAGCAGAAGCAAGTCAATCTAGTGAGTTCGGTGGAGAAGTTCGTTTGAGGGAATCAGTAGGAGATTCAAGAGAAGTCCAGATAGTAACAACTTCAATGCTCTTAAGTAATTTTAAATTACTTGAAGAATCCACTCATTCAGGCGAAATTTTTAACTTAGAATCTAATGATGGGACTATTTATCGATTAAATACTTCACCTGGAAGTAAAATTAGTAGTGGTGAAGTCATTGCTGATTTAGCAGATGAAAGGTTCAGAACAAAAACAGGCGGATTAGTAAAATATGCACCTGGTTTAAGTGTTAAAAAAGCAAGGTCATCTAAAAATGGTTTCGAAGTTAGTCAAGGGGGAATATTGCTTTGGGTTCCTCAAGAAACCCATGAAATAAATAAAGATATATCCTTACTTATGACAGAGGATATGGCATGGATTGAAGCAGGAACAGAAGTTGTTAAAGATATATTCAGCCAAACTTCAGGGATTGTCACCGTAACTCAAAAAAATGATATATTGCGAGAAATTACGGTTAGAAATGGTTCTTTTCATGAATGTGAAGATGAAGAAATTTTAAATAGATTCACTGAAGAAGGGAAATTAGTTAATCCTGGCGAAAAAATTCTGGATGGTATCGATAATAATGAAATTCTTTTCGTTCAAAAATTAGAAACATCAAAAAATAAGGGCTTACTCTTAAGAACTGTAGAAGAATTTACTATACCTAATGAGGCTGAGTTACCTGAGTTATCTCATGTTAAACAGGAGATAGGACCATCCTTGGGGTTGAAAGCTGTTCAAAGACTTTCTTATAAAGATGGTGAATTAATAAAATCTGTGGAAGGTGTAGAACTTCTCAAAACTCATTTAAGTTTAGAAAGCTTTGATGCTACCCCCCAGATGACAATTGATGTTGAAACAATTAAAGACAAAAGTGATAAATCAATAAACAGATTAAGTTTAGTTATTTTGGAATCTATTTTGGTAAGAAGAGATACCATATCTGATTCTAGTCATGGTTCAACACATACTGAATTACAAGTAAAGAATAATCAGATGGTTAAGGCTGGAGATGTAATCGCTACTACTCAAATTCTTTGTAAAGAAAAAGGGATAGTGCAATTACCAGATGTAGTTGAGAATGAACCAATTAGAAGACTGATTGTTGAAAGAAAAGAAGATAAAATAAAAATTAATATTAAAGGTAAAGCACTTGTTAAGGTAGGTGATCGTGTTGTTGATGGAGATTTAATTAGTAAGGGAGAAAAATCTACTTCATGTGGAGAAATAGAAGAAGTTTCTAGCGACTTTGTGATTTTAAGACTTGGTAGACCATATATGGTTTCTCCCGATTCTGTTTTGCATGTAAAAGATGGAGATTTAGTTCTTCGAGGAGATGGATTAGCATTACTAGTTTTTGAAAGGCAGAAAACGGGGGATATTGTTCAAGGATTACCTCGAATCGAAGAATTATTAGAAGCAAGAAGACCAAGAGATTCTTCAACTTTATGCAAAAAATCTGGAGTTGTGCAAATTAAAGAAGGTACTGATGAAGAATCAGTAACATTATCTGTTATTGAGAGAGATGATTCTATTAATGAATATCAACTTTTAATGGGACAGAATATTATGGTTAGCGATGGACAGCAAGTTACGGGGGGAGAACTCTTAACTGATGGTCCTATTAATCCTCATGAGTTACTAGATTGTTTATTTACAGATTTAAAAGATCAAAAACCTTTAATGGAAGCCGCGCAAGAATCAATATCAAAATTACAAAGAAAGATGGTGAATGAGGTTCAGAATGTTTATAAGTCCCAGGGTGTAGCAATAAGTGATAAACATATTGAAGTAATAGTAAGACAAATGACGAGTAAAGTTCGAATTGAAGATGCAGGAGATACAACCCTTCTTCCTGGTGAATTAATAGAGTTAAGACAAGTAGAGGATACAAATCAAGCAATGTCTATTACTGGGGGGGCACCCGCAGAGTTTACTCCCGTTTTATTAGGGATAACTAAAGCCTCGCTGAATACAGATAGCTTTATTTCAGCAGCCTCTTTCCAAGAAACCACAAGAGTTCTTACTGAAGCTGCTATAGAAGGTAAGTCTGATTGGCTTAGAGGTTTAAAAGAGAATGTCATCATTGGAAGACTAATACCTGCGGGTACAGGTTTTAGTGGTTTTGTTGAAGAATTAGCTTCAGAAGCTGGACCTCACCCTGATATTCTTGCAGAAGAATCCGGTGGTTATAGAAGGGCTCAGAATTTAAGGCCAGACTATACAGTTGATATGCCTCAACCCCCTACTATAAGTTCTACTGCTATCCTTGACGATCCAAGTGATGAAGATTTAGAAACTACTAGGAATAGGCATGGAATTGATCCTAACTCAAGTAATTTTGCGGCCTTTGCAAGGCCTTCTGCTGAGAATCAATTTTCAGAAGATCAATTACCAGATCCAGCGGCTTTGGAAGGATTACAAGAAGAAGGACTTCTTTCTGATGAATAAAAGCTATTCTCATTTTCTGTTACTAGAATGCTATTTTAAATTTTAATTTATGATTAAGCCTGACATTATTCCTAAAAGAAAATTGCCTCGTTATGGGTTTCATTTTTATAATGAGAGGCTTAATGGAAGAATGGCTATGATAGGATTTGTGGCCCTTATTTTGACTGAACTTTTCTTAAAACATGGATTATTGTTATGGTAATCTTCCCATATAATTTGGATAATTGATAATTTGAAAAACCTTCTCGGATGTAGTGTTAAAGACTTAGAAAATTTAGCTTTGAATTATGGTCAAGCTGCCTTCAGAGGACGTCAAATTTATAATTGGCTTTATAACTATAAAAATAGGTCTAAAAGTATTGATGAAATTAATGTCTTGCCATTAAATTTTAGAAACCAATTAAAAAAGGAAGGTGTTTTATTTGGAGAATTAATTTTAAAAGAAAAGTATTTAGCAAATGATGGAACCTTAAAGTTGTTATTAAATACTAGAGATAATCAAAGTGTAGAGTGCGTTGGAATCCCCACCGAGAAAAGATTAACAGCATGTCTTTCAATTCAAGTAGGATGCCCAATGGATTGCAAATTCTGTGCTACTGGTAAAGAAGGATTAATGAGATCCCTAAAAGTAAGTGAAATACTAGATCAAATTTTATTTATTGAAAATGAAATGAATCAGAAAGTATCTAATATAGTTTTTATGGGAATGGGTGAGCCCTTGTTAAATATTAATGAGTTACTTCTATCTATTAGATCAATCAATAAGGATTTCGATATTAGTCAGAGAAAGATCACAGTAAGTACTGTCGCTATTCCAAAGATGATTAGTAAATTATCAGAAATGTCTTTTCAAGTATTGGGTAAATGTCAGTTTACGCTTGCAATAAGTTTGCATGCTTCAAATCAAAAAATAAGAGAAATTATTATACCGAGTGCAAAAAATTATCATATTAAAAATATTATTGATGATTGCAGAGAATTCGTAAGAAATACTCGGAGAAGAGTGAGTTTCGAATATTTAATGCTTCATGGGGTTAATGATAAATTAGAACACGCTGATGAGTTAAGTAATCTAATAAAAGGATTCCAATGCCATGTGAATTTGATTCAATATAATCAGATTAAGGAAGTTGAATTCAAGCAATCCCCTTCAAAGAATGCTCAACTCTTTCAAACCAGACTTTCTAATAATGGTATTAATGTTAGTTTTCGAAAAAGTAGAGGCTCAGACAGGAATGCAGCATGTGGTCAATTAAGGCAAAATGCCAAAATCAAATAATCATATTTAAAAACTTTTTATTAAATTCAACTCAAACACGTTATTATAAATTTAATTGTTTTTTTTAATTGGGTTTCATAAGAACTAAGCTTTTACCTTTTGCAATTGTTAGCCTTTTTGCAGTAGCTTTTTTTGCTGTTAGCGCAAGGATTTGGCTACCTGGCGATATGATGTCACCTGCTCCTATTAATTAATCTTTATTTTACTTGATAATGACTAAAAGAAAGGATATTCAAAATGAAAGTTTGGTAGAAATAGCAATAGATCCTGATGTTTTAGCTAAAGAATTATCTGTAGACTTTGAGATTGATCCTTTAGAACAGATTGATAAAGATGGTTTCTCAAGAGGAACTTTAAACAAAAATTTAGAATGCGATGAAGCCTTAAAATTGCTTAAGGGCGATAGAGAGCAAAGAATACAAGGCTTAAGAATATTTTGTGAATATAGAGATAAAAGATCTTTCCCTCTTTTACTACCTTTACTTGATCAACCTTGTCCAGTAGAAAGAATGAGTGCTGTATATGCATTAGGGAGAAATCCATTTCCTAGAGCAGTTGAAAAATTAGTTAGTCTATTAGAAACAGACGACAATGCATATGTTAGAAGAGCTACTGCTTGGAGTTTAGCTAATTATGATAATCAAATTGTTTTGAAGCCATTAATAGATTCATTAAAAAATGATGTTGCCTCAGTAAGGCTATGGTCATCTAGTTCTCTAGCTGAAATTGGAAGTATCTCGTCCTCTAATGCTCAATTGGCGGCTGAACAACTTTTAATTAGCTTGAAAATTGATAATGAGCCCGTGGTAAGGAGCAACTGTATATGGTCTTTATGTAGATTGTTTGAAAAATTAAATGAAATCTCGCAAGAGAGTTTTGTTGATGAATGTACAAAAATTGCTCTTTTTGACAAAGAGCCTTCAGTGATGGAAGAAGCTAAAACTGCTTTAGATTCAATGGGGATGAAAGGGTTTTATAAATAGATTTTTATATTTATCAAGTAATCAATAAAAAAGTATATATTTTTTAACTTGTGCCAACTGAAACAAATATTTTTCGTTATTGTATATAAAGTATTAGTACTTAGTACTTGATTTTAATGCCACAAAGAACATTAAGATTCAAAATTCATCAAGATGGAAGAGTTGAAGAAACCGTTGAGGGATTCAATGGCGATTCATGTAATAGTGCAACAAAAAGCGTTGAAGATGCTCTTGGTGAAGTAAAACTCAAGAATAGAACTTCAGAGTCATTTATCTCTAACCAAAGCAAAAAATCGAATCAAATTAACAACGAATCTAATGTCACATTTTAGTACTATCAAGACTCAACTTAGGGAAGTAAAACCTTTGATTAAAGCTTTAGATCAACTTGGTTATGTAATAAATCAGGAAACAAAGTTCGTCAAAGGGTACAGAGGACAATTTACAGCGGTTGATATAAGCATGGATTTACCAGGTGAAACGAAAGTTGGATTCAAATGGGATAATAACTCTAACTCATATGAATTAGTTACTGATCTAGACCTTTGGAAATTTGATTTGCCTGTTGAAAGGTTTATTTCAAAAGTTACTCAGATGTATGCTTACCATACAATTATTTCTAAAACTGAAGAGGACGGATACCAAATAGTTGAACAAAAAAATAAAAATGATGGATCTATTGAGTTGGTCCTTACTAAGTGGGAAAGTTAGTAATTGGATAGTAATTTCATAAGTGAAATTGATCATTATATTGAAACTGAAGTACTAACTGGTTATGAACCTATCCTGGGAGGAGAATTAACTGAAAAAGCTGTTTGGGTTGATGAAAGTAGATGTATAGGCTGTAGATATTGTGCTCATGTAGCTACAAATACTTTTATAATAGATGATGATTATGGACGAAGTAGAGCTATAAGACAAGATGGGGATAATCTTGAAACGTTGCAAGAAGCTATTGATACCTGTCCTGTGGATTGTATTCATTGGGTTGAATTTGAAAATTTAGCAGACCTAGAAAGTAGTCTTGACAGGGATATGTTTCAATCACTTGGAAAACTACCAAGGATGAACAAGCATTAATTTCTAATGGAGTTGCCTTGTCGCAGATTTGGTAGAACCAATCTAAATATGCCTGTTTTATCATTAGGAGGTATGAGATTCCAAAAAAGTTGGGATGAATTAAAATTTTCAGATATTTCTCGAAAAGAACAGAATAAAGTTGAAAATATATTAAATCTTGCAAATAAATTTGGTTTTAATCACATAGAGACAGCAAAGTACTATGGGACTTCAGAGATTCAGTTAGGTATGGGTTTTAAGAGTATGAAGATTAGACCAAAAATAATTCAAACAAAAATCCCTCCTAATCGTGATCCGAAATTATTCGAAGCAGAACTTTTGAAAAGCTTTGAAAAATTGCAATTAAAGAAAATTGATTTATTATCAATCCATGGAATTAATACACCTGAACATCTTCATCAAGCCGTAAGAGATGGAGGATGTATTGATATTTTAAAAAAATTCCAAAAAGAAAATTTAATTGGATATATAGGATTTTCGACTCATGGAGAATCATCTCTTATAGAAAAGGCGATATCTACAAATTTCTTTGATTATATTAATTTGCACTGGTATTTCATCAATCAAACGAATTACAAGTTAATTGAGTTGGCTCATAAATATGATCTTGGAGTTTTTATAATAAGTCCTACCGATAAAGGAGGACACCTTCACACTCCATCAACAAAAATTTTGGAACTTTGTAGCCCTTTACACCCCATAGTATTTAACGATCTTTTTTGCTTAAGGAACAAAAATGTACATACAATTAGTGTCGGGATAGCGAAAGAGCAAGACTTTAATTTACATTTAGAAGCAGTTTCATTATTGTCAGAATCTGATCATTATATTCCTAAAATACTAAATAGATTACAAGAGGAATCAATAAATTCATTAGGTAAAGAGTGGTATAAAAATTGGGATAAAAATTTACCAAGTTGGCAAAATACACCAGGAGGAATAAATATTCCGGTTCTTCTCTGGCTCGCGAATTTAATAGATTCCTTTGATTTAGAAGAATTTGTAAAATCTAGATACCAATTACTTGGGAATGGAAGTCATTGGTTTCCAGGCAATAATGCAAATTTGTTAGATGTTGATGTATACGAAAGTCAATTATTAAAAGTTTTAGAAAGGCATATAAAACCTAAAAAGGTTATAAAGATATTAAGAGTCCTAAAAGACAAGTTTGGTGACAAATCATTACCAAGATTATCAAAGAATTAACCTTTGAGTGGATATTTTTCAGCCTTGCCAATACTTCTAGGATAAATATCAGGGCAAGATGCTTTTGGCTCAATAAAAATAGCATTACGTATACCTTTTTCTCTGGGAAGAAAATTACTTTTAATTTCTAGGATTTTCCCTTCTAATACGTTTAATGTATTTTCTAAATTTTTATTATCTTCATTGGTCCACTTCCCACAATATAAAATACCTATGCCGTTAGATTTCAACATAGGTAATATATATTCAGAAACTGTTGAAGGATTACTAACTGCTCTTGCCGTTGCAATATTAAAGCCATTTTTAAATGAAGATTGACGGCCAATGTTTTCAATACGATCATTAATTACAAATATATCGTTTTTGAAATTAATACTTTTGATAATTTCTTTAAGTGAATCTGTTTTTTTTTTAGAGGAATCCACTAGATATATTTCTGACTTAGGATGTGTTATTGCATAGGCAAATCCTGGGAAACCACATCCTGATCCAATATCAATAAATTTTTGATTATTAAAATTTTTATTTGCATTTTCTTTAAATATCCAAAGACTGTCATAGACTTGAGATATCCAATAATCATCTCCTTCAATTAATCTAGTTAAGTTAGTTTTATAATTTAGTTCTTGGATTTTTATCTGTAATTCTCTAAACATCATTATTTCCTCTTCAGTTACTAATTTGAGAAGTTCGTTGGGGATCTTTCCTTTTGTCATTGAGTTTTTAATAGTTTCTTATTCGCAATCATTAAGATTAATAAATTTAATCAAAATTGATTAGAATATCTTTAATGATAAATAAATTTTTTTGAAAGGCGAGATAACTTATTATAAGATTTTAGGCGTTAATGAAAATGCCTCAAATCAAGAATTAAGAAAAGCTTTTTGTAAACTCTCAATTGAATTACATCCCGATACAACTTCCTTAGAATTAGAAGATGCAAAAAATAAATTTCAAAAAGTATTAGAGGCCTATGAAAATTTAAATAATTCTAATTTGAGGAAACTTTATGATGATAAATTACAAGTAAATTCTAAAAAACCAAATAAAACAAATTTAAATGTCTTGGATCCTTTAGTAATGGATGCTAATAGTCATCAGTTAGTAGGTAATAGGAGACCATTTTCAAATGGAGAAATGTTCTCATTATTTTTGTTGATGATTATTATTGTTTTAAGTTTGTCCTTAGCAATCGTAATCGCTTCTTTTACTGGCAAAGAATTAGGATCAATTCCAACTTGGCTTTTGAAATAATTATAAAAACTACTATGATCCCGTCTGATACCCCAATAAATCAACATTCACTTCAATCCTTAGAATTATGGTTAAAAGATTTAGGTGCAACTAAAGATATTGATAATCCTTCTAAATGGTATTTGTTACTTTCTCATTGGAACGCAACTATTATTTTTGAACAAGAAGATTTAAGTGTTGTCTGGGAGAGTGGAGGTAAATTAACTAAAAGGCTATTTTCTTATTGTATTAACAGAGAAGATATAGAAAATGCTATTTTACAAGGACCCTAAACTTAAGTTTTAAAGATCGCTTAAAAGTTCATAAATAATTCTATAACTTTTATCTAATTGTTTATCTGTAATACAGAGAGGGGGTAAGAGATAGATGACATTACCAAGTGGTCTAATAAATAAACCTTTTTTAATAGATGAGGCCTTTATTATATTACCAATATTGTTCAGATAACCTTCATTTTTACCACTTTCAATATCAAATGCGGCGATAGTTCCTGTGACTCTAATATTTTTTACAAATGGTAATTTTTTAATTTTCTTTAAATGGGAAAGGTGCTTTTCCTCAAAAGAAAGATATTTAATTGGATCATTTTCTAATAAGTCAAGGCTTGCATTAGCCGCCGCACATCCTAAAGGGTTTGCAGTGAAGCTATGACCATGCCAAAAAGTTTTTTTAGGAGAATCGCTAATAAAAGCTTGGAAAATTTTCTCTTTAGCTAATGTTATTCCCATGGGTAGGAATCCTCCCGTTAAACCCTTTGAAATAGAAATTAAATCGGGAATTATATTTGCCTTTTGAAATGCGAAGAGACTACCACATCGACCAAATCCAGTTAATACTTCATCAGCTATTAATAAAGAATTATTATTTTTTACCGCTTCTGAAACTTTTTTGATAAATTCAGGCCTAACCATATTCATTCCGCCCGCACCCTGTACTAATGGTTCAAGGATTACAGCTACAGTTGGCTTTTTAAGAGAGTTAATTAATATTTGAATCGCTTTATTTTCTTTTATTTCAACCTCTTCATCATTTATCCAAGTTGAAGGCCATGGGACCCTTTTAACAGGGAACATTAGATTGTCAAAATTCTCATTGAAAATATTTCGTTCGCCTAAAGCCATTGCTCCAAATGTATCCCCGTGGTAAGCCCCATCAAAAGCAATTATTTGGTTTCTTGTTTCACCTTGATTTTGCCAAGATTGATAGGCAATTTTTAAAGCTACTTCTACAGCGGTAGATCCATTATCAGAAAAAAATAGTCGTTCTAATTTTGTTAAGCCACTTAGTCTCTCTGATAATATTTGAGCCTGTGGATGTAAGAAGTCGGCGAATATAACTTGTTCTAGAGTCTTTGCTTGATGATAAATGGCATTTGCTATGTAATCGTTACTATGTCCATGCAGAGTAACCCACCAACTACTAATTCCATCAATTAGTTCTTGTTTTGGATTTTTAGTATAAATTAAAGCATTTTTCCCATGACTCACCTCTATTTGAGGTTTGCTATTTGTAATCTGCGTAAAAGGCGGCCATATATTAGGGTGCCAATCTTGATTAGTATTATTTAAAACCGGGGATTCCATTAATTATTTTTTTGAATTTAATAAGGTGATCAATTTATTTTTAATATTTAGTTCTTCCCATAGTATATCTAAATTATTGGAGTCAATTTTCTGGATATATGGAAACTCAGCAATAATAGGAAGACCACTAAATTCAGTTAATGTTTTTGGGTTATCTAAGTGTTTTTTTCCATTAATAACTAGACCTAGAATTTTAATATTTCTTTTTTTTAATGCCTCAATACTAAGAAGAGTGTGATTAAGAGTCCCAAGGCCGCTCTTACATACAAGTATTACAGGGATGTCCCATTTCTTGATTTGATCTATTTGCAAATAATTTCTTGTAATTGGGACCATTAAGCCCCCCGCTGTTTCTACGATTAATGACCCATTAACATTTGGTAAATTTAATAGCTGAAAGTTTACAACTGTTTGATCTATTTCTGCCGCCCAATGAGGAGACACAGGTTCTCTGAAGATATAGGCTTCATTGATTATTTTGGCTTTGTTGACTTTTGTAAGTCGAGCAACAGTTTGACTATCAGTCTCTGACTCAACTCCACTTTGAATAGGCTTCCAGTAAAAAGAATTTAATCCCCTTACAAAAAAAGAACTAATTAATGTCTTTCCTATATCAGTATCTGTACCACATATGATAAATTGGGATTTATTCTTTATAGCGCTCATGATTTTTTTAATATTTGAATATTAATTTCCCATGTAAGGTTAACTGAATTAGTTGCTTTCTTAGGCCAAAACTTTTGTATTTCTTTTAATTCACATACTGTTTTACGTTTACATTTAGTTGATTGAGCTCCCACGTTCACGATGCTTCTGAAAAGTTTATAAACATCTGGAAAGTTTTCTACATATAAATATTTATTTGAGAAGAATATTTCATCAGAGTTGAAACTTTTGATTATATCTTTTGAGACAGGGAAAGTTAGGCCACTATATTCAATATTAGTTTCTATGCAAGTTTGCTTCCATTCTGGGAAGGAATTTATTGTGGGATATGAAATTATTAAATAACCACCAGATCTTAATTTGCTAAACCAATCTCTTATTATTTTTTCGGGATTGTCTAGCCAGTGAATACAAAAGTTTGATGTCATTAGAGGACAGTTTCTAATTGATTGGGGTAAACCATTATTTAAATCCCATAGAATCTTTTTACTAGAGTCTTTATTTTGAAGAAGCATTTTTTTGCTGAAATCAATTCGGGTAATATTTTTTGTAGAAAATTCTTTTTCTATTTCATCGGCTAATAAGCCAGTTCCTGAACCAAGATCTATCCATTCACCTTTTTGAATATTTAGACCTTTTAAGAAAGAAACAATCTTTTCAGCAAAACTTTTTTGAATATTTGAATAACTTAAATAATTTGCTGAAGCATTATTAAAATTATTTTTAACTGTTTCATTCCAGGTCTTACTTTTCATCTTTGTTATAAAGAGTTCTTTTGATGATTTGGTAAAAATTTAAATTAGTTAGACAATGCCCTTGATTATCTAATTCAATTACAGTTGGCTTTTTAGTTAATCTTTTATTTAGTAATTCAATAAAGTTATCACTAGAATCTTGGTCAAGAATTAAATCATTTTTAGAATTCATAACGATGACATTGCAATTTTTCTCAAAAGACTTTAAACAATTTTTATCGGTATAAAGTTTTTTAAGATCATTTAATAAAAGATTCTTATTTAAAGCGCCTAATTTTTTATAAAACATATGTTGGAAATTAATGGTCATAGTATTGGGCAAAAAAGATCGACGAATAAATTCTTTTAACATAACCTCTGCTTCTAATAAAATTATTTTTTTCTCCATTCTCTTTAGAGATCTATAAATTAAATTTCTTTTTTTACTTGAGGGAAGAAAATTATTAAATGAATTTATAAAGACAACATGGGATGCTTCATCTAAAAGATTTTCTTGAATTAAATGGAAACCTAAAGAGTGACATAAAACCATCTTGATTTGAGCGTTCAAATTGTTTTTTATAAATTTTGATTGTTTGACATTTTTTGAAAAATACCCTCTTTCATTATCTTGCCAATGCCATCCATTTTTTTCAAATTCGACTTTATAATTATCCCAGAAATTTTGATCTAATCCCCAACCATGCTGAGTTATAACTTGGTTCATGTGAAAGCTTTTAAAACAGAAATAAAATTCTTGAGTATGTCTAGATTTAAATCTCTTCTAATTGTCAGCCTTATTCTTGATTCGTTCACAGGAACAGTAGGTGGTCTGATAGCAATAGCTAAAAACCCATTTTTTTCAAGATGTTTTTGTAGAAGTATTGCCTTTTCTTCTTTCCCAACAATTATAGATAAGATTTGAGATTCTCCTTTAACTGGGTAACTAAAATTTCCAACAATTTCTTTTTTCCATTTTTGAGAAGATATCAATAAATCTAGACCCCATTCTTTATTGTTTTTGATTTTTTGAAGCGATTTAAGTGCACCTGCAGATAAAGCTGGGGAAAGAGCAGTTGTATATCTAAATGCTCCACTCGTTTGAATAAGGTGTTCACCAATTTTTGAGTTACAAGCTATGAAAGCTCCACCGCTGCCAAACGATTTACCAAAGGTTCCAGTAAGCATAGTTATTTCATCAGACAAATCAAAACTTAAACCTTTTCCTTCAGGTCCTAAAATCCCAATAGCATGAGCTTCGTCGACTAATACTTCAACTTTATATCTTTTACAAATTCCAGCAATTTCTTTGAGAGGAGCAATTGAACCTTCCATACTGTAAAGGGATTCAACAATTATAAGGATGGACTTATGCGTTGAATTAAATTTAAGAATTTTATTTTCTAAGTCTTTTAAATCATTATGTGCGAATCTTACTAGTTTTGATCCGGCAGCTTTTACTCCAACTAATAAAGAATTATGAATAAATTTATCTGCTATTACAATACTATTTCTGTTAGCTAAACCTTGTACTGCAGCAATATTAGCTTGGAAACCGCTGGGAAATAAAAGAACTTTTTCCTTATTAAGCCATTCTGCAAGTTGTGACTCTAATAAAATATGTATCGGTCTTGAGCCCGTTATGAATCTCGAACTGCCTGAACCAAGACCTTCAGATAAGCTTATTTCATAAGAGGCTTTTATTACATCATTATCTCTACTTAATCCAAAATAATCATTACTACATAAGTCAATAAGGTTATTTTTAACTTTATCTGGATTTAAACTTTGAAGTTCATATGGCTTTTGACCTAAAGTGAATGTTTTTAATTTACGAAGTCTATTTTTTGGGATTTTTACTTTATTCATTTTTAAACAATTTCAACTAATTGATTTTTATAAAATGATTTAGATTTACTATTAAAGTGTGCAAGGTGGTTAATGTTTATTAATATCTATATAGATCATATCTTAAGAAGTTAACTCCTCCTCTCTTCAATCACAATTATTGCTTAATTTAGAGGAATATTTCCCATTCCCTCTAGATCCCTTCCAAATAGAGGCAATAAAAGCTATAAACAGTGGAAATTCTGTTGTTTTAACTGCTCCAACTGGCTCAGGTAAAACATTAATCGGTGAATTTGCTATTTATAGAGGCTTATCACATGAAAGTAGAGTTTTTTATACAACCCCTTTAAAAGCTTTATCAAATCAAAAGTTTAGAGATTTTATTAATCAATTTGGAGAGAAGAAAGTTGGTCTCTTAACAGGAGATATTAGTATAAACAGAGATGCTCCAATCTTAGTAATGACTACTGAGATTTTTAGGAATATGCTATATGGAGAATTTGAAGAATTTGATGACCCACTGGTAAATCTCGAATCTGTAATTCTTGATGAATGTCATTATATGAATGATCCCCAAAGGGGGACAGTTTGGGAAGAAACAATAATTCATTGTCCAAGTAGAGCTCAGATAATAGCTTTATCAGCAACCATCTCTAATGCAGACCAACTTCAAAATTGGATAGAAAAAGTTCATGGTCCTACAGTACTTGTGAACAGTAATAAAAGACCAGTTCCATTAGATTTTATTTTCTGCAGTGCAAAGGGACTACATCCCCTTTTGAATAATAAGGGTAACGGGATTCATCCAAATTGTAAGGTTTGGAGAGCACCAAAAGGGCAAAAAAAGAAAGGTAAAGTAGGCAGAATTATGCAACCAAAGGCCCCTCCTATTGCCTTTGTAATCTCTAAACTTGCAGAGAGAAATATGTTGCCAGCTATTTATTTTATTTTTAGTAGAAGAGGCTGTGATAAGGCTGTTGAGTATATAAAAGATTTATCTTTAGTAAGTTATTCAGAAGCAAATTTGATATCTCAAAGATTAGATGTTTATCTGAAAAATAATGAAGAGGGTGTAAAAGATAAATTTCATTGTGAAGCTCTTAAACGAGGTATCGCTTCACACCACGCTGGTTTGCTACCAGCATGGAAAGAGTTAGTAGAGGAACTATTTCAGCAAGGATTGATAAAAGTTGTTTTTGCAACTGAAACTTTAGCTGCGGGTATAAATATGCCTGCAAGAACAACAGTAATTTCAACATTATCAAAAAGGACTGATGAAGGACATAGATTATTATTTAATAGTGAATTCTTACAGATGTCTGGAAGAGCTGGAAGAAGAGGAAAAGATTTGCAGGGATATGTTGTAACCTTACAAACTAGATTTGAGGGAGCAAAAGAAGCTAGTACATTGGCTATTAGTGAACCTAATCCACTAGTTAGTCAGTTCACCCCAAGCTACGGAATGGTTCTTAATCTTTTGCAAAATTATAGTTTAGATAAATCTCGAGAATTAATAAAAAGAAGTTTTGGGAGCTTTTTATATTTAGGAGAATCTTCAGAAGAAACGGCTAATCTTGATAATTTAGAAATAGATTTAAAAGAACTAAAAAAAATAACTTCTAATATTTCATGGCAAGATTTCGATTCATACGAAAAGTTGAAAAGTCGTTTAAAAGAAGAAAGAAGATTGTTAAGAATATTAGAAAAACAAGCGGCTGAAAAATTATCAGAAGAAATCACTAGTGCACTTACCTTTATTAAAGATGGAAGTTTAATTTCTATAAAAGCACCTCAAATAAATAGAAAAGTAGTTCCAGCCTTAATTTGTAAAAAAATATATGAATCAAAAAAAATTAAAAGTTTGCTCTGTTTAACAATTGATAATTTATTTATCCTTATAAAACCTACTTACATAGTCAATATTTTTCCTGATTTAGAGCAGATTGAAATTTTGAAGCTTGAGGAACCTAAGATGAATTTCTCAGGAGAAGTCGTCAGAGGTGATAATGAATCACAAACTTTTGTAGATAAAATTTTTGAAATTTCTAAAAAATATGATTTAAGAACTCCTCAGTATGACCTGACAACTGAAGTTATTGCACAACAGAAACTAATTACTAATTTGGATGAAACAATAACTAATCAGCCTGCGCATAAATTTGGTGACTCTAAAAAATTAAAAAGATATAGAAAAAGGATTATCGAGATTGAGCAAGAAATAGTGATGAAAAATAATCTTATGGAAGAAAAAGAAAATCACAACTGGAAAAAATTTACTGATTTAATAAAAATTTTGAATCATTTTGGCTGTTTAAATGATTTAAAGCTTACTGAAGTAGGGCAATCAGTTGGTGCAATAAGAAGTGAAAATGAATTATGGGTTGGACTTGTTTTACTTAGTGGCTATTTGGATGATTTGACCCCACCTGATTTAGCCGCAATCATTCAATCAATTTGTGTGGAGGTAAGAAGACCAAATCTTTGGTGTAATTTTAAGCCTTCCATAAAAGTTATAGATGTTTTTAACGAGTTAGAGAGCCTAAGAAAATTAGTAGCCTCAAAACAAAATAATTTTAATATTAACACTCCAATTTTTTTAGAAACTGAGTTGACTGGGATAATTTCAGAATGGGCGAGCGGTAAAAAATGGAAAGAACTAATTTTTAATACTTCTTTAGATGAGGGGGATGTTGTAAGGATCTTAAGAAGGTCTATGGATGTTTTATCACAGATTCAATATTGTGTAGGAGTAAGTAATAAATTAAAGAATAAAGCAAAGTTAGCATTAAAAGCTATTAATAGATTTCCTGTTTCTGAATCGAATGATTTGTTAAAAGTCTCTGATAATATTAATCCAGCAACAAAAAGAATTGATAATAATTCCTAAAAGTATTTAAATTAGATCATTTTATTAGTATTTATAGCATCCTCAAAATCATTAGCAGTTAAGTAGCCTAATTTTATTGTGGCTTCTTTTAAGTTAATTGATTCATTAAAGGCAAGATTCGCAATTTCTGCTGCTTTTTCGTAACCTATTTTGGGAACCAATGCTGTTACAAGCATTAGTGAATTTTCAAGATTCTTTTTTATAGTTTTTGGGTTAGGTTGTATCCCTTCAACTAATTTTAGTCTGAAGTTACTTATGGCATTATTCAGTAATTTTATACTCGTCAGAATATTAAATCCAATTAGTGGCTTATATTCATTCATTTGTAAAGTACCGCTGGCATTAGCTATTGATACTGCGTATTCAAAACCCATTACTTGAGTGCATACCATTGATAATGCTTCACATTGGGTAGGATTAACTTTCCCAGGCATTATTGAGCTCCCCGGTTCATTCTGGGGAATTATTAATTCATAAATACCAGATCTTGGTCCTGAGGACAATATTTTAATATCATTAGAAATCTTAAATAATGCACTTGCTAGGATTTTTATTTGACCCATTACTTGGGCTAATCGATCATGAGATGCCATTAAAGAGAAATGATTCTTTGATTTATAAAAAAATAGATCTGTATACTCTGAAATTGATTTTATAGATTCTTCTGAAAAATCTTTTGGACAGTTAATACCTGTACCAACAGCAGTACCACCTAGTGGTAAGAAACATAATTCATCAAGACTTATTATGAGAGCATCTTCAGCGTCTTTAAGTTGTTTTGACCATGCAGAAACTTCTTGACCAAGAGAAATTGGCACTGCATCTTGAAAATGAGTTCTACCTATTTTTACAAGATCTTTCCATTCATTACTCTTAATATCAAGAACCTTAGTGAGTTCCTTTATTGATGGAACTAATCTTTTAATTATTTGAGTAACAACAGATATCTGAATAGCAGCAGGAAAAGTATCATTTGTAGACTGCGATTTATTAACATCATCATTTGGATGAATTGGATGATGACTCCCAAGCTCTGAATTCGTTTTTAATGCGGCAATATTAGATATGACTTCATTTATATTCATATTTGTTTGCGTACCACTACCTGTTTGCCATATTTTTAACGGGAATTGAGAATCATGTTTTCCATCGAGTATTTCTGTGCAGGCTTCAATAATGATATCTTTTTTTACATTATCTATTAAACCCAATTTGAAATTAGCAATTGCAGCCGCTTTTTTTATAACTGTAAGTGAATAAATTAATTCAATTGGGATTAACTCCTCACCAATAGAGAAATTTATGATTGATCTCTGCGTTTGGGCTCCCCACAAAGCATCAGCTGGGACTTTAATCTGTCCCATACTATCTTTTTCTAATCTATAGTTCTTGGTCATCAAAAAAATGTGGTTAAACCCCCAAATAATATTAAGGTTTTAAATACTTAACTTTTTCCATATTACATTTAAATTGTTTAGATGAATTGAGGGGTCAAAGCATTCCTTTAAATCATGCTCAGTAACCAATGCCATTATTTCTTGGTCCCCCTCGATATTCTGCTTGAAATTACCATTCTCATTATTCCAAGCTTGATGAGCATTTTTTTGCACCAAGCTATAAGCCTTTTCCCGAGACAAACCCTTTTCAACAAGTAAAAGTAAAACTTTCTGACTAAAAATTACTCCCCCATATATATTTAAATTTTTGAGCATGTTTTCTGGATACACTTTTAAATTATTTATTATTTCTTTCATTTCTCTAAGCATAAAATGTAGGCATATAGATACATCTGGTAACATGATACGTTCATTAGAACTATGGCTTATATCTCTCTCGTGCCAAAGTGGAACATTCTCAAGAGCTGTTACAACATAACTCCTCAAAATTCTAGATAAACCGCTTACCCTTTCACTACGAATAGGGTTTCTTTTGTGAGGCATGGCTGAGCTTCCTTTTTGCCCTTTTGAGAATCCTTCTTCAACTTCTAAAACATCTGTTCTCTGAAGATTCCTTATCTCAGTAGCAAATCTATCAAGGGAAGCTCCTACTAGTGCGATTGTTTGTACATATTCAGCATGTCTATCTCTTGATATAACCTGAGTACTTGCTGTATCTGGCTTTAGGCCCAGCAAATCGCAAGTTATTTTTTCTATTTCTGGGTTTGTATTAGCGTAAGTGCCCATCGCCCCACTTATTTGTCCAATGGAAATAGATTCTTTAAGGATTAATAATCTTTTTTTATCTCTTAATATTTCTGCTAACCATCCTGCCAATTTAAACCCAAACGAAATAGGCTCTCCGTGAATTGCGTGTGATCTTCCAATCATTAAAGTATTTTTATGATATCTCGCTAATGTCCTCACTTCATTTTCTAGTTTTTCAATTTCCTCTATTAACAATTCGCAGGAATCTTTAAGCTGTAAAGATAGGCCAGTATCAAGGACGTCACTGCTGGTCATTCCAACATGAATGTATCTTCCGGAATCTCCAACATATTCATTGATATTTGTTAGAAATGCTATTACATCATGTTTTACTTCTTTCTCAATTTCTTTAATTCTTGATTCTTCAAATTTTGCATTTAGACGAATCTCTTTTAGCGCAGCTTCAGGCATTTTCCCAAGAGAACAATTTGCCTCGCATGCTGCAATTTCAACTCTAAGCCAACTCTGGAATTTTGCATTTTCAGTCCAGATTCTTCCCATTTCGGGTAATGTGTAACGTTCAATCACAATTTTTAAACATCTTCAATTTCAACTTTATAACTAAAATCTCATAATTGCTCTATACGTTAAAGATCTACTTGCCATTGAACATATTTGTATAAGTATTATTGTTATGTATAAAAGCTTTTGTATTTGTAAATATCAATTGATTTTAAAAAGTGTCTAATACTTGCGATTGGATTATCTTTATAAATAGTATGTATTTTGTTTTAATGAAATTTTAAATTAACATTATGTTTCAAAAATATTATCTGAAAATAGCCAGTAATTATTTATTTAAATTTTCTTTTTATAGTAAATGATTAAAAAAAGTAGGTTAGATCTTTATCTTTTGTACAAAGGTTTATGTGAGACTCGTCAGAAAGCGCAGGGTCTAATTCTTGCAGGAAAGGTTAAAGATATCAATGGTAAGATTTTTGATAAACCTGGCCAACAAGTCTTAATAGGAACGGAATTTATTATTGAATCTGAACCTCAATTTGTATCAAGAGGAGGAGAAAAATTACTGGAGGCTTTTGAAAAACTAAAGATAAATGTGAAAGATAGAATTTGTATAGATGCAGGAATTTCTACTGGAGGATTTACTGATTGCTTATTGCAACAAGGGGCAAAAATGGTTTATGGGATAGATGTAGGTTATGGACAAACGGCTTGGAAAATAAGGGAAAATCCAAAAGTTAAACTCTTCGAAAGAACAAATATAAGGAAATTAAAGCCTTTAGATATCTATTCTGAAGAAAGTTTATTACCAAATTTTGTTGTAGCGGATTTGTCTTTTATTTCACTAAAGTTAGTTTTCCAATCTATTAATAATTTATTATCAGGAGATTCTATAGAGGGAATATTTCTTATTAAACCTCAATTTGAGGTAGGAAAAGATCGAGTAAGTAAAGGGGGTGTTGTAAGAAAGGCTGAATATCATATTGAGGCTATAGAGTCAGTTATTAATACAGCAGAACAATTGCAATGGAATATCCAAGGTCTAGTAGCTTCGCCATTAGTTGGACCTGCAGGAAATCATGAATATCTAGCTTGGATGTCTAAGATTGGGATGTCTAATCCTATAATAAATAATGAATTTATAGAAAATTTAGTTAAAGCAACTCTTTAATTAAAGGGCTTCTTTATCAGTATCTCCAGTTCTAATTCTTACAACAGAATCAATAGATGATATAAATATTTTCCCATCTCCAATTTCGCCTGTTTTTGCAGCTTCGGCAATTGCATCTATTACTGAATTTACTTTTTCATTTTCTACTACAACTTCTACTTTAAGTTTCTGAAGAAATTCAACTGTAAATTCTGAACCTCTATACCTTTCTACCTGACCTTTTTGTCTTCCAAATCCCCTAACTTCACTTACAGTCATTCCAACAATTCCAGAATTTACTAATGCAATTTTTACATCTTCCAATTTAAATGGACGAATGATTGCCTCAATTTTCTTCATGTTGTTCTCTTGAATACTTTGATTTTAATTCTTTTTCTGAAAAACATCTAGTATTGAAACTCCAGAAGATGATTTGATCTTTAGACCCGCGCTAATTGCATCCTTAACTAGTAACTTAGAGTTTTCTTTTGAAATTATTACTTGATTATTTGATAACGCCTCCCATTGATTATCTTCAAAATGCGTCTGGAGCCATAACATTCCAATAATACTTGTGGGCTTAAGAGATTTATTTGAATTATTGTCTATATTTACCAAAAAGATGTCCATAAATTTTTTGAAACTAGATACATATAAGCCTTTTAAATGACTCTAGGATTGTTACTGTTGATACAAAATGGATTTTTATATCCTTTGACTTATTAATTTGTAATACTTAAGTAAGGTTTTAATTTTTTGCGAATTATTAGCTTTTTATATAGTTTTAGTAAAGATAATTTTGAAAAAATGAGTAAAGCTAATTTACACGATTCGACTAACAAGCCTTTATACGGTGAACGACTAATAGATGAATCAAATATTATTTGTTTTGAAAATCCAAATAAAAAAAGAATTTATGAAATTTCAATCGAATTACCTGAATTTACTTGTAAATGCCCATTCTCTGGGTATCCAGATTTTGCAAAATTAAGTGTCTTTTATCAGCCTAAGATGAAAGTATATGAGTTGAAATCTTTAAAACTTTATATTAATAAGTTTAGAGATCTCAAAATATCACATGAAGAAGTGGTAAATAGAATTATGGATGATCTTTTAAATTCAGCAGCGCCACACTGGATTCATTTAAATGCTGATTTTAATCCTAGAGGAAATGTTTCTATGAAATTAGATGTTTACAGTGGAGAGAAAAGAAACTAATTATTCTTGATCTCATCTGATAATTTTAGAAATTCCTTCTTAAAACCTAAAAGATTTCTATTACTTAAACCACCAATAAATAATTTATTTGAATTTTCATTAAATAAAATCCATATTTGGTTTGTGGGAATAAGACTAAATATTGTTCCAAAAATTATTAGAGTAAAAGATAAATAAATAAATGGTATTGAAGGATCATTTTTGATAATTAAACCACTACTAGGAATTATTTTTTTTAAAGATAGTTTTGAAGAATTAATTTCTAATGGATTATTATTTAGGTAAATAAAATTATCAGAAAAATCTTCAATATTTGAGACTTTAAGTGGACCATTTTCATTATCAATAGTTAAAAGATAATTTTTTTTATTTTCTCTACCCAATTCAATTAAAAGCCCCCATATTTGATCTCCTATCTCTGGAATAGGTTTTAGTTGGAGTTGATAAAGAACACTATCAATTTCCATAACAATATTTGAAACAGACCAATCCGCTTGATAAATAGTTAAACCTTTGAATCTGATAGGTTTATTTACTTGAGTTGTTTTTATTTCATTCAAATTTTGTTCTTTCGAAAAAAATTCTAAATTTGAAATAAACTGCTTTGGTTTCCCATCACTTTCACGTTCTATTAAAAAGTTTTTTAATTTTATTTTTACTTTTGAATGTGTACTCTCATTTATTAAATCTAAACTTTCTCCTAATCTCAAATATTGTTCTTTAGACTGGCTACTAAAATTTCCGTATGCAGATCCAATCAGTAAAATAATTAGCCCAATATGGACAATTATAGGTCCAATTTTTCCTACTAAGCCTTTTCTTCCCGACAATCGATTTTTAAATTTGGAAATACTCCAACCTTTTTTCCTAAGTAAAGAATCAGCTTTTAAAATGTGATCTACATTTTGAATTATTTCGTAATTAGTTACTAATTGGAGTTTGTAAAAATTTTTTTCATCTTTATAGTCAGTCCATTTTAATGCTGCTTTTAAAGATGGTATTTGCCTCCTAAAACTGCAAGCTGCAAGAGAAATACAAAGAAGTATTAATGAAAATAAAAACCAATTACTTGTATAAACATGATCTAATTGGAGGGTTATAACTTGGGATCCATTTATAAATCCAAAAATTGGGGTTTCGTTATAGAAATCAAGATACTCTTGTTGATCATTTCCTTGAGGTATGAACGTTCCAACTCCACTTGAAATGGCAATGAAAATTATTAAAAGTATTGCAAATCTTAAGCTTGAAATGTTTAGAATAAATTTCTTAAAAATAACCATTTAGATCCAATTTGCTATTAAATTTAGAATCCCTATAGAAACTAAAAATACTCCACTTAAAGTAGGAATTATTTGACTATATTTTCTGAGTTCTAGAAACTGCTTTAAATTTTCAGTTGTCACTCCTGCAAGGATTAATGGTGTTACTTGACCAAGGCCAAAGAAGAATAAAAAAATTATCGAAATTGTAGGATTTTTTGCTTGTGATACCCATGCTAGGAGTGTTGCTAATACTGGAGTAATGCAAGGCGAAGAGGCAAGACCAAAAGCTCCACCTATTATAAAAGGAGTAATTACAGAAGGTAGCTTATCTTCCATAAATCGCAAATCAGGCCCATTAGGTAGTTGGAACTTTAAAATTCCTAATAAATTTAGACCCATAATTATTGCTATGAAAGCTACTAAAGATGAGTAGTAAGATGGTAATTGTCCATATATTTTCCCTAAGAATCCACTTAATGCACCCAATATAATTAGGGAAAATATCACCCCTCCAGAAAAACTTATAAGTTTAAATTTATTATTCTTAGTTCCACCAACATATGCAATTGTGATTGGCAGTAAAGATAAAGAACATGGACCAAGACTCGTTAAAAGGCCTGCGGTAAAAACTAATAATATGGTAAGTGGGCCTGGGTGATTAAGCCCTTGCTCCATTAGTAAATTACCCTTTTGAGCTAATTCTGAAATAAATAAATTAATTGAGGCGATAACAGAAATCTATATCCTCTAAATTCTAACTAATGAAGAGACTTTCGTGTACTAATCATGCCTATATATCCCGTCGATTCTAGTGAACACCTTAACAACATTCCAATCACAAAAAATGAGGACAATAAGGAATTTCCTCCGTAACTTACAAAAGGTAATGGCAACCCAGTTGTAGGCATTGTTCCTGTTGCCACAGCTATATGCATTATAGATTGACCTATAAGTAAGGTTACGCATCCAATAGCAACTAACTTTGTATAATTGTTCCTACACTTTATTGCGATTCGTAAGCTTACATAAGAAAAAAGAACTAAAAAGGCCAACAATAATGTTGATCCTAACAAACCAAATTCTTCTGCAAAAATAGCAAAAATGAAATCTGTGCTTTGAATTGGTAAATATTGTAATTTTTGTGTAGATAGACCAAATCCTTGTCCAAATAATCCTCCTGAACCTATAGCTAGTAAACTCTGAATTAATTGATAGCCATTCCCCTCGGCATCTTTCCAAGGATCTAGGAAAGATATGACTCTTAGCTTTTGATATTCATTACTCAAAATACTTATACAACCACTAAAAAATCCTAGTGAAGCTACTGATAAAAGCGAACTAAATTTGACTCCCCCGCATAAACCCATCACCCAAAAAAGAATACCTGTTAATCCTGCGGTACTTAAATTGGGCTGCTTCATTATTAATAAAATTAAAAACCCAAACGTACCTAAGGAAAATATTTTTTTATTATTTTTTACTAAATTCCAATGTGCAAATAAGTTAGCTGCTTCCAAAATTGAAAAAGGTTTAATTAATTCAGAAGGTTGGATTTGTAGAGGACCCAGAATTAACCATCTTGAAGAACCGTTAACTGTACTGCCAAAAAATATTGTTAAAATAATTAAGAAAATTAAGAGGTAGAAAATAATTTTTGAAATTTTTAAAAGATCTCTAATATTTGTATTTAAAACAAAATAAAAGAAAGTTAATCCAGGTATACACCAAATCATTTGTCTTTTTAAATAATAAGCCCAATCCCCCATTTCCTTACTAGCCACCCACCAACTAGCAGAACCAAGAATAAACAAACCTAAAACTGACCAAATACCTATCAAAATGAGTAAGAGTTTCCCTTCATAAGGCCAGATTTTCCAAGGTAAAGGTAATAAATTGTCCCTTAAATAATTGGGGTTGCGTATGGAATCAAAAGTTCTATTTCTTTTAAAATCACTATTAAGTTTTATGGCTGATTGACTAATCTCCAATTTTAAATTTGTAGATATACTATTGAGACGTTAAATAACTACTTTGCCAAGTCTTTATGTAGCTTTTTCGAGTGAATTTGAGTTTTTAGATTTTGATTAATAAAACTCAATTTATTTTAAGTTATTCAAAAACATATAAATCAAATATCACAAATCTTAAGAATTAGGTCTTTAAATAAAAAATACCTAGCTAAAAGGCCCCTCCCCATGATAGTTTCGTGGTTTATATCCTTAAATCTGTATAGAGGGGGGTTTCTAAATTATGTTCACATCAGTGGACTCAAATAGAAAAAAAAATGTTGAACATCTTCCTGGTATGAATGTTCAACATTCGCCTTCCCAGGATAATTCTTTCATTAATGAAATTAAATTAGTTTTTGCAAGCCAATTTCAAAAATTATTTTCAAATAATGATGAATACATTAAATTGCAAATAACAATTTTTGGTATTACTTTTGTCTTTGCCATTCTAGTGGCATTAATAACAGGAATTATAATAGGGTATACTTTTGGTTTTAGTGTTTTAATTGGCGCCATTGCTGGAATCTTTTACTTACGTTTGCTTGCTAAAAGCATAGGAAAAATTGGAAAAGAATCTACTGGAGTTTCTCAATTACAACTATTGGTTCCAGTATGTCTCTTTATTTTTGCGAGCAAGCTAGGGTCTTTAGATATTTTTCCAGTAATGATAGGCTTTTTTATCTATAAGCCTTCTCTTGTATTTTATTTTTCACGTTCTTAAATAAATTTTGTTTTTCAAAATTTATAAATTTTTATTTAAATCAAAATGTTCTTAAATTCCTTGCCAACAAATTTTGCAGCATTAGAAGTGGGCCAGCATCTGTATTGGCAAATTGGAAATATAAGACTTCACGGACAAGTTTTTTTGACTTCTTGGATCCTATTAGGAGCTTTATTAGTTTTCATCTCTTTAGGGACTAAAAAAATGGAAAATGATCCTAAAGGATTGCAGAATTTACTAGAATTTTTGTGGGACTATATAAGAGATCTTGCAAGAACGCAAATTGGTGAAAAAGTATATAGAGATTGGATGCCTTTTATAGGAACTCTATTCTTATTTGTTTTTATAAGTAATTGGGGAGGAGCGCTAATACCTTGGAAATTAATTAAGTTACCAAGTGGAGAATTAGGAGCTCCAACGGCGGATATTAATACTACGATTGCACTGGCATTGCTAGTTTCTTTATCTTATTTCTATGCTGGTCTCAGTAATAAGGGCTGGAGATATTTTGAATATTATGTTCATCCAACACCGATAATGCTGCCTTTTAAAATTTTAGAGGACTTTACTAAACCTTTGTCTTTATCTTTTAGGCTTTTTGGAAATATTCTTGCTGATGAACTTGTTGTTGGTGTTTTAGTTTTTCTAGTCCCCTTAGTTTTACCCATTCCTGTAATGTTTCTAGGGTTGTTCACCAGTGCAATTCAAGCTTTAATCTTTGCCACACTAGCTGCTTACTATATCGGAGAAGCGGTGGAAGAACATCATTAGCTTCTCTTTAATACATTTAGACTCTTTTACAAAGGGCCTATAATCTGGCAAAATATTTAATCGCGTAGGTCTGAATAAATCAGACCCATTCTTAAAAAAAAGAATGTCCAAGCGTGTTAGACAAAAAGATTTATCACAAGCATTAAGCTCTTTATTTCAAAATTATGGATTCCATTACTTCCGCTGCATCTGTTATAGCTGCTGGTTTAGCAGTTGGTTTAGGCGCTATCGGCCCAGGCCTTGGACAAGGTAACGCAGCTCAAGGTGCTGTTGAGGGTATTGCCCGCCAACCTGAAGCCGAAGGTAAAATTAGAGGAACTTTACTTTTATCTTTCGCTTTCATGGAGTCATTAACAATCTATGGATTAGTTGTGGCTTTAGTATTACTTTTTGCGAATCCTTTTTCCTAAAAGTTATTGTTGCTTTTAATTCTTATTAGCAATATTTAAATTTAATTTTTTAATTTCAACTGAAACATATGTTGGCCTTTGATTTTTTTGGTGCTACTGAAGGTGGGTTATTTGATATAAATGCCACTTTGCCTCTTATGGCAATACAAGTAGTCGCTCTTACTTACATCCTAAATTCTCTCTTTTTTAAGCCTGTTGGTAAGGTTGTTGAGAAAAGAGAAAAATTTGTAAGTAACAATATTACGGATGCCAAAAATAAACTTTTAGAAGTTGAAAAATTAGAAGCTGATTTATTAATTCAGCTTCAAAGTGCTCGTTTTGAAGCTCAAAAGATTGTGAACGAAGCCGAAAATGAATCTGATAAGCTTTATAAAGAAGCGCTTGAACTTGCTAATAATGAAGCAAACGCTTCAAAGGAAAAAGCAAGGTTAGACATAGAAAATCAGACCTCTTCAGCTCGTGAACAACTTTTTAAGCAAGCTGATGACTTAAGCGACCTTATTGTTAATAGATTAATTCTAGAAAAATGAATTTACCTCTTCTAGCTACAGAAGGTTTTGGATTAAATCTTAATTTATTCGAAACTAACGTTCTTAATTGGGCTGTAGTTGTTTTTGGCCTTTATAAATTTTTACCAGGTTTTCTAGGTAAAATGCTTCAAAAAAGAAGAGAAGGAATTCTTCTTGAATTAAAAGATGCAGAAGATCGACTTCTTAAGGCAACAGAAGCTTTAGAGAAAGCAAAGACTGACTTGTCTTTAGCAGAAGAAAAAGCTAGTCAAATAAAAGCAGATTCTCTTAAGAGATCTGAATCAATCAGGATGGAAAGTGAGAAAAAAGCTATTGAAGAGATGGCACGAATCAAACAAAGTGCAATCTCTGACGAAAGCTCAGAAGCCTCAAGAGCAATTTCTCAACTTCGTAAAGAAGCTGTTGAATTAGCTATTAAGAAAGCTTTAGATTCTCTACCAAATAGACTTGATCAAACAACTCAAGAAAATTTGGTAACTCAATCCATAAATAATATTGAGATGAATTAATGCCACTTTTAAATTCCGTCACTACCCCATATGCAGAAGCATTACTTCAGGTTGTTAGTGAAAATGATCAAACTGAAGCAATGGTTAAGGAGGTAAAACAACTACTTTCCTTGATAAATGATGCCCCTGATTTAGAAAAAACTTTATCTTCTCCAGTTTTAGAGACAGATATTAAGAAAAAAATCATAATTGAAATCTTTTCAGAAAAGATTAATTCTTCTCTTTTAAATTTTTTAAAATTATTAGCTGATAGGCAAAGAATTGGAATTGTAACTTCAATTCTTGATAGATTTTTAGAAATTTACAGAGAAAATAGTAATATTGCTTTGGCAACTGTTACTTCTGCTGTCGAGCTTACTGATGACCAAAAAGGTTTAATTACCAAAAAAATTATCAATATAGCTGGTACTGAAAAATTAGAACTTGTAACTAAAATCGACCCATCCCTCATTGGTGGTTTCGTCGCGAGTGTAGGATCTAAAGTAATTGATGCTAGTCTTGCCTCTCAAATTAGAAAGCTTGGATTGTCACTATCCAAGTAAATTCAAAATCCAACCTTAAATTCTTAAATCCATGGTATCTATACGCCCTGATGAAATCAGTTCAATCTTAAAACAACAGATAACTGATTATGACCAATCCGTAAATGTTAGCAATGTAGGAACTGTTCTACAAATTGGTGATGGCATTGCGAGAATATACGGCTTAGATCAGGTCATGGCTGGTGAATTATTAGAATTTGAGGATGGGACTGAAGGTATAGCTCTTAATCTTGAAGACGATAATGTAGGTGCTGTTTTAATGGGTGAAGCGTTGGGTGTACAAGAAGGAAGTAATGTAAAATCAACAGGAAAAATTGCATCTGTTCCTGTCGGAGAAGCTATGAAGGGGAGAGTTGTTAACCCTTTAGGACAGCCAATTGATGGAAAAGGTGAGATTCAAACGAGTGATAATAGACTTATTGAAGAAATGGCTCCAGGAATAATTAAAAGGAGATCAGTTCATGAACCTATGCAAACAGGTATCACTTCTATAGATGCGATGATACCGGTGGGAAGAGGTCAAAGAGAATTGATTATTGGAGATAGGCAAACTGGAAAAACTGCTATCGCAATAGATACGATAATTAATCAAAAAGGCCAAGACGTAGTCTGTGTCTATGTAGCGATTGGTCAGAAATCTGCCTCAGTAGCAAACGTTGTTGAAGTTTTAAGAGAAAAAGGAGCTCTTGAATATACTGTTGTGGTAAGTGCAGGAGCCTCTGAAGCAGCAGCTTTACAGTACTTGGCTCCTTACACTGGCGCAGCAATAGCTGAGTATTTCATGTACCAAGGTAAAGCTACTCTTGTTATTTATGATGATTTAACAAAGCAGGCTCAAGCTTATAGACAAATGTCTCTTCTTTTGAGAAGGCCACCAGGAAGAGAAGCTTATCCTGGAGATGTTTTTTATTGTCATAGCAGATTACTTGAAAGGGCAGCAAAATTGTCAGATGATATGGGAGGTGGATCAATGACAGCTTTGCCAATTATTGAAACTCAAGCTGGAGATGTCTCTGCATATATTCCAACAAATGTCATATCAATTACTGATGGACAAATTTTCTTAAGCGCAGATTTATTTAACTCAGGCTTAAGACCTGCAATAAACGTTGGTATTTCAGTTAGTAGGGTTGGGGGAGCTGCACAAACAAAAGCAATTAAGAAGATTGCTGGAACACTAAAATTGGAACTAGCTCAATTTGATGAATTGGCAGCCTTTTCTCAATTCGCTTCTGATCTTGATGAGGCTACTCAAAAACAACTTGAAAGAGGTAAAAGATTAAGAGAATTGCTAAAACAAGCACAATTCTCACCGTTAAATCTTGCTGAACAAGTTGCGGTTGTATATGCAGGTGTAAAGGGCCTTATAGATGAGGTACCTGTTGAAGATGTAACCACATTTGCTGCTGAACTTAGAGAATACCTTAAGTTAAATAAAGCAGAATTTATTGAGGAGATTCTTAAAGAGAAGAAACTTAATGAAGGATTAGAAACAACACTAAAAGAGGTAATAAAAGAAGTTAAATCCTCAATGCTTGCCACAGTTTAAATTTATTCTAAGGAGTCATTATGGCAAATCTTAAAGAAATTAGAGATCGAATTGTTTCTGTTAAAAACACTAGAAAAATTACAGAAGCTATGAGACTAGTTGCAGCTGCCAAGGTAAGAAGGGCACAAGATCAAGTTCTGAAAAGTAGACCTTTCGCTGACAAACTTGCTCGTGTCTTGGAGAATATTCAATCCAGGGTGCAGTTTGAATCTGTAGACTCTCCTCTCTTATCCAAAAGAGATGTAAAAACAATTTCTTTGGTCTGTATAACTGCTGATCGAGGTTTATGTGGTGGTTACAATACCAACATAATTAAAAAGGTAGAAGTTAGGTACGCAGAGTTAATCAAACAAGGTTATGAACCGAATTTGATTTTAGTTGGCAAAAAGGCAATAGGCTACTTCCAAAATAGGAAGGATAGATACGTAATTAAAAGTACATTTAAAGAGCTAGAACAAGTACCCACAGCTGTTGACTCTGAAGGAATAACAAATGAAGTCTTAGCTGAATTCTTATCAGAAAACTCAGATAGAGTAGAAATTATATATACCAAATTTATTACTCTCGTAAGTTGTGCTCCAGTAGTGCAAACATTATTACCATTAGATCCTCAAGGAATTGCTGAGGAAAATGATGAGATTTTTAGATTAACTACAAAAAATAGTAAGTTACTCGTTGAAAAATCAAGTGTAGAAAAAAATGATTCAGAGCAATTACCTTCTGATATTGTGTTTGAGCAAAGTCCTGATCAGTTATTAGATTCCTTATTACCTTTGTACTTGCAGAATCAAATTCTTAGAGCGCTTCAAGAGTCTGCCGCTTCAGAACTTGCCTGTAGAATGACCGCCATGAATAATGCTAGTGATAATGCTAAAGAATTAGCAAGTACTTTAAACCTTACATATAACAAGGCGAGACAAGCTGCTATAACTCAAGAGATACTAGAAGTAGTAGGAGGTTCAGCAGTCTAGCTGAATCGTTAAAAATGTCCAAATATAATATAAAACTTGAATTAGAAAAAAAGATGTATGTTTTTTTATGTCCTGGAGATCAAGATATAATATCAGCTGCTAAAGTTAATGGGATTGATTTACCAAGTAGTTGCTGTTCGGGAGTATGCACAAGCTGTGCCTCAATGGTGATCGATGGAACAGTAGAACAAGAAGATGCAATGGGTTTAAATGATGATCTGAAGGAAAAGGGATTTGCTCTTTTATGTGTTGCATATCCAAAGTCTGATCTACATATTATTGTCGGAGATGAAGTTGAAGATAATCTATATAATGATCAATTTGGTAAATATCAAAAATGAAATTAAGAAAGGTTGATTTTTATTTAGATTGGCCAAGATCAAAAAAAATTACTAATTTGAGGAGATTTATCATTGAAAATCTGATGAAAAAAGGGGAAGTTATAAGATGGTCTATCGTAAATATTAAAGATTCAGTAGAGTCCCCTAATATAAAGAAAATAAGAATTAAGGCTGTTCTAGCAAATTCAGTCAATTCATAAATATAAATCAATGCAAATATCTCCCACAATATTTATTATTCCAACAGGTATTGGATGCGAAATAGGGGGATTCGCTGGTGATGCCCTCCCTGCTGCGAAATTATTAGCATCTGCGAGTGGGTGTTTGATTACTCATCCAAATGTCATGAATGGGGGATCTCTGTCTGAGCAGAACAAAGATATTTTTTATGTTGAAGGTTATAGCTTAGATAGATTTGCTAAAGGAGAAATTGGTCTTAAAAGTGTAAAACAGCAGAAAATTGGAATAATTTTCGATTCAAGTATTGAACATGAAATATTAATAAGACATTTACAAGCCGTAGATGCTTGTATCGCAACTTTAGGGATTGATGTTGATTCTTATGTTTTAACAAAAGAACCGTTAGGAATAGTTATTGAGTCTGAATCACAAGGGATAAGTGAAGGTTTAATTGAAAATCCCGATACTCTAATTGATGCTGGAGAAAGGCTAATAGAAAAAGGGATAACTGCAATAGCGATAGTAGCTAAATTTCCTGATAATTTAGATTTGATTGAGACAAATTCATATAGGGAGGGAAAAGGGGTTGATCCTATCGCTGGAGTGGAGGCTGTAATAAGTCATTTGATAAGCAAGTTTCTCAAAGTCCCATGTGCACATGCACCTGCATTAAGGCCAATTGAATTGAATGAAAAATTAGATCCTCGTGCTGCTTCAGAAGAAATAGGATATACATTTTTGCCATCAGTACTGATTGGATTAAGCAAAGCACCAGACCTTATAGAATTGGCTGATAAAAATGAAAATATAACCTTACACCCAAGTCATATCGAATCTATTGTTGTTCCAAGTGGGGCATTAGGCGGAGAAGGAGTATTAGCCTGTATTGAGAGAGGTTTGAATATAATAACTGTAAAAAATAAAAATATATTAAATCTTGATAATCGTAATTTGAATTATCCCAAACTCATTGAAGTGGATAATTACTTCGAGGCGGCAGGCTTAATACTTGCTCTTCGAGAGGGAATTAATCCTAGATCAATTCAAAGACCGTTGAATAAAATCAAAGAATTGACTTTTACAAAACAGCAATCTTAATTAGAGATTGCGATTGGGATTCTCCAGTCACTTCCAAGTGATTGACTACTTAATTTTAATATTGGAGGAGCTTGCTTTCTTTTGAATTCTGCTTTTTTAATAAGTGTAATTATTTTTAGAATTAGCTCTTTGGTATGACCATCTTGTTCAAGAAGGTCTAAATCTTTTTTTTCTTCAATAATTCCCTTAAGAATTTTATCCAATAAAGAATATGGAGGAAGTGAATCAGTATCAAGTTGATTAGGACCAAGTTCAGCACTGGGAGGCTTATTGCGGATTTGATCTCCAATAATTTCCACTCTGGGATCTAATTTATATGCTTTTCTATGTTCTATTGAATCTTTACTATCAAGCCAATTACACAATTTAATAACATTAGTTTTATATAAATCACCTATTACAGATAATCCTCCATTCATGTCACCATATAATGTGCAATATCCAACAGCTAATTCTGATTTATTACCTGTTGAAAGTAATAAATGTTTTTCTTGATTAGCCAAAGCCATCAAAAGGGTACCCCTTATCCGTGATTGAATGTTTTGATTTGTTATTCCTTCCGCGTTGAAGTTTAAGCTTTCATTTAAAGATTCTTCAAAAGAGGACATTATATTTCCAATTGAAATTGTACTTAAATTAATGTTTAGCCTTTCGACTAAATCTTTTGCATCGATTTTAGAATGTTCTGAGCTCCACTTTGAAGGCATTGAGACGCAAAATATATTTTCACTTCCTAATGCAGCTGTTGCAATAACTGAAACTAAAGCTGAATCAATTCCTCCGCTTAGGCCAATTAAAGCTGATCTAAATCCGCATTTTTTAGCATAGTCTTTTACTCCCAAAACTAAAGCATCAAAAACTGAAGAAATTTCAGAAGACTTTTTTTCGTTTACTAAATTAAAATTTTCATTAATATCCCAACTCGAGGTATCCTCTGAAAAAGATTTTAATTGCTTAATTTTTGATCCGTTTTTATTGATAATGAAACTATTTCCATCAAAAATTAAATTATCATTTGCTCCTACCTGATTAACATATATTAAGGGAACTTGAAGATATTTAGCAGCAAAACTTGAAATTTTATTTCTTAACTTGAATTTTTTGAACGTGTATGGTGAGGCGGATAAATTTAATAAAAGATCAATTTTTTTGCTCTTTAAATTTATTATCGGATTCTTTTTATGAATACCTCTTCCTTCTATATTTTCATTAACCCATAAATCTTCGCATATAGTTATTCCAAGCTTATAAGTATTGTTATTAATTGTTTTGGAGATTACAGATACTCTTTCCTGGGATCGAAAGTATCGTTTTTCATCAAATACTTCATAAGTTGGAAGAATAATTTTACGTGCAATCGTCTTCCATTTGCCACTTTCAATAAGAACAATAGAATTATAAAGATTTGGGAAAAAAGAATCATTAATCTTTTCTGCAATTCCTACCGTAATACTTAAATTCCCATATTTTTTATGGATGGATATGGATAATTGATCTAAAATAGAATATTGTCTTTCTATTAAATCTTTTTTTAGAAGTAAATCTTTAGAGGGATAACCCCATAACGATAATTCTGGGGTGAGTACCATATCAGCAGAATTTAAATATGCTTTACCAGTTACATTAAGTATTTTTTTTGCATTCCCCTCTAGATCTCCCACAATTGGATTCAATTGTGCAATGAAAAACTTCATTCAACTAACCTATTAGATTCATACAAATTATTCTTCTTGACTATATCGATTAAAGATTTAGGTAAATCAGAATAATTAATATTTAATCTAACCATCGAACTAGAAATATTGGGAATGTTTAATGAAGAAATTTCAAAGATAACTTTATTGGTTTTTAACATTTTAAGAGTCTTAGGTTCAATGGGATACCCTTCTCTTTTGATTATTAGTAATTTAACTGCATGAATAATTTTATCAAAATTCTTCCATGAGAAAATTTCCGTAATTAAATCACTACCTATTACAAAATCGATTTTACTGAAGTCATAAATTTTTTTACATTCTTCAATAGATTCGATAGCCCATTGGCTACTTATTTTTTGATTAAAAATAATTTTAGGATTATTTATATCTTTTATTAGTGATTTTAATAAAAGGTTTCGAAAGGAAATATTTTCTTTATGCTTTTTTTTTGGATTATCACTTGCATAAGTGATAACACAAGAATAAATATTTGATAATTCTTCGAGTATTTTCTTATGACCAATGGTTGGTGGATCTGCACTAGTCCCAAATAAGGCAATTCGATTTTTTGTATCAAATTTCAAGGTAGAAAAATCGAAAAATTATTATCTAAATTTTTATTAGATAAATAAATTTTTGTATAGTCAAAAATTTCAGGTTCTTTCATTGTGATTTTTTTGATTATGTGAGATGGATCTAAAAGACTTCCTTTGGTTCTTCTAAATATTTCTTTAGCAGCTAATTTCCCAACTATTTTTGTTGAGTGAACTGATATTGCTGCTTGAACAATAGCAATTGGTCCATAGGGTAGTAATGATAGACCATTTGTAAAAGGAGCAGTAGCTAAGAAAACTTTACGTAATAAATTAAAAGATGTATTTATACCAACTTGAGTGGCACCAAGGAATATACTATTTATAGAAATCTTTTTGATGAGTTTTCGTGCTGATTCACCTTTAAGATTTAACCCATAAACTTTGCTTAATTCACTAACTAAAGCAGTATCTAACGCAAAACCTCCTGCAATATCAAGCAAAATTAATGGATTCAATGCCACCCCTGACGCTTTAATTGTTGCAAATTTACCAATAATTGATTGAGCTTCACGTTGCCTTTTTTTTAATCTTTGTTCTTTTATTTTCAAGAATAATTTATCAGCTAATTGAAGAGAGTTTAAAGTCAATAAACTTTCTCCATAATTATTTATTAACTCACTTAACTGGTTCTTAATATTATTATTCGAGTTAATTATTATCGGGATTTTTAAATATTGTGGAAGTTTTAATCTTATATTTTTTAAGATTATTTTTAAATCATGCCCTTTCCAAATATCAACTTTATTAAAAACAAGAATAATTTTTTTTCCATTCCTAATAAATGAATTGATCTGAGATACCTCATTTCTGTTTATATCTCCAGCTATTGTAAATAAAACCAGTTCTGAACTATTGATTTGAGAGAATATATTTTCTGGATCTTTGATGCCATAAAAATCAAAGCCGGGAGCATCAATTAATTCGATAGTTTTTAGACTTTGATGTTTAAAATTCCACTCTTTCCTTTCAATATCTTTTGTGGTCCCATTTATAATATCAGTCTTAAACTCGTTTTTTTCTAATATTAAATTCAAAATAGAGGATTTACCAACTCCTGCTTTGCCATATATTCCAATTCTTAATTTCTTTTCGTTGAGTCTGAAAAGTTGTTGATTTAAAGAAATAATTTCTTTATTTAAATTACATTTTTCATAGTTTGTAAGATCTATATTTTCCCACCATTTTTTCAAAATTAAATAACTTTTATCAATATTGATTTGTTTCATATTTATTCTTGCCACCAACCTGCTAATACCGATAGCACAGCTTCTGAACCGATTATTCCCACGAATCCTCCGAATTCATCTACTACTACTTTCACTCCTTTATGATCCTTGTCAAATCTTGTTAACAACTTGTCTACTTTTATCATTTCTGGTATGTAGTCGACAGGATCACATAATTCAGATAGTAATTTTTTATTTTCTCCTTTGATAAGACTAGTTAGTAAGTTTTCACGTTTTGCTATCCCTTGTATTTTGTCAACTTTATCTCCCAAAACAACCCACCATGGAGAATTATTTGAAATTATAAGTTTTGAAATTTCATCAAGATTTGAGGATCCATCAAGACTAGGCGCTGATACTCTAGGGATCATTAAATCTTTCGCTTTTAAATCATTTAATTGAAAAACTTTAAGAATCATAGCTGCTTCATCAGCCTCTATAAATCCTTTCTGTGAACCTATTTTTGCCATTTGTCTAATCTCTGCTTCATCAGTAGATATTTCGTTCTCCGCAGTGATAACAGGGAATAATTGCTCTATTAATAATAAAAATGGTCGCATTAAACTATTTAACATTCTCAAAATAGGAACAGAAAACATGGCGATTTGTAGGGAAAATCTTGTACCTAGTGCTTTTGGGAGTACTTCGCCAAGTAATACAACTAATACATAAAAAACGATTGAAAATAATGTTAAACCTAAACTGCTTTTAATTATAAAGGCCCCATAAACCCCTAAAAGGAGACTCCCTATTATGTTAAACCCATTATTGGTTATGGTAATTACAGTTAAAGTTCTCCCAAGATGTTTTCTAAGTTTAAGTAGTTGATTTGCTGAACTTTTAGGCTTTTGTTTTGATGCTAATTCTAAAATCCTTATCGAATTGACTGCTAAAAAAGCTGCTTCTGCTCCTGAACAACATGCTGAACCAACTATAATTAAAATTATTAGTAAAATTAGAATGTAGACATTGGGTTCCATTAAAAAGTTAGTTTTTAAATATCTTGTAATTCATTCTTCCATTTTTTTATAAAATTAGCCAATCGAAGATTTTATGTTTAAACCAGATTGTAAAGTATTTGAGGAAAGAAGAGAAATTTTCTTAAAAAAATTAAATGGCAAAGCTGCCATTATTCCAAGTTCTAGCTTGGTTAGGCATCATGCTGATTGTGAATATCCTTTTAGACAAGATAGTAATTTTTGGTATCTGACTGGCTTTGATGAGCCTGATTCTATCGCTCTTTTCTTATCTCATAAGCCAAAAGGGGAAAGGTTTATTTTGTTTGTTGCTCCCAAAGATATTTTGAGTGAGGTCTGGCATGGCTTTAGATGGGGTATAGAAGGAGCTGAAAGAGAATTCAAGGCAGATAAAGCTCATTCAATTAGTGATTTTAAGGATTTGCTTCCATTTTATATTAGTGATTCAGAAGAGATTGTTTATTCAATTGGTAAACATACCAAAATTGAAAAAATTGTTTTGGAAATATTTTCTCAACAACTTGAAGCTAGTTCAAGAGTAGGATTAGGAGCTAATTCTATAAAATCTCCTGAAACTTATCTCAATGAAATGCGCTTAATAAAAAGTGATTTCGAGATAAATAGGATGAGAGAGGCTACTCAAATTTCAGCGGAAGCCCATGAATTAGTAAGGGAATCTATTTCATCAAAGAAAAACGAAAGACAAATTCAAGGTTTAATAGAAGGATTCTTTTTAGAAAAAGGTGCAAGAGGACCTGCTTATAACTCTATCGTTGCTTCAGGTGATAATGCCTGCATTTTACATTACACATCAAATAACTCTGACTTGAATAAGGGGGATTTATTATTGGTAGATGCAGGTTGTTCGTTAATTGATTATTACAATGGAGATATTACAAGAACTATTCCTATCGGAGGAAAATTTTCTAAAGAGCAGAAACTTATATATGAAATTGTTTTAGAATCACAGAAATCTGCCATAAAGAATTCTGTAAAAGGTTCTAACTCTACTAACGTTCATAATGTTGCTTTAAGAATACTGGTAGAGGGATTAAAAGAAATTGGACTATTAAAAGGAGATACGGATGGAATAATTGAAAACGGATCTTATAAACATCTTTACATGCATAGAACTGGACATTGGCTTGGTTTAGACGTTCACGATGTTGGAGCATATAGGATGGGAGAATATGATGTTCCCTTACAAAATGGAATGATACTTACTGTTGAACCAGGTATTTACATAAGTGACAGAATTCCAGTCCCAGAAGGGCAACCTAGTATCGATGAGAAATGGAAAGGTATAGGAATAAGAATTGAAGATGATGTTCTTGTAAATGACAAAGAGCCAGAAATTCTTAGCTTCGCAGCACTGAAAGAAATTTCTGATATAGAAAATTGAATATTTGACTTATACTGTTAATAGATTTATTTTTTTATAAGAATAAAAATTTAACATGGATAA
>QCVS01000006.1 GCA_003210285.1 Prochlorococcus sp. AG-686-J21
TTTTACATTATTTACTATATTTTCGTTGTCATTTTTTTCTAGAAGACTTGTTAAGTGTATTTCTAACCATAGTCTTGGATTATCGCTTGTTTTGATTTGATAATCAACATTCTTAAGCTTGCTATGCCATTCAATTATCCTATTTTTACTAATACTATAAGAAAATTTATTTAATTCATTTTGAAAGTCAATAGATGTATAGTACATATCTGAATAATTATTATTTAAAGTTTTAAGTAACAGGTCTCTAGTAATATTTAATAATCCAACTAATATCTCATGTGGTTCATTTCCTGCATCGTATAAGTTATTACAACTGATTAATAATGACTCTGGCTCATTATTAATCAATGAATTGATTAAATTAGTCAAATCATTTTCGGATACTTCTCCAAGCAAGTTTTGAACACTTTTTGTGGTTACGCCACTAGGAAGAAGACTTAATTGATCTAGTAAACTTTGTGCATCTCTCATTCCTCCATTAGATCTTTTTGCAATTAGTTTTAGCGCTTGATCTTCAAATTTTATCGATTCTTTATTTGCTATGTCTGAAAGGTTGTTGAAAATAGTATTTGAGCTGATTCTTTTAAAATCGAATTTTTGACATCTACTTTGAATAGTATTTATAACTCTTTCAGGATTTGTAGTTGCAAGAATAAAAACAACTCTTTTAGGAGGTTCTTCAATAGTTTTTAGTAAAGCATTTGATGCAGCTGTAGAAAGCATATGACATTCATCGATAACATATACTTTCCATCTAGCTTGAGTAGGGGCAAATCTTGCTTTATCTATTAGTTCTCGTATATTTTCAACTCCAGTATTAGATGCAGCATCAATTTCAATAATATCTAGGGCATTACCATCCGCAATTTGTATGCATAATTCGCATTTGCCACAGGGATTTGGTGTAGGTTGTTCAGATGATAGACAATTTAATGACTTTGCAAATATTCTTGCACTTGATGTCTTTCCAGTCCCCCTAGGTCCATTAAAAAGATAAGCAGGCGCAATTCTCTGAGATATTAATGCTTGTTTAAGAGTGATCGATATAAATTCTTGACCAACCAGCTCATCAAGCTTACGAGGCCTGTATTTTTGATGAAAAGGTTTATGTATATTAAGCATTTATTATTCTTAATTAAATGATTAAGATTGAATTTTGGAAAACTATAACCTTAATTTTTATGCAGATTCTTTAATAATCCTATGAGATCCTGCAGGAAGTTTAACAATTTTCGATAAGAACAGGTTGTCTACCATTTTTTTCGTAATGGTGAACTCTTTTACTTCTTCTTGTGATGGAAGTGTATACATTAAATCAAGCATTAATTCTTCAATTATTGATCTAAGAGCTCTTGCACCTGTTTTTCTTTTAAAAGCTTCATTAGCAATTGCTTTCACAGATTCTGGTTCGAAATTTAATTCAACGTTATCCATACTTAATAAAGTTTTAAATTGCTTGACTAGTGCATCTCTTGGCTCCGTCAGAATCGATTCAAGAGTTTCTTTAGTAAGACGATCTAATATTGCGCATACAGGAATTCTTCCGATGAATTCTGGAATCAATCCATATTTGACTAGATCATCTAGTTCCAAATTCTTGAGAGCATCTCGGGAATCAACTATTTTTTTTGCATTTACTTTATTTTCATCAGGGTTAGTAGTAAATCCAATTGAATGTTTTCCTAAACGTTTTTGAACAATATCCTCTAGACCTATAAATGCACCTCCACATATAAATAAAATCTGGCTTGTATCGATTTGAATGCAGTCATGGTTAGGGTGTTTTCTTCCTCCTTGTGGTGGAACATTGGCAATTGTTCCTTCAAGCATTTTTAATAATGCCTGTTGAACTCCTTCTCCTGATACATCTCTTGTAATTGATGCATTTTCACTCTTTCTAGCGATCTTGTCTATCTCATCAATGTATATAATCCCCTTTTGAGCTAAATCCACATTCATTTCTGACTTTTGTAGAAGTCTCAATAAGATATTTTCAACATCCTCGCCAACATATCCAGCCTCAGTCAGACTTGTTGCGTCAGCTACAGCAAAAGGAACATCAAGAAATTCAGCTAAAGTTTGTGCTAATAACGTTTTGCCACTCCCAGTTGGTCCAATTAGTAAGATGTTTGATTTTTGTAGTTTAGTTGCTTGCAAATCATTAGAATTATCTTCTTTATTTTCTTCTTTTAATCTCCAGGCTAGTCTTTTATAGTGATTATAAACAGCAACTGAAAGTATTTTTTTTGCGGATTCTTGACCAACAACTTGGTTATCAAGAAAAGTTTTTATTTCAAGTGGTTTGGGGATAGAAGTTAATTCTAAAGTAATAGATTTATCAGGATTATTAGTTGGTAATTTTTTCTTTACTTGTGGGGAGTTATTTAGTTTTGCTTGAGTATCAATTAATTCTTCATCAAGAATTTCATTACAAAGGTCTATGCATTCGTCACAAATGTAAACCCCCGGACCAGCTATAAGTTTTCTAACTTGATCTTGTGATTTACCACAAAATGAACATTTTAGATGGGCGTCAAATTTAGCCATCGATTATCAAAGCTTGTATAGAATAAAAAAGATTAAATATCCCTTACTTATTAGGATTGCTTATAAAATTGGATTCGTCATCATATTCTTAAAATATTCCTTATTACTTGTCATTTTTTATGACTTTATCAATTAATCCATATTCAACTGCTTCTGCAGGTGATAGAAAATAGTCTCTTTCCGTATCTTCATTAATTTTTTCTAAAGATTGACCGGTATGTTCAGCTAAAAGAGAATTTAATGTTTTTTTGAGAAATAGTATTTCTTTTGCTTGTATCTCAATTTCTACTGCTTGGCCTTGAGCCCCTCCAAGCGGCTGGTGAATCATTATTCTCGAGTTAGGTAAAGCTAATCTTTTGCCTTTCGCTCCTCCACTAAGGAGAAATGCACCCATACTTGCAGCCACACCGAAACAGATTGTTACAACGTCTGGAGAGATTTGCTGCATCGTATCGTATATAGCTAATCCAGCAGTAATAGAACCACCGGGAGAGTTAATATATATTTGTATATCTTTGTCAGGATCCTCGGCTTCTAGAAATAATAATTGTGCAACTAGCGAATCTGATACTTGATCATTAATTCCTGTACCTAAGAATATTATCCTTTCCCTTAATAATCTTGAATAAATATCAAATGCTCTTTCTCCTCTTCCTGATTGTTCGACCACAGTAGGGACAGCAGATCTAGTCTTATCAATAACATTAGGAGAAATTATTGAGCTTTGGATTAAATGTTTTTTTTCAGAATACACTTAGTTAATCTCTTTCTTTATCTAATTTAAGGGTTTTTTTGTTGATTAGTTAAATTTTTTATAAATTAATTTTTTTCTTTTTTATTTACCTTCGGTTTACTTTTAGTTTGAACTCCTTTTTTTGTAGTTGTTTTTGTAGTTGATTTTGTAGTTGATTTTGTTGTTTTTTCACTTATTTCTTTTACTTCTGAATTTTCTTCAAGCCAAGTGATTAACTTTTCTTGTAGGAGATCATTACGAACTACATTTTTTAATTTTTTAATATCAATTTGTTTTGGTGATTTAGAAATTTCATCCTCATATTCCTTCATTTTTTGATCTATTGCTTTATCCTCAACTGTAATATTTTCTATTTCTGATAATGCTTTTAACGCTAAATTTCTTTGAACATTTTTTTCAGCTTGAGGACGAGTTGATTCGGCTAAAGATTTCACTAATTCTGGAGTAAAAGTTGATTTAATATCCATTCCTTGTTGAGCAAATCTTTGTGCTGTTTGTTCAATATTATTTTTAACTTCAATATCAATCATTGCTTTTGGAATTTCGGCATCTAATTCTTTAGATAACGCATCCATTAAAGCTTCAATTTTGAGATTTTTTTGAGTATTATCAAAATTCTCTTTTAGTTGTTTTTCTATATCTTTTTTTAGTTCTTTTAATGAATCTTTATTTGCAGATTGTTTTGCGAAATCATCATTAAGTTCAGGTAATTCTTTTTCTTTGAGATCTTTGAGTGTTACTTCAAAGATTGCTTCTTTACCTCTGGAATCTTCATGAGAATAGTCTTCAGGAAATTTTAGATTAAGAGTTTTATTATTATCAATTTTCATACCAACAATTCCCTCAACGAAGCCAGGAATCATTTTGTTCTTTTCTAATTCAAGATCCATTGAATCACTAGATCCCCCATCAATTTCTTTTTTGGAATCTTTGTAAATACCTTTAAAACTAACTACAGCAATATCTCCTAACTTAGCAGGCCTATTATTAACTGGAATAATATTTGCTAATTGATTTCTTGATTTTTCTAAAGCTTCATCTATGGATTTGGGGTCAAATTTACTTTTTGTAATCTCAACTGATAGACCTTTTGATTTTTTTAACTTTAATTCTGGTGCAACATCAGTTTGTAGAATAATTTTTAAAGGTTTTTCCGGATTGAAATTCTTCAGTAATGATTCGAATCCATCAACTAATTCTGGTTCACTTAGTGGCTCTATTGATTCCATCGTTAAAGCCTCATTCCAAGATTTATCAATTATTTTTTCAAGTGCAGAGGCATGTAGTTGAGTAATGCCGATTCTTTGTATTAATACTTGTTTGGGAATTTTGCCAAGCCTAAATCCAGGGATTTTGGCTGAACGACTAATTGAATTTATTGTTTCATTTACGCATGATTTGCATGTATTAGATGGTATTTCTAATTCAAGTGCGACTCTACTTTGAGGTAGTGCGGTTGTTTTTACTATTAATGCTTCTTTAATCATGTTTGAGTTTTTGAAATTATTACAATAAGCAGAAACTTAATTATTCCACATTAAGTGATTTCCTTGAAGTTAACTTTTTTGATACAGTAAGAAAAATATTAAATTTCATAATTTTCTAATTTGTATAGTGAGAAAATCTCCATTTTTGCCAAATAGACCTTTAAAAGTAGCTATTTTAGGCTCTTCAGGTGCTGTTGGATCTGAACTACTTAAAATTCTTGAAGAAAGAGATTTTCCTATCTCGGAGTTAGTTTTACTTTCATCTCAGCGGTCAGAAGGAAAAATAATAAAATGGAAAGGAAAAGAAATTGTTACTAAAAAAGCTTCTAAAGAAGAATTTTTAAATGTTGATTTGGTGTTTGCTTCTGCTGGTGGAAATATTTCAAAACAATGGTTATCAACAGTGAAAGATCAAAATGCTGTACTAATCGATAATTCAAGTGCGTTCAGATTAGAAAACGATGTTCCTCTTGTCGTTCCTGAAGTCAATGCTTCTGATGCTTTAAAACATAATGGTGTTATCGCTAATCCGAACTGTACAACAATATTGTTGACTTTAGTTTTAGCTCCTTTGAATAATATTTCCCCGATTAAAAGAGTAATCGTTTCAACTTATCAATCGGTAAGTGGTGCAGGGCAATTAGCAATGGAAGAATTACAGTTTTTAACTAAGAAATATTTGGAGGGAGATCCAAGAGAAAGTGAAGTTTTACCATATTCATTAGCATTTAATCTGTTTTTACATAATTCACCAATGCTTTCAAATAATTATTGCGAAGAAGAGATGAAAATGACAAATGAAACTCGGAAAATACTCAATATTACTGATTTAAAACTTTCTTCAACATGCGTTCGAGTTCCAGTTCTTAGGGCCCATTCTGAATCAGTTAATATTGAATTTGAAGATATTATCGAACCTTCATATGCTATCGATCAATTAAAAAAAGCTAAAGGTTTAGAAATAATTGAAGATTATGAAAAAAATAGGTTCCCTATGCCAAATGACGTAATGGGAAGAGATAATATTGCGGTAGGAAGAATAAGAACTGATATTAGTAATTCAAATGGATTAGAATTATGGTTATGTGGGGATCAAATAAGGAAAGGGGCAGCACTTAATGCTGTTCAAATAGCTGAACTATTAATTGCAAAAAAATGATTCCCAACAATACAAAATCTTCTGAGCCATTATTTGGAAGAATTTTGACCGCTATGGTTACTCCATTTAAAGAAAATGGTGTGGTTGATTATGAATTGGCTATTAAACTTTCTAATCACCTTTGTGAAAATGGATCTGATGGAATTGTACTTTGTGGGACAACAGGAGAGTCTCCAACTCTTTCATGGGCTGAACAGCATAATTTGTTTGTTGCAGTAAAAGGTTCTTTAAATTCTAGATCTAAAGTCATTGTTGGTACAGGTAGTAACTGTACAAGTGAGGCTATAGAAGCCACTAAAAAAGCTTATGAATTTGGTGCGGATGGCGCTTTAGTTGTTGTTCCTTATTACAACAAGCCCCCTCAAGAAGGTCTTTATAACCACTTTAGTTCTATAGCTACTGAAGCCAGTGATTTGCCTTTAATGTTGTATAACATCCCTGGAAGAACCGGTTGTAATTTATTACCTACGACTGTAAATAAACTTATGGATTTCCCAAATATTCTCAGCATTAAAGCGGCAAGCGGTAGAATAGAGGAAGTGACAGAGTTAAGGTCAGCGTGCGGCTCTAACCTTTCTGTATATAGTGGCGATGATTCATTATTGCTTCCTATGTTATCTGTTGGTGCTGTTGGTGTAGTAAGCGTTGCGAGCCACATTGTTGGGTTGCAGCTAAAAATGATGATTGAATCATTTCACAAAGGAGAAGTCTCGATTGCTCTTGATATTCATGAAAGATTGCAACCACTTTTTAAAGCACTCTTTGAAACGACAAATCCAATTCCAATCAAAGCAGCTCTAGAACTAAAAGGTTGGCAAGTTGGTTCTCCTAGGAATCCATTAACACCTCTTATTAAAGAAAAGAAAGAAAACTTATTTCAGGTAATTCAAAATCTGTCTTTGTAAATACTCTTTTTAACGCTTTAATAAAGTTACTTTGAATAAAATAACCACAATTCTTGATTGTTAAAATACTTTAATTATGAATTCAAATCAAATCAAATCAAACAATAATCACACCTCATCTAAAACAAAAAGATCAAATGAACCTGCTTTAAAAATAATTCCTTTAGGTGGGCTGCATGAAATAGGAAAAAACACATGTGTTTTTGAATACGAGGATGACATTATTTTGATAGATGGCGGACTGGCTTTCCCCAGTGATGGCATGCATGGTGTGAATGTTGTTATGCCTGATACTTCCTATTTACAAGCAAACTTAAATAGATTTCGTGGAATGATAGTAACTCATGGTCACGAAGATCATATTGGTGGAATTTCTCATCATTTAAAGAAATTTAATATTCCTGTGATTTATGGCCCACCTTTAGCGATCTCAATGCTTAAAGGAAAAATGGAAGAAGCTGGTGTGGTGGATAGGACAACAACGCAGGCTATAGAACCAAGGCAAGTTGTCAGACTCGGTCAGCATTTTTCATTGGAATTCATTCGAAATACTCACTCTATTGGCGATAGTTTTTCTCTGGCTCTAACTACTCCAGTAGGTGTTGTTTTTTTTACTGGAGACTTTAAATTTGATCATCTTCCACCTGATAAAAAACATGCTGATATTGAAAGAATGGCATTTTATGGAGAGAAGGGAGTCCTTTGCTTACTCTCAGACTCTACAAATTCTGAAGTAAAGGGTTTTGTTCCTTCAGAAATTTCTGTTTTTCCAAATTTAGATCGAATAATATCGGAAGCTAAAGGTAGAGTGATGCTTACCACTTTTGCTAGTTCAACTCATAGGGTTGCGATGGTGATCCAATTAGCAATGAAGCATGGACGTAAAATTGGATTAATGGGTAGATCTATGCTAAATGTCGTGGGTAAATGTCGTGAATTAGGTTATATAAGCTGTCCTGACAATCTTTTTTTTCCAATTAAAAGTATAAGAGATTTACCGGATAGAGAAACTCTGCTCTTGATGACAGGTAGTCAAGGAGAGATAATGGCTGCATTAAGTAGAATAGGAAGAGATGAACATCCCCACGTTAAACTCAAAACTACTGATACAGTTATTTTCTCTTCCAGTCCAATTCCTGGAAATACAATCTCTGTAGCTCATAGTATTGATAGATTAATTAAATTGGGAGCTAAAGTTATTTATGGTAAAGAACATGGGATTCATGTTTCTGGTCATGGATGTAGAGATGATCAAAGATTGATGCTGGCATTAATTAAACCAAAGTTTTTTGTACCTGTTCATGGCGAATATAGAATGCAGGTTCTACACGGTAAAACTGCTGAATCAATGGGCGTAGACCCCAATAATATCCTTATCCTTGATAACGGAGATACAATTGAGCTGAGAGCTGATTCAATGATTCAAGGAGATCCAGTAAAGTCTGGAATTGAAATGTTGGATAATACGAGAACTTGTGTAGTAGATGCAAGAGCATTAAAAGAGAGACAGCAGTTAGCAGATGATGGAATAGTTACTGTTTTAGCTCCTATAAGCACAGATGGTAATATGGTTGCGCCACCAAGAGTAAGTTTGAGAGGCGTAGTAATATCAGCTGATCCAAGAAAAATGTCGATGTGGACTGAAAGGGAGATAAATTGGGTATTAGAAAACCGTTGGAAACAATTATCAAGACAAACTAGTCCAAATAATTTTGAAGTTGATTGGATTGGGGTCCAAAGAGAGATTGAAAATGGTTTAACTAGAAGAATGCGAAGAGAATTACAAGTAGAGCCATTAATTCTATGCTTAGCCCAACCTGCACCAAGTGGAACCCGTGCTTATAAACCTCAAATAGTTAATGAGCAAAATCAGCATCCCAAAAATAAACATTATCCAAATGTTAATAATCAAAATATAAACCGCAATCAAAATAATTATAAAAATAATCCATCTACTAAAAATACAAAGCAAGTCAATAATAATCAATCTGTAAAAGATTCTGTTACGACTCCAGTAGTTAAGACAGAAGAGGCACCTGCAGGAAGAACTAGAAGAAGAAGATCAGCAGTGTCATCCTAATTTTTTTCAAGATTTATATAATCTTTATCCCAAACAATCTTTAATCCTTCTGGTAAATTGATTTGGCCTTTATCTTTGTCAAAAATCGTGGAGGCTAAATCAGTTATATTTTTTGAGCTTAATTGTTTTTTACAATCCCTTTTTAAAAAAGTATTTAATATAGTACATCTTGCTTCAATGCATAAGCTATTTAATAATTTTCTTTTTATACCAAGTGTATCTTTACAAGATAAGAAGGCAAGCTGACTAAGGTCGTTTTGTTCATTCTTATAATTACTCATTTTTTCTGCAAAACTATTTATCCTCTTGGAACAACCAGGATACATAGTTTCTAAAATTGGAATAATTTTTTTTCTGACTAAATTTCTCTTAATTTTTAGATCGCAGTTAGTTGGGTCTTCCCAAACAGGAATGTTCTGAAGCTTGCAAAATTCCTTGGTATCTTCTCTGCTAAATATTAATAATGGTCTTATTAAAAATATGTTATTTTCAAGTAATCTTTTTTTGTCGATATAGCTAAGTCCTGCATAATTGCTTCCTCTGGCTAAATTTAGTAAAAAGGTTTCTGCATTATCAGTATTCGTGTGCCCAGTTAATAAGTAAATATCAGTTTCTTTTTGGTTTTCAATAAATAAATGATTTGCCCTTTCAATTAATTTCTCATATCTCCAATCACGCGCTTTTTCTTCAGAAGAAATATTTTTTTTATTAGCTCGATCAAAAAAATATGAAATATTTTTTTGATTACAGTAACTTTGTAAGTCAAGTGCATATTTTTCAGATTTTTCATGCCATTGATGATCTCCATGCCAAACATTCACAAACCAATTATGTTGCGTTTTCATATCGTTGATTAGGTTCAATAAAGTCATCGAATCTTGTCCTCCTGAAACTGCTATTAATAGATTTGCCCCATCTGGAATTAATGTTCTATTGCCTAAAATCTGTTTGTGCAGGAGATGATGCCAGGATGTCCAATTTTTTTGAATTGAATTTTTATTAGACATATTGTTTAACTCAGATAATATTTTTAAAAAAATACACTGTTTTAATAAAACAATGTCACAATCAGGTAATAAATTCATCAAGTCTATGAGTCTGATTCATCTTTTGCCACAAAAAATTCAAGAAGAGCTTAGCCGTAAATCTTTACTCAAAGTAATTTCAGGATTAAGTAATTTTGAGATTCAATCTGTTCAGAAAATTTCAGAAGCAGCTTTTGTGGGAGGAGCTGATTTAATTGATATGGCTTGTAAACCTGAATTAGTTGAATCCGCGATTGAGATATCATCATTACCAATTTGCGTAAGTTCTGTAGAGCCTAAATTATTTATAAATTCAGTTAAGGCAGGAGCTTCTTTAATCGAAATAGGCAATTACGATAGTTTTTATGATAAAGGAATTACTTTCTCGGAGGAGAAAATTTTAAATCTTACAAAAGAAACTAAAGATTTTTTACCTAATATTCCTTTATCAGTGACAGTTCCTCATACTATGCCCATCGATAAGCAAGTTGATCTTGCAATAAAATTAGTTTTTGAAGGCGCTGATATCATTCAAACTGAAGGAGGTAAAAGTTCTAATCCATATAATTCAGGAATTCAAGGATTATTGGAAAAGTCAGTCCCTACATTGGCGGCAACTTATGCGATATTTAAGGAATTTGAGAAACAGTCTATTAGCATTCCAATTATGAGTGCTTCCGGCCTAAGCGAGGTTACATGTCCTTTGGCAATATCATGTGGAGCTTCCGCTGTTGGAGTTGGATCTGCAGTTAATAATTTAGATGATTTAATATCAATGATTGCTGTAGTTAGAGGCCTAAAAGAATCTTTGAAAAATTCAATGATTAAAGAAAAAATTTCCTAAGATATAGAAATCTTAAGCTATTAGCTGAATGAATAACTATAAGCTTCAAGCACCCTATGAACCAAATGGTGATCAACCTAAAGCTATTAAGAAGCTAGTTCAAGGAGTTAATAGTGGTAAAGAGTTTCAAACTCTTTTGGGGGCTACTGGCACTGGAAAAACTTTTACTATTGCCAATGTAATCGAGCAAACAGGAAGACCAGCACTTATTCTCGCTCATAATAAAACTCTAGCAGCTCAATTATGTAATGAATTAAGGCAGTTTTTCCCTAAAAATGCAGTTGAATACTTCATTTCTTACTATGATTATTATCAGCCTGAAGCTTATGTTCCAGTAAGTGATACATACATAGCAAAAACCGCTTCAATTAATGAAGAGATTGACATGCTTAGGCATTCAGCTACAAGATCATTATTTGAAAGGAAAGATGTAATTGTTGTTGCATCTATTAGTTGTATTTATGGTCTAGGAATACCAAGTGAATATTTAAAAGCTGCCGTTAAATTTGCAGTTGGAGAATCTATAGATTTACGTTCTTCTTTAAGAGCACTAGTGGATAATCAATATACAAGAAACGATGTAGAAATTAGTAGAGGCAGATTTAGAATTAAGGGAGATGTATTAGAAATTGGACCAGCTTATGAAGATAGATTGATTAGAATTGAATTATTTGGAGATGAGATTGAGGCTATTAGATTTGTTGATCCATTAACTGGAGAGATTCTTGAGAGTCTTGATCAAGTGAGTGTTTACCCAGCTAAGCATTTTGTTACCCCAAAAGAGAGATTAGAGGCTGCCATTAGTGCTATCAGAAGTGAATTAAAAAAACAACTCGATAAATTTGCCTATGAAGGAAAGTTGTTGGAGGCGCAGCGTTTAGAACAGCGCACAAAATATGATTTAGAAATGCTTAGAGAAGTTGGATACTGTAATGGCGTTGAAAATTATGCACGTCATTTGGCTGGGAGAGAAGAAGGAACTCCTCCAGAATGTTTGATAGATTATTTCCCAAAAGATTGGTTGTTAGTAGTCGATGAAAGTCATGTAACGTGCCCGCAATTACATGCAATGTATAACGGAGACCAAGCTAGAAAAAAGGTATTGATAGATCATGGTTTTAGGTTGCCTAGTGCTGCAGATAATAGACCTTTAAAGTGTGAAGAATTTTGGGAAAAATCTAGACAGACATTGTTTATTAGTGCAACCCCTGGCCAATGGGAGTTGGATCAATGCGAAGGCCATTTTATTGAACAAGTTATTAGGCCGACAGGTGTTTTAGATCCGATCATTGATGTAAGGCCTAGTGATGGACAAATAGATGATCTTTTATCAGAAATAAGAGTTAGAGCTAAAAAGAATCAAAGAGTACTTGTTACAACTCTTACAAAAAGGATGGCAGAAGATCTTACCGATTTTTTATCGGATAATAAAGTTAGAGTGAGATATTTGCATTCTGAAATTCATTCGATTGAAAGGATTGAGATTATTCAAGATCTTAGGTTGGGTGAATATGATGTACTGGTTGGAGTGAATTTGCTAAGGGAAGGACTTGATCTGCCTGAAGTTTCTCTAGTTGCCATTTTAGATGCAGATAAAGAGGGTTTTTTGAGAGCAGAGCGTTCGCTTATTCAAACTATTGGAAGAGCGGCAAGACATGTTGAGGGGGTTGCTTTGCTTTATGCAGATAACTTTACTAAATCAATGAAAAGAGCGATATCTGAAACTGATAGAAGAAGAACTATCCAAAAAAAATATAATGAGATCAATGGTATTACTCCAAAACCTGCAGGTAAGAAAATAGAAAATTCAATATTATCTTTTTTAGAGCTTTCCCGAAAATTAGATAACGGAGGATTATCTAAAGATCTGATAAATGTTGTTAGTAATAAAACAGACGAAATTTTAAATGCCAAAGATAATCTATGTTTGCTGGATGAAATGCCTAGTTTAATTGACAAGTTAGAAAATAAAATGAAAGATGCAGCAAAAGAACTAAATTTTGAAGAGGCAGCAAATCTTAGAGATAGAATTAAGAAACTTAGGCAAAAATTATCTAGGAATAGTTAATTAATTATTTATCTAATTCGAAATAAGAATGAATTGCATAGACTGCTTGGTCACAATCCTTTTCTAAGACGATACAAGAAGTTCTTATTTCGCTTGTAGCAATCATTTCAATATTAATATCTTTATTAGCAAGTGCTCTGAATATTTTTCCAGCTGTTCCAACCTTAAAGGCCATTCCAGCTCCCACTGTGCTTACTTTGGCTATCGCTGGTCCATCTTCGATAAATGATCCTGGTAATTTTTTTGTTAAAGAGTGGAAAATTTTATTAGCTCTTTCTCTGTCTTGTTTATTCATAGTAAAACTAATGTCTTTGGTTTTGAAAGATGTGAACCTTTCAGATTGAACAATAGTATCAAAAATCAAATTACTCTCTGCGAGAGCTAAACATATTGAAGCTGCTACCCCAGGCTTATCAGGCAGGTTCCGAATACTAACTTGAACCTGATTTTTATCTAATGCAATTCCTCTTACTTCAGGCTGTTCTTCTCTTACAATTACGGGATTAATAAATATTTGTGTATCAGATAATTTAAATTTTTCACCGACAAATCTAATAGCTTTTGGAATATTGTTAATGTCAATAACGCAGCTGACTTTGATTTCGCTGGTAGCTATTAATCTTACATTTATGTTTGCTTTGGATAAAGTATCAAATAAATCTGCCGATACACTTGGTCTCCCCATTATTCCAGCTCCTTGAATACTTAACTTAGTCATATTTGTTGTGAAATTATATTCGCCACCTAATTGATTAGTTATCAATTTACATTGCTCAATAGTTTTGGTTAAATCAAACTCATTGACTGTAAATGCAATATCATTGCTTTTCCCATCATGTGTAGCTTGGATTATTAAATCAACATTAATGCTTGCTTCAGACAAGGTTTCAAATATTTTAGCTGCAATTCCAGGCCTATCAGTTAGGTTAGAAATACTAAATACGGCTTGATTTTCTAATACTTCAAGACTATTTACAGTTTTTGTTAATTCTAACCCTCCTCTTTTAAGAGCTAATGGTTTTATTTTGCTATGTAGAAGAGTACCATTTGAGAAGGTTTGACTCGATTTAACATATAATTTTATTCCATAATTACGAGCAATTTCTACAGCTCTTGGATGAAGTACTGATGCACCAACACTTGCAAGTTCTAGCATCTCCTCACAACTAATAATATCTAATAATTTTGCATTAGGTACTATTCTTGGATCAGTGGTAAGGACCCCAGGAACGTCTGTATATATCTCGCAAGTTTCTGCACCTAATGCTGTAGAAAGTGCTACTGCTGAAGTATCTGAACCACCTCTTCCCAAAGTTGTGATTTCCATTGATCCAGTATGACTAAGAGTGGAGCCTTGAAACCCAGCAACTACTACTACATAACCTTGATCAATATAGTTTTGTATTCGTTCTGTTTTGATATCAAGAATTCTTGCTTTCCCATGAATTGATTCAGTAACAATTCCAACTTGACTACCTGTTAAAGATATTGCAGGAATTCCATATTCATTTAATGACATTGATAGAAGTGCCATAGTTACTTGCTCCCCTGTAGAGAGGAGCATATCTAATTCTCGGCTATTGGGATTTTTGCTGATTGATTCTGCTAACTTATTTAAGTGATCTGTAGAATTACCCATTGCAGATACAACTACGACGATATCATTTCCAGCTTCTTTACTTTGAATAATACTTTGGGCAATCGCCTTAATTTTTGTAATATCTCCAACCGAAGTGCCGCCAAATTTTTTGATTAATAAAGCCATATTTAAATCATAATATAAATTATCAAACTTAATATTTGATTAACTTAAGTTAACGAGACTTTCAGTAAAAACATTAATAGGATTATTGCCTTTTTTTAGTGATGATTCAATATCTAGTAAATTACTCATCAATTTAATTAAGAAATCTGAGGATGTATTGTTTACTTTTTTACGGATAAAATAAATTCTTTTTGGGTTAGATACATTTGCAAGTTTGCATATTTCTGATAAATCTTGCTCACCAGATTTATGAAGTAATTTCACGATGGTATGCATTCTGATTTGACTTATTAATCCCGCATTGAGTCTTAAAGCAGGTTCTCCTTTTTTTAATAAATAATGGATTTCTATAAGAGCCTCATTAATACTATTTTGTAATAGATGATCGATTATTTTGAAGATATTTGACTGATGATCATTAAATATTTTTTTTACATCATCACTGTTTAGAATAAGTTCTTTGTTTTCACTATTATTCGATGCAGATAGATATATCTTTGCTTTAGCTAATTCGCTCATTAAGTTAAAATTATCATTTCCCACTGAATTAATAATTAAATCAACAGTCCCTTTCCCTAAATTGATATTCATCGAATTTGCGGTGGCTTCTATGTATCTTTTCTGGCCTTCAAAATCCCAGATATCAGGCAAAGAAAATGACATTTCACTTGCTAAATCTTTTTTTATTAAATTTTGAATAAATTTTGTACTCTTTAGTCTTGAATCTGGTTTTTTTGTATTTTGTAAAAGAAAGTAAGTGTTACTTGGAATGTTTTGATAAATTTTTTCAAATTTGACTCTTATTTCCTCATTTTTATTTGTGAATATTGGGTTATTTTTTAATACAATTACTCGTGATCCATCCCCCAAAGGAGGCGTTAGTATTTCATCAAATGCTTGTTTTATTTGATTATCATCATCACCATTTAAATAACTAATATTTATTTCGCCCCATGTTTTGGATACTTTTTCATCAATTATTTTTTTTATAAACTTATTACTTGCATTTAAATCATTTCCCCATATTATTTGTATTGGCATATTTGCAAAAAACAGGCTTACTATAATTATGCTTTCTTTAATATAAAATAATTAAAATTTTAATGATAAAAGACCATCCTATTTTTTTAGAAAGTATTAGATTTATTAAATCAAATTTGATTGAAAATAATTTTAATTACTTGGAAAATAAAGTTTTAGAAAGATTAGTGCATACTTCAGGTGATTTTAATATTCAGAAACTTTTGGAATTTAGTGAAGGAGCGTGTGAAAAAGCTATTAAATCTCTTAAAGCTGGAGCACCAATATTGACTGATACTGATATGGCTGCCGCAGCTATTAAAACAATGGCAAAAAATACAAACGGAAACTCAGTTGTTTCGGCGAAACAATGGTTCATTGATAAAGATTTATCAGGGTTGACTAAAACTGCTTATGGGATAGAAAAAGGTTGGATTGAATTATCTGCCAAAAATTCAGGAATTCAATCGCCAATAATTGTTATTGGAAGCTCTCCAACTGCATTGATAAATTTATTAGAGATCATAAAGAATTCACAACAGATTCCTAGTTTAATTATTGGGATGCCTGTGGGTTTTATTGGGGTTAGTCAAAGTAAAAAAAAATTGCTCAATACTAATTACCCTAGAATTGTTGTGAACTCTACGAGAGGTGGGGCTGCAATGGCTGCAGCAGCTGTTAATGCCTTATTAAGAGAAACTATTTAAAATAATTTTTACATAAACTGTTTAAATATTTTTATTGAATTGTAATTTGAGAATTCAACTGATTGTTTTTTTCTAAATAATCTAGAACTAATCTAGCTTTATTAATAACTTCTTTAGGAACCCCGGCCAACTTAGCAGCTTCAATTCCATAACTTTTATCAGCACCACCTTTTTCAATTTTATGACAAAAAAATAGTTGATCTTTCTTCTGTTTAACTAGTACTTGAAAATTTTCTATGTTTGTATTTGTATTTTTAAGATAATTTAGTTCATGATAATGAGTAGCAAAGATCGTATTACATACAATTTCTTTTGCAAGATATTCACTTACTGACCATGCTATTGATAATCCATCAAAAGTAGATGTCCCTCTTCCTATCTCATCAAGTAAGACAAGAGAGTTTGATGTCGCTTGATTTAGTATTGATGCAGTTTCTGACATTTCTACCATGAATGTCGATTGTCCAGTTGATTGGTCATCTACGGCTCCAATTCTTGTAAATATTCGATCTACAATTTGAATGTCAGCTTTGCTTGCAGGGACGAAGCTTCCAATTTGAGATAGAATTTGTATTAATCCTACTTGTCTAATAAAGCAACTCTTTCCACTTGCATTTGGACCCGTTAATATTATTAATTTTTGCTTACTATTAAACAAAATATCATTAGATATAAATTTTCTATTAGTTAATAGTTGTTCAACGATAGGATTTCGTCCTGCAATAATTTTCGTGCTTTGTTGGTCTGTTGAATTAGTAATGGGTGAAATAGTCGGCTTTATAAAATTATTTTCTAATGATGTAATTGCTAAACCGAGTAATGCATCTATAGAGGCAATAGATTTTGCAATGGATCTAATCCTTTTTGTTTTAGAAGATACAAGATTTCTTATCTCGCAAAATAATTCATATTCTTTAGCAGCCGCGCGATTTTTGACTTGAAATATTTTACTTTCTCTATTTTTGATTTCTGTGGTTACATATCTTTCCTCATTAGTAAGAGTTTGTCTTTTAATCCAATGAGCAGGCGCCAAATTAACTTTAGATTTATTAATTGATATGTAATAACCAAAGTTTTTATGGAATTGTATTTTTAGATTTGATATTTTACTAATTTTTCGTTCTTTTAATTCTTCTTGATTCAACCAATCTGAGTAGTCGTCAATTAAATTACGCAAGCCATCTAACACATTATCAACTCCATCATGGATAATCCCTCCTTCTCTAGTATTTAAAGGGGGATTTTCTACAAGCTTGAAGCTTATTATATCTGCCAACTCTAAAAGCTCATTATCAATATTTTTTAATTGATTCGTCCAGGATGGGATTTCATACTTAAATAATTCAACAATTGACTTTAATCTAGGTAATTTTTTTAAACCCTCTGAGATTGCTATTAAATCTCTTGGACTGGCATGTCCTGCGCATGCTCTCCCTGAAAGTCTCTCTAAGTCGCCCATTGCTCTAAGTATATTTTGGGTGTCTATCCGTAACTTTTTAGATTCTAAAAAGTTTGAAATAATATTTTGTCTTTTACAAATTTCATCAATATTTAATAATGGAGAGTCTATCCATCTTCGTAAACATCTTGCACCCATGCAGGTATATGTTTTATCAATACTCCATAGAAGGGAACCCGCATAATTATTTTCTCTTTGTGTATTTTTTATTTCTAAATTTTTTTGAGTTTGATAATCAATAATTAAATGATCTTTTGGAAATTGTATTTGTGGGAAATCTAAAGAAATTTTTAGAGAAGAATCATTCTCTATATTTGAAGGATTAATTTTCTCTAAATAATTAAGTAAGCCACCAAGTGCTTTAGTCGCATTATTTAAATTCTTGAGTCCAAGTCCTTCTAAACTAAGAATTTGAAAATAGTTTTTTATAGTTGAACATGCTTCATTTATACTAAAAAAAGTTTCTTGGGTGACGGTATATATAATTTGTTGATTTTGGTTTTCTAATAACTTTTTCTCTTTATTGCTTCCAATGATAATTTCTGATGTATCTAATTTAATAATTTCATCAAATAATTTTGAGATTGATCTTCCTTCCATTGTTAATAATTCTCCCGTACTCACATCTGCTCTTGAAATACCCCATTCATATAAATCTTCTGAAATGTTTTTTGATAAGTGGATTGCTGTTATCCAATTATTTTTTTTCGCAACCAACATGCCTTCTTCAATGACAGTACCTGGCGTGATTATTCTTGTTATTCCTCTTTTCAGTGGTGTGCCATAATTTCCAGTACTTTTTTCTAGCTGATCACATATAACTACTGAATGGTTTTTTTTAATTAATTCGGCGCAGTATCTCTCCATTGCATGATGAGGGACTCCTGCCATAGGGATTTTACCAATTGCTTTACCCGCATCTTTGCTAGTTAAGGTTATTTCTAATAGGTTAGATATGAATACAGCATCTTCAAAAAAACATTCAAAAAAGTCACCTAATCTATATAACAACAATCTATTGCTGTTTTCTTCTTTTAATGTCACATAATGTTTAAGAATTGGAGTTAATTTTTGTTTCTCAACTGTTTTATAACTGTAAGACTTTTCATTAATGCAATCATTCTTTTTTTCGGAATTTAAATCATTCTTGAATTTGTTTATTAAATTAGTAGAATTTTTTCTTTGCCTGGGCCTTTTCTGCGACTCTTTTTTTAATTCTTCAGTAGATAAATCTTCAGGAATTTGACTAGAGTTGTTTGGTTGTTTAAGTTCATGATTAATTGCAAATAAATCTCTCTGAATTATCGTATCTTCTTGCATCTTTTTATTATTTCTAAATAGATATTAGGAACTAATTTTAGTTTTGCATTTTAAAACTGACTAAACGTATGTAAATTTTCTCCAAAAATATTCATTTTCATGAGATCATGGTATCTATAATAATTTAAAAATAAGTTTGAATCATGCAGGCAGTTAATTTTTTCTTCGTCAATGCTCTTTTATTTGCTTCTCTTATCGCGGTAGTAGGAGTTCCTGTTTTATATGTAACTCAACCCTCTACTGAAGATGGACAGAAAGAAAGTAGAAGAAAAATATATTCTATTGCGGCAGTTTGGCTCGTTTTAGTTTTTGCTACAGGGATTGTTTCAGCTTTAGTTTGAACTTAGTACCTTTTCATGAGATTGTAGATATATAAGAAAGAGAATTTAATGACTATCTTTGAGGGATCTTTTACCAATGCTTCTACTTTAAAAGTAGGTATAGTTGTAGCAAGATTTAATGATTTAATTACTAATAAAATATTATCTGGTTGTCTTGATTGTCTTAAAAGGCACGGTTTAGACACTTCAGAAACAAGTAAAGAACTTGATATCGTTTGGGTTCCTGGATCATTTGAACTGCCAATAGCAGCTAAAACTCTCTTAAAAAAATCCAACTATGACGTTGTAATTGCTCTTGGAGCTGTTATTAGAGGAGAAACTTCTCATTATGATGTTGTTATTTCTGAGGCTAGTAAGGGAATTTCACAAGTTTCATATGAAAATAACGTCCCAATTATTTTTGGTGTTTTAACTACTGATAGTATGCAACAGGCTTTAGAAAGAGCTGGTATAAAAAACAACCTCGGTTGGAACTATGCTTTGCAAGCAATTGAGATGGGTTCTTTAATCAAAAATTTAAATTAGTTTTAAAAAAAGTAAGGTTTTGTTCATTTCATTCCTTTTTTAAGATAAAATGAACTAGTTGTGCGGATGTAGCTCAGTGGTAGAGCATCTCCTTGCCAAGGAGAATGTCGAGAGTTCGAATCTCTTCATCCGCTTATTAATCTGTTTAACTGGTTGGCTATTATTCTGCTAAATCAGAATATTTGAATGATTTCTTTTTTAAAATACAAAATTTGAAATATAATTATTAGATAAATATAAATTTTTAAATGCCACTTACTGTTTCTATCGAGGATTTAAGAGGATTATTTACTAAACCTTATGGAGAAGATGCACCAACTAAAGCAAAGTGGGCAGAGTTTTATAATGAGAATGTTACCTTCATTGATCCAACACAGGAAACGAAAGGATTAGATTCTTACGTAGAGGCCCAAGAAAAGCTGGTTAAAAGATGCGATGATGTTTATTTGGAAACTCATGCAATATCAATTAGTGGAAATTATGGATTTGTAGAATGGACTATGGGTTTAAAAATCATGGGTAAAGAATTTATATATCCCGGCACGACACGTTTAATATTTTCTGAAAATGGCTTAATCCAAGAACACAGAGATTATTTTGATTTTTGTGGTCCTACCTTTGGGCCAGTTCCCATTTTGGGACCGTTTATAAGGTGGCTTTATGCAAGATTTATCTCTTAAAGATCAAAGACGATAGTATAACTTTAAGATTTTGAATTATATTTCTCAAGCAAATAAATATCAAATATTAAGATTTTGTATCTCAGGGTTAATTGCAACATTTATAAATTTCTTAGTATTTAATTCATTTTATTTAATTTTTAAAAACATAATATTTGCTTCCATATTTGGCTATTCGACAGGACTCTTATCATCGTTTATTTTTGCAAAAATTTGGGTTTTTAGAGATAATTCACAAAAAAAAATAATTAGATCTTTTTTTATTTTTTGTTTTATTTACTTTTTAGGAGGTTTAGAGATGTCCCTAATAATTATTTTTTTGAATCGTTTGATTGATAATTATAAGATTGCTTGGTTGATAGGAGCATTTATTGGAGCCTTAAATAATTATTTAGGTTCAAAATATTTTTTGTTTAAGAAGTAATTTATATTTCGTGAACTAATAGATTTTGTGAAGCAACTTCTTTGAAATCAACTTGAGAATAAAACCTTTTTTTGCTTGTAGTCATTAAATATATTTTCTTTGTATGTTTTATTTCCTTTGATTCTAAAAGATTTTTTACAATCATCTTGCCGTAACCTTTCCCTTGATGATTTTGATCAATTACTATATCCCATAGAACGCCTCTATAAACACCATCTGACAAAGCTCTCCCAAAACCAACTGGTTCATTATTGGACCAAATACTTACAATAACATCGCTATTAGCAAGGCATTTTTTAAGGTCTTTAATTTTTCTATTTTTAGCCCAAAATGCATTACGATGTAAAAATTTCTGAAGTTTAATTAATCCTTTCGTGGGTTTGAGATTAGGACCTAATCCAAATAATCTTAATCCAAGAGCACCTTTTGAATGCTTAATTAAAAATACTGGTTTCATAAGTTTGGAAATTCTAAAATTTTTGAGAGAAATGTAATAACTTCTTTGGTAACTTTGATTTAACACCTTAATCGATAACTTTTAAAAAAATAAAAAGATATACGATATACTCATTTAGTTGTAACGCACTAATTTATAATGGTTGTAATAGGATTAATTTTTTAGAGGACAAACAATTATGCTCAAACTTTTGTTGGGAGACCCGAATACACGAAAGTTAAAGAGATATCAACCAATAGTTGAAGAAATAAACTTACTAGAAGAGGAAGTATCTATATTAACTGATGATGAATTAAGGAATGAGACTCATAATCTTAAATCAACCATCTCATTAGAGTTAAATATTAAAAAACAAAAGGAGCTATTAGAAGAAATATTACCAAAAGCTTTTGCAATCGTCAGAGAGGCAAGTAAAAGAGTTTTAGAAATGCGTCATTTTGATGTCCAATTAATTGGTGGGATGGTTCTACATGAAGGTCAAATTGCTGAGATGAAAACTGGAGAAGGTAAAACTCTCGTTGCAACTCTTCCTTGTTATCTCAATGCTTTAACTGGTAAAGGTGTACACGTTGTTACTGTAAATGATTACTTAGCTCGAAGAGATGCTGAGTGGATGGGACAAGTGCATCGTTTTTTGGGATTATCAGTTGGTTTAATTCAGCAAGATATGAGTCCTTCCGAAAGGAAAAAAAACTATGCATGTGACATAACTTATGCCACTAATTCTGAATTAGGATTTGATTATTTGAGGGATAATATGGCTACTGAAATCGAAGAAGTAGTTCAAAGAAAATTTAATTATTGCGTTATAGATGAAGTAGACTCAATTTTAATTGACGAAGCAAGAACTCCTCTAATAATTTCTGGTCAAATTGAAAGGCCACAAGAAAAATATCAAAAAGCGGCACAATTATCATTGTCTCTAATTAAGGCGAAGGAGTTGAGTAAAGATGGTGTTGATCCAGAGGGTGATTATGAAGTTGACGAAAAACAACGTAGTTGCATATTAACTGATCAAGGATTTGCCAAATGTGAAGAGTCCCTGAAGGTGAATGATTTATATAATCCTAAAGACCCGTGGGCCCATTACATCACTAATGCTTTAAAAGCTAAAGAATTATTCGTTAAAGATGTAAATTACATAATTAAAAAAGATGAAGCAGTAATAGTTGATGAATTTACAGGAAGAGTTATGCCTGGAAGAAGATGGAGTGATGGACAACATCAAGCAATCGAGGCAAAAGAAGGTCTTAAAATTCAGCCTGAAACCCAAACATTAGCATCTATAACGTATCAGAACTTTTTCCTTTTATATCCAGGATTGGCTGGTATGACAGGAACTGCTAAGACCGAAGAGGTGGAATTTGAAAAAACTTATAAATTAGAGTCAACAGTTGTTCCAACTAACCAGATAAGGAAGAGGCAAGATTGGGCTGATCAAGTTTTTAAGACAGAACTCGGAAAATGGAAAGCGGTCGCCAATGAGACAGCAGAAATACATAGGAACGGCAGACCTGTTTTGGTAGGTACAACAAGTGTCGAAAAAAGTGAGTTATTAAGTAAACTTCTTTTCGATCAGCAAATCCCACATAATTTGCTAAATGCAAAACCAGAAAATGTAGAACGCGAGGCGGAAATCGTAGCTCAAGCCGGAAGATCAGGTGCTGTCACTATTGCAACAAATATGGCTGGAAGAGGAACTGATATTATTCTTGGTGGTAATAGCGACTATATGGCAAGGCTAAAATTAAAAGAGACTTTAATGCCCTTACTTGTCAAGCCAGATAATGAGCATAAGCCGCCAATACCTCAGCAAAGAAATTTAAAAGAAGGGGGAGGTTTTTCTGCAAAGGTTGACTCAATTTCAAATAAGAATACTAAAAGTGGTGTAGATAGTCTTTTCCCATGTCAGTTAGGCGAAGATATCATAAGAAAACTATCTTTATTATCCAATGAACTTGTAAAGAATTGGGGAGATAGAAGCTTAACAATTCTGGAATTAGACGATAAAATTGCTACTGCTGCTGAAAAAGCTCCAACTGAAGATAAACTAATACAATCTTTGAGAGAATCTCTATCAGAGGTGAAAAATGCATATGAAAAGGTATTAATTAATGAAGAAGAAAATGTTAGAAATGCTGGAGGTCTTCATGTCATAGGAACTGAAAGGCATGAGTCAAGAAGAGTTGATAATCAACTTAGAGGAAGAGCAGGTAGACAAGGAGATCTTGGAAGTACCAGATTCTTTTTATCTTTGGAAGATAATTTATTAAGGATATTTGGAGGAGATAGGGTAGCAAACTTAATGAACGCTTTTAGGGTAGATGAAGATATGCCTATTGAGTCAGGAATGCTTACTAGATCCTTAGAAAGTGCTCAGAAGAAAGTCGAGACTTATTATTACGACATTAGAAAACAAGTTTTTGAATATGATGAGGTAATGAATAATCAAAGAAAAGCAGTTTATAATGAGAGATTAAGAGTTTTAAAAGGGAATGATTTGAAGAAACAAGTCATAGGGTATGGAGAAAGAACAATGGAAGAAATTGTAGAAGCTTATATTAATCCTGATTTACCTCCAGAAGAATGGGATATTGATCAGTTAATTTCTAAAGTAAAAGAATTCATTTATTTATTAAATGATCTTAAATCAACAGATGTTAGTGTGTTATCTCTTGAAGAACTAAAGAATTATCTTCAAGAGCAATTACGTATTGCATATGATTTGAAGGAAGCTCAAATAGATCAATTTCGTCCGGGTTTAATGAGGGAAGCTGAAAGGTTTTTTATCCTTCAACAAATTGACAATTTATGGAGAGAACATCTTCAATCTATGGATTCTTTAAGAGAATCAGTAGGATTAAGAGGTTATGGTCAAAAGGACCCCTTGATTGAATATAAAAATGAAGGTTATGATATGTTTCTTGAAATGATGACTAATATGAGAAGAAATGTCATTTACTCAATGTTTATGTTTCAACCTAAAAGTGAAAAAGAAACTAATAATTAATTCGAAATTAATCATCTCCTAAGAATTCTATAATTTCTTTGTCTTTTAGATTTTGAGCATCACCAACTTTAGAAATATCAATAGATTCTGAATTTACTAAGCATTGAAAGGTTTTTTCTAATTTCAGAATTTGGGTCTCAAGTTGATCTATTCTATCCATTAAATTTTTAATTACATTAGCTTCGGCATCTGGTAAAGCAGAGTGTGCTAGAGGATTTACTTTTACACCACTTTGATGAACTACTCTTCCTGGTATTCCAACAACAGTACTATTTTCTTCGACATTGCGAACAACGACTGATCCTGCGCCAATTCTAGTATTTGGCCCAATTATTATAGAACCTAGAACTTTTGCTCCTGCTCCTACTACAACATTCTCCATTAATGTTGGATGCCGTTTGCCATGACTTTTACCAGTACCTCCTAATGTCACCCCTTGATAAAGTAAGCAGTTATTACCAATTTCAGCTGTTTCGCCGATGACAACACCCATGCCATGATCTATAAAAACTTTTTCCCCGATTTTGGCACCGGGATGTATTTCTATTCCTGTGAATAATCTATTTAAATGACTTAATAATCTCGGAATTAAAGGTAATTTTAATATCCATAGTTTATGGGTCAACCTATGAAGGATAATTGATTGGAAACCAGGATAGCAAAGAAAAATTTCTAGAATTCCTCTTGCTGCAGGATCTCTTTCTCTTATTATCTCAATATCTGACTTGAAAGTTCTTAGCATGATTTATTGATGAATTACTCCTATCTCTGTCTTTAAATGATTTATAGTTTTGATGCTCAAATAATTTTTTGCACATATTATTTGTGGTGCTCTCATCAATTGCGAACGATTTTTAAACAGAGTATTTTCAATAACGGATAAACTAGGACCATCGCATACTATTTGATTGGAAGCTTTTAAAAGGGCTAATAATCTACTACTGTTATCCGAGATGGTAGTCATAAGTACTATATCACTTCCTCTCATGCTATGTATGATAATTTCTGCGGCTCTTAATAGACCAGGGCTGATGCTTACAATACCTACACAACTCCCAGGTTTTAATTCTTTGATAATTTTTAATTCTTTCTGAAAGTCGCTCAAATCAACTGCAATAGCTCTAACTCTATATTGTTTTGCTAATTTTTCTAAGGGTTGTAAAAAATATCTACTTGTGACTATTGTCCCATTATTGGAGTTGCAAAGAACTTTTTCTAATTCTTCCATTGGGACAACCTCCACGGGGACGTTGATGTTTGGAGAGAGGTCTTCTGCAATTAACATAGAGGCACCTATATCTTCCCGAGGGGTACTAACTATTATTCTTGATCCACATTTGATACGCCAATCAATTTCATTAGTCAAAAGATTTCTTGTTTCTTGAAGAGTTGATCCAAGTTTGATTAATTTATCTATTGCTTTTTTTGCCTCTAGATCAGGAGTGGTATTTATATTGTTTTTCGAATTAAAAGATTTTTTAAAATCTTCTTTTTTAAGATTATCTCTCACATAAATCCCTGATCCTGCTATAGCTTCAACAACTCCGTCCGTTTCTAGTTGTCTGTAAACTTTACTTATTGTATTGCGATGCAAACCTGTTAGCATCGCTAATTGTCTAGTACTAGGCAATCGATGACCTGGAGGATAATATCTAGCTGCAATAGCAAAGCAAATTTGATTATATAACTGTGTAGAAGCCGGAATATCAATTTCTTGTTTAATATGAAATCTCACTTTAGAAAAAACCTAATTAATTTCTTGTGTGTGCATGAATGCTACTTTAACATCCGTCAAAAATTTTGAATGAATTTCGTATTGTTGAAGTGCCTTAAATTACCCTTCTTCTTTTTTAACTAAAGGTGTTTTTCTGGGACTTAAAAACATAATCATATTTCTACCTTCTCTTTTCGGCCTTTGTTGAACTTCTGACTGTTCTTCTAAATCATTAGCCATTTTTAAAAGGAGTGTTTCTGCTAAATTTGAGTGCTGAATTTCTCTACCTCTAAAAAAAACTGTACATTTAACTTTATCGCCTGATTTTAAAAATCTAACAGCTTGACCTATTCTTACGTCATAATCATGCTTATCGATCTTATATCTCATTTTTACTTCTTTAACTTCAGTTTGGTGAGATTTTTTCTTTGTTTCTTTTGCTTTTTTTTCTTGCTCAAATTTATATTTTCCGTAATCCATAATCCTACAAACAGGTGGATTAGCTTTCTCGCTTACTAAAACCAAATCAAGACCTCTTTGATCAGCAATTTCTAGTGCTTTTATTCTATCAATAACTCCTAGTTGCTGCCCATCTGAATCAACAACTCTTAGTTGAGGGTATTTTATTCGTTCGTTAATATTTGGGAGCTCTCTAACAGGAGCGCGGCGATCAAAGCGTGGACGTGGTGGCATTCAGTTTTTTAAATGATTGTTTTGATGATGAAAAAATCTACTTACTTTATAAAGTTAGCGTAAAGCATACTTTATATTGATTATTGCATCTTTTAGTAGGTTTTTGTTATTAAGCCATATTGGATTGTTCTTATTACGGAACCATGTTTTCTGTCTCTTAGCAAATTGGATTGTTTTTTTTGTTGTTAGTTCAATAGCTTCCTCAATCTTTAAATTTTCCTTTATTACATCCTTGGCTTCTTTATATCCAATCGTTTCAAGCAAAGGTAAATTTGATCCATATTGATTAATAATATTTTCGGTCTCATCTATAATTCCAACTTCAAACATATTTTTTGTCCTTTTGAAAATTCGTTCTTTTAAATCTTCTCTATCTAGACCTAATTCTAATATTTTCCATGGGGGAGGGTTTTGGAATGTTTGAGATGACATTGGTTTACCTGTTAAATAAAAGACCTCTAAAGCTCTTATTGTTCTAACTTGATCAGCGTAATTAATTTTTTTTGTTAAGACAGGATCACAAATTTTTAAAAGATCCCAACATTTTTCTTGACCTAATTTTTCGAATTGTGACCTTAAGGCTTTTTGAGGAGGTACATCCGGAGCAAAGAATCCCTTTATTATTGAATTCATATATAGTCCGCTACCGCCTACTAGAAAGGGAATTCTTTTTTGATTAAGTTCTCGATTTATTGAATTTGTAGCAATTTCTTGAAATTTTTTAGCATTTACTTGGCTAGAGGGTTCTTCAAGATCTATTAGAAAATGCTTTATTATTTTTTGTTGTTCTTTATTTGGCTTTGCTGTGCCTATATCCATATTTCGATAAAGTTGCCTCGAGTCGACATTATGTATATTGATATTAAAATATTTAGCAATGTCTATTCCTAGCTCAGTTTTGCCACTCGCTGTAGGCCCGATTAAAACTATTACTAATGGTTTTGGTGGGAACATATGTGATTTTTTGGAAGAAATATTCGATTCATATGATTAAAGTGATTAAATTTTGCATTTACTTCAAGCCTTTCTCTTATACCGATGGTAAATTTAATGAAACGCCTTTTAAAAATAACATTTTAAAAGTTTTATTTTTACTTTTTATATTAAATGAGTGAGGAAAAAAGATCTAATAAAATCTCTAATGACTATGGTGCTGATCAGATACAGGTTTTAGAGGGTTTAGAACCTGTTCGTAAACGACCAGGTATGTATATTGGTTCGACTGGTCCAAGAGGGTTGCATCATTTAGTATATGAAGTCGTAGACAATTCTGTAGATGAAGCACTAGCTGGTCATTGTGATCATATTGAGATAGTTCTTAAAGATGATGGATCAGCTTTGATTTCAGATAATGGGAGGGGTATTCCTACAGATATTCATCCAAGAACAGGTAAAAGTGCTCTGGAAACTGTTCTTACTGTTCTTCATGCAGGGGGGAAATTTGGAAGTGGTGGATATAAAGTTTCAGGAGGATTACATGGTGTCGGAATCTCTGTTGTTAATGCTTTAAGTGAGTGGGTGAATGTTACTGTTTTAAGAGATGGTAGTGAGTTTAATCAAAGATTTGAGAAAGGAATTGCAAAAGGTGAATTAAAATCCCAAAAACAGCAAAATAAACCATTTAGAAAAGGTACAACAATTTGTTTTAAGCCAGATACAACGATATTTACTGATGGTATTGAATTTGATTATGCTCTTTTATCATCAAGATTAAGAGAATTGGCTTATCTTAATGGCGGCGTCAAAATTATATTTAGAGATGAGAGGCAGAAATTATCGGATGATTCTTTCAAAGAAGAAATTTATTTATATGATGGTGGCATTAAAGAATATGTTGAGTACATAAATAAAGAAAAGGAATCTATTCATTCTGAGGTTATTTATGTCGATTCACAAAAAGATAATGTTTACGTAGAGGCAGCTTTACAATGGTGTTCGGATGTTTATTCAGACAACATATTAGGTTTTGCAAATAATATCAGAACGATAGATGGAGGCACACATATAGATGGTTTAAAAACAGTATTGACTAGAACTTTTAATGCTATCGCGAAAAAAAGAGGTAAAAGAAAAGAAGTTGATAAAAATTTGTCAGGAGAAAATATAAGAGAAGGTTTGACGGTCGTATTATCTGTAAAAGTCCCAGAGCCAGAATTTGAAGGTCAAACAAAGACAAAATTGGGAAATACGGAAGTAAGAGGCATTGTTGACTCGCTCATAGGTGAATCATTAATTAAATATATGGAATTTAATCCTAATGTTTTTGATTTGATTCTAGAAAAAGCAATTCAATCTTTTAATGCGGCAGAAGCAGCGAAGAGAGCAAGGGATTTAGTAAGGAGAAAAAGTGTTCTTGAAAGTTCAACTTTGCCTGGTAAATTGGCAGATTGTAGCTCAAGAGATCCTTCAGGTGCAGAGATTTATATAGTTGAGGGTGATTCGGCTGGAGGTTCAGCTAAACAAGGAAGAGACAGGAGATTCCAGGCGATTTTACCTTTGAGAGGAAAAATATTAAATATTGAAAAAACAGATGATGCGAAAATATATAAAAATACAGAAATTCAATCCTTAATCACTGCTTTGGGGTTGGGTATAAAGGGTGAAGAGTTCAATGTTAATTCTCTAAGGTATCATCGAGTTGTAATTATGACTGATGCAGACGTTGATGGGGCACATATTAGAACATTACTATTAACTTTTTTTTATCGTTATCAAAGAGATCTCGTTGAAAAAGGTTTCATATACATTGCATGTCCCCCTCTATATAAAGTTGAAAGAGGTAAAAATCATAAATATTGCTATAACGAAAATCAATTGAAGAAAACGATAGAAGATTTCGGAGAAAAAGCTAACTATAATATTCAAAGATTTAAAGGTTTAGGTGAAATGATGCCCAAACAATTATGGGATACAACAATGAATCCTCAGACCAGGATGATGAAAAGAGTAGAAATTGAAGATGCTTTAGAAGCAGATAGAATATTCAATATTTTGATGGGAGATAAGGTCGCACCAAGAAGAGAGTTTATTGAAACTCATAGTGCGAATTTAGACATGGCGACATTAGATATATGATTAAAAATGTGATAAAAAATATTTGTTTAATTGGATTCGCTCTGATTGGTCCAATTACCTTACCTGCAGGAGGAATACAGAGGAATTTAAATGAATACAATATTCTTAATAGTTCCAAGGAAATCATATTAAGTGGAAATTGTTCACTTTATACTTTTCCTAAAATTAACGCTAAAAAACTGTTGGTTCTTGATACCGGTTCTTCATTATCAGTTTTGCAAAAATGGGTAGTTAACGAAAATAATACTTGGGCACGAGTAGAATTGCTTACAAATCGATTTATTGAACATCCTAATACAACTAAAAGGGGTTGGATTAAAATATAGAGTTTGGAATTAGATGGTGTTATTTATATTTTAGCAGGAAGCACTTTTGGGTTGATTTTAAGGATGTTTATAAATTATATTTCTGGGAGACAGAAAGTATTTTCTTCTAATAACATTTTAATAGTAAATGTTTTAGCCTCCTTATTTTTGGGTATTTTCGTAGGTTTAAATATAATAAATAAGAATTTAACATTATTTTTTTTGGTTGGTTTTTTAGGTTGTCTAAGTACATTTTCTTCTTTTATATATCAGTTATTTAATTTGATTCAAAAAAGGAAATATGTAAAACTATTACTTTATTACGTTGAAGTTTTATCATTATCTTTTATATTTTTTTGTTTTGGATATTTTATTATTTTAATTTGGATACGATGAATAAAAAATATTTATCAACTATGATATTAACGGCGAATTTTGCAACATTTTTAAGGTTTTATTTAAATAATAATTTTGTTATTTCTATTATCGGTTCTTTTTTATATGGCTTTTTTGTTTCAAGGACAATTAGTAAGTCAAAAAGAGAAATTCTATTAATTGGTTTCTGTTCTTGCTTTACATCTTTTAGTGGTTTTATTAATGTTTTATATCAATTTATTATCCAAGGTTGCTATCTAAAATTATTTTTTTATTTGAATGTAATTGTTATTTTAAATTTAATCATAATGTATATCGGATTTCAATTAAGTAGAAAAATTACTTAATTTTTATATAATATTAGTGTTACTTAGATTAAAAGCAATATATATGGAAGAAAATAATAATATCGAGGTAATAAACCCTTTATCTTCAGATTTAACTACTCGTGGAAAGATTACAATTCAGCTAGAAGAATTACTAGTTGCAGGTAATTATGATGAAGCCAAATTATTACTAGAACCTTCCCAGCCCGTTGATATTGCTGATGCAATTGGTAGTCTCCCCTTAATACTGCAGGCACTCGCATTTAGGTTATTAAAAAAAAATGAGGCAATTGAGGTTTATGAATACTTAGATCCAATAGTGCAGCAAACACTACTGGATAGACTTCGTTCTGGGGAGGTTTTGGAAATAGTTGAAAAAATGTCCCCTGATGATAGGGTTCAACTTTTTGATGAACTACCTGCAAAAGTTGTAAGAAAATTTCTCTCAGCACTAAGTCCAGGTGAGAGAAAAGTGACAGCAGAATTACTTGGCTATGAGCCAGAAACAGCGGGTAGGTTAATGACTACTGAATTCATAGATTTAAAAGAAATGCAAACTGCTGAAGAAGCGTTGTCTATAGTAAGAAAAAGGGCTGCATTTACAGAGACAATTTATAGTTTATATGTCACAGATAAAGAAAGGCATCTAACTGGAATTTTATCTTTAAGAGATCTTGTTACAGCAGATCCTTCTAGGCCCATTGGTGAGGTTATGACAAAGGATGTTGTTAATATATCTACTAATACAAATCAAGAGGATGTTGCTAGAGCAATTCAAAGATATGATTTTTTAGCTCTTCCAGTTGTTGATAAAGAAAAAAGATTAGTTGGAATTGTTACTGTCGATGATTTGATTGATGTTATAGAACAAGAAGCTACTCGAGATATTTATGCTGCAGGTGCTGTCCAGCTTGGTGATGAGGATGATTATTTTCAAAGTGGTTTATTTACAATCGCTCGAAGGAGAATCCTATGGCTATTAATTTTAGTTTTAGCTAATGGATTAACTACAAAAGTTATAGCAATGAATGATCAGATTTTAAAAGAAATAGTTTTACTAGCTGCTTTTATTCCATTGCTTATCGGTACTGGAGGAAATGTTGGAGCTCAAAGCTCAACAGTCGTTATCAGGGGTTTAAGTACTCAAAAATTGAAATCATTGGGAGCCTTTAAGGCTGTGGTTAAAGAGGCCATAACTGGTGCTCTGTTAGGCATTTTAATGATGCTGGTGGTTTTCCCCTTTGCTTGGTGGCAGGGTGAGGGGCCATTAATCGCATCCGCAGTTGGAATTAGCTTGATTTCGATAACAACGCTAGCTGCAACCGCCGGAGCTATTCTCCCCTTACTTTTTGACAGGATGGGTTTAGATCCTGCTTTGATGTCCTCCCCCTTCATAACCACTGTGACAGATATTGCTGGGGTGTTTATTTATCTTAGTACTGCAAATTGGCTACTTAATTCTTCAATTTTATAGAATTCACTAGGTATTTATTCTCATTTTTGTAGAATTGTGGATTTTTTTGTTTAACTTTACATTTCTTAATGGTATTGTTTACAAAACAACATTAACTTTTATGTCACCCGAAACATTAGTTGAAAATAAATTAGCTACTATTTCATCTTTAAAATCTAGCAATGACGTTGATTTGGTAAGGTCATACTTGAGAGATATCGGACGAGTTCCTTTACTATCACACGAACAAGAAATAACTTTAGGTAGGCAAGTTCAAGAATATATGCAAGTTGAAAGAGCTGAAATCGAAATAATAGAATTGACAGACAATAAACCTTCCGCTGAAGAATTGGCTGAAAAGTTAAATTTATCTACTTCACAAATTAAAAAAAGACTTAGAGCTGGTCAGCGAGCCAAAGAAAGGATGGTTGCTGCAAATTTAAGACTAGTAGTTAGTGTTGCAAAAAAATATACAAAAAGAAACATGGAACTCCTTGATTTGATCCAAGAAGGAACAATTGGATTAGTAAGAGGTGTAGAAAAATTTGATCCTGCGAGAGGTTATAAGTTTTCAACATATGCATATTGGTGGATTAGACAGGGTATTACAAGAGCAATTGCGGAAAAAAGTAGAGCTATTAGATTGCCAATCCACATAACTGAAATGCTTAATAAGCTAAAAAAAGGTCAAAGAGAGTTGAGTCAAGAAATGTCAAGAACACCTACAATAAGCGAACTTGCTAAATACGTTGAATTACCAGAAGATGATGTAAAAGATTTAATGTGCAAAGCTGGGCAGCCAGTCAGTTTAGAAACAAAAGTAGGTGATGGTGAAGATACGGTTTTACTAGATTTATTAGCTGGAGGAGAGGATCTACCAGATGAGCAAATCGAAATGGACTGTATGAGAGGTGATTTACATTCACTTCTTCATCAGTTACCAGATTTGCAATGTAGGGTTTTAAGAATGAGATATGGTATGGATGGAGATGAACCAATGTCCCTAACAGGTATTGGACGTGTTTTGGGTATCAGTAGAGATAGGGTAAGAAATTTAGAAAGAGATGGTTTAAGAGGTTTAAGAAGACTAAGCGAAAGCGTAGAAGCCTATTTCGTTTCTTGAATAAATTGATAAATTAAATTATTAGTTTCCTCGGGATTTTCATCGTGAGGACAATGTCCAGAATCTTTAATAACATCTAGTCTTTTTATGTTTTTAAAGTTATCTTTCCAAAATTGTGCTTCGTCCAAAGACTCCCAGGGATCTTTTTCTCCCCAAATTAACTGAATAGGAGCATAAACTTTATCAAATAAGTCTGTTGCAAGATAGTCATCAAATAAATTAATAAAACCACGAAAAGCCTCTTTTGAATTTTTTCTTTGAGAAGGGTGATATAAAATTTCTATTAATTCGTCATCAATATTTTTTCCTGAGGGATATGCTTTTTTAAGGATTTGTTTAATAACTTTTGGATTGGCAGCTCTTTCAAAAAGGGTGTTACTAATAATTCTTTTACTCACTAATGTTTTGATTACCGGACGCAAAAAGTTCATTAATACATCGCTTCTTTTAAGTCTCTTATCATCCATTGTTCTTTGGGCGCAGTCAATTAAAACAAGGCCATTGCAATTTTCTTTGAGAATTTCAGCAGCTTTTAAAGACACAACGCCACCGATTGAGTTGCCTACTAGATAAACAGGAGATTTAATTACCTCATTACAAAAAGTTGCGATCTGACTCCCCCATAAGTCAAAGGAATATTTAACATGATTCTCTTTGTAAGATTCATAATCTAATAAAGCACCAGGTTGGCTACTTTCTCCAAAGCCTAGTAGGTCAATTGAATAGCAATTATAAATATTTCCGAGAAAATCTTGATTATGTCTCCAATGTCGTTTTGATGCTCCAAAACCATGTATTAATAAAATATTTAAATCAATATTATTAGAGGATTGTTTTGATGAAGACCAAGATATGTCCCAATCTTTCCATTTCCAATTTTCGGATTTTTTAAAAGGCATTAAGAAGAAAAATATTAATTAAACTTTAATTCAAAAAAAAAATATTCGTTTTTGATTAATTATTCTTAGTTTAGAAAGAATTTTTAGTCTATGGAAAAAACAAAAGTTGTTTGTATTGGAGAGGCTTTGATAGATAGAATCAAGAATAAATCTAATCAAGAATTTACAGATTTTTTGGGAGGAGCTCCTGCAAATGTATCTTGTGCATTAAGAAAATTGCAAATAGATTCAGCATTTATTGGACGTATAGGAAGTGATGAATTTGGTAAGAAATTTATTAAACAATTTAAAGAATTAGAGGTAAACATAAATTTTTTGCAATTGGATGATTGTCTTCCAACTCGTATCGTTAATGTGAATAGAGATAATTCTGGAGATCGATATTTTTCTGGTTTTGATACAAGCTTAAATACAGTTTTTGCTGATGAAGCTCTTGATAAGAATGAAATTAAAAAAGATTTGAAAAGTTTGGAAAAACTCTTTTCAAAAACAAAATATTTTGTTTGTGGAACAATTATATTATCGTCTATAACTTCAGCAGATTCTATTAACTTTTTATTGAGTTTAGCTAATAAATTTGATGTAAAAATAATAATTGATTTGAACTGGAGAGAGGTTTTTTGGGATTTTGCAACTTCTTCATCAGAAATTAGTAAAAAGGAGAGAGTTGATTTAATTAGGAATTTATTGAACGAAGCTCATATTTTAAAGTTGGCTAAAGAGGAAGCATTATTATTTTTTGAAAATGAAAATCCTTTGGCAATATCTGAAACATTGTTAAACCGTCCTGATGTAATAATTACAGATGGAGCAAATCCCATTTATTGGTTTTTAAATGGAGTGCAGGGAATGACTGAAGTATTAAAGTCGCCAAAAATTATTGATACTACTGGTGCAGGTGATGCTTTTTTAGCTGGATTAATTTCACAATTATTGTCGTTTGATTATCCTTCAAATGAATCAGAAATACAAAGTTGCGTAAAGTTCGCAAGTGTTTGTGGTTTATTAACTTGTCTTGGTGAAGGTGCGATTGAACAACAACCAGATTATTCAAAGGTTAATGAATTTCTTGGATCCCAGATTTTATAATTTCTCCCGAAATTTGTAGCGTAACTTATTTCTATTTTCCAGAAATTACTCAAAACTGGTTTTATTAATTCCGGCCATTCAATAACCATTATAGCTTCATTTTGTATAGCCTCTTCTTCTTCAGAAATAAAGAATTCTTTTGCCATCAAAATATTTTCCAGCCTGTATAAATCCATGTGAATAAGCGGAATTGTTCCAGAATTGTAATGATGCGATAAAGCAAATGTTGGACTTGTAATATCCTCTGAAATAGAAAGGCCTTTTGCAATTCCTTGGACGAATGAAGTTTTCCCAGCGCCAATAGGTCCTTGCAGTATAATAATTGATTTTGGATTTAATCCTTTAGCGAATTCCCTTCCTAATTGAATTGTCTCTTTTAAATTCCCAACAAACACAAAATTATATAAAAATCATTTATATTATAATTATAGAATTTTTTTAGAAATGGTCATTGCTAACTCAATTAAAACATCCATACCAAACTATGTTATTACAGATATCTCTTTATCTGATTTCGGGCGTAAAGAAATTAAAATTGCTGAAACTGAAATGCCCGGGTTAATGGCATTAAGAGAGAAGCATCATTCTGATAAACCTCTAAAGGGTGCAAAAATAGCAGGTAGTTTGCATATGACTATTCAAACTGCAGTGTTAATTGAAACTCTCGTTGATCTTGGTGCACAAGTTAAATGGGCCTCCTGTAATATTTTTTCAACCCAAGATCATGCAGCAGCAGCAATAGCAGAACAGGGAATTCCTGTCTATGCGAAAAAAGGTGAGAGTCTTGATGAATATTGGAAATATACTCATTACATCCTAGATTGGGGTACAGACTCTCCTAATATGATCCTGGATGATGGAGGCGATGCAACAGGTTTATTGATACTTGGTAGTAAAGCAGAAAAAGATTTGTCAGTTTTAAATAATCCTAGTAACGAAGAGGAAATAGCTTTATACAAATCAATTAAGTCTAAATTGCAAGAAGATAGTAGCTTCTATTCTCGTATTAAGGGAAATATTATTGGTGTCACTGAAGAAACTACAACAGGCGTAGCAAGATTATATCAATTGCAAAAACAAGATGCTCTACCATTTCCTGCAATCAATGTAAATGATTCAGTCACAAAGAGTAAATTTGATAACTTATATGGTTGTAGAGAATCTTTAGTTGATAGTATCAAGCGTGCGACTGATGTAATGATTGCAGGAAAAGTTGCTTTAGTAATAGGATTTGGTGATGTTGGTAAAGGATCTGCTCAATCATTAAGAGGACTTGGAGCGATAGTCAAAGTTGCAGAAGTCGATCCAATATGTGCTCTTCAAGCAGCTATGGAAGGATTTAGTGTAGTTACTTTAGATGAAGTTGTTGAAGATATAGATATATTTGTAACGGCGACTGGTAATTATCAAGTTATAACTAACGATAATTTAGTAAAAATGAAAGATGAGGCGATAGTTTGCAATATTGGGCATTTTGATAACGAAATTGATGTTGCTTCGTTAAAAAATTACCCATGGGAGAATATTAAGCCTCAAGTTGATCATATTACTTTGCCAAGTGGGAATAAAATTATTCTTTTAGCAGAGGGAAGACTTGTTAATTTAGGTTGTGCAACAGGTCATCCAAGTTTCGTTATGAGTAATTCTTTTACTAATCAAGTATTAGCTCAAATTGAACTTTTTAATAAGTCAGACGAATACTCTAAAGAAGTTTATGTATTACCAAAACATTTAGATGAAATGGTAGCTAGATTGCATCTGAATAAAATTGGGGCTAAGTTAACAAAGCTAACAAAAGATCAAGCTGACTATATTAACGTTTCGGTGGAAGGACCTTATAAATCAGAACAATATAGATACTAAATTTGAGTTTAATATTTATTAATTTATTCACTTCAATTCCGGAATATATCAGTAAGGCTGTTGAAACAAACTCCACAATGGCATACTTGACAATATGTTTTGCGATGTTTTTAGAGAATATCATCCCACCAATTCCATCTGAAATAATAATGCCTTTAGGTGGTTTTTTTGTTTACCAACAAAAATTAAATTTTTACATTTTGGTTTTATGGGGTGTACTGGGAACGATAGCAGGTTCAATACCTTGGTACTATTTGGGTAAATTAGTAAATGAAAAGAGACTATCCAACTTTTTAGATAAAAGGGGAAAATTTATAGGAATAACTTCTAAAGATCTTATTAAAAGTAAAAGATGGTTTGATAAATACGGAGTTTCGTTAGTTTTTTGGGGTAGATTAGTGCCTGGTATAAGAACATTAATTTCAGTCCCTGCTGGAATGGAGCTTATGCCCCTTAGGAAATTTTTAATTTGGACTAGTTTAGGAAGTCTAATATGGGTAGCATTATTAACTTATGCAGGTTTCGTATTCGGTGAAAATTATCAAATTATTGAAACTTATTTAGATCAAATAAAATATACTCTCAAACCTATTCTAATTCTGATATTGGTTTATTTTTTAATAAAGTTTATTATTAGAGTTTATAAAAAAAACATATCTTAAAAAGGAATTTCACCAGAGTTATTATTATTTGAAAAATTGCTATTATCTGTGTCTTTTTTAGAGCTTAGTAAATTTAATCTATCAACTCTAACAACTGGTTTAAATCTATCTTCTCCTGTATTTTTGTCTTTCCAACTATCAATTTTAAAGCTTCCTGTAATACCTACTAAAGAACCTTTTTTGACATAGTCAGCAGCTATTTGTGCTTGTTTGCCCCATATTTCTAAATTAAACCAGTCAGGTTCATCGCCTCTACTTATTCTATTTACTGCAAGAGTGAAGTTGGCAACTGTACTTCCAGATTCGAAATATCTTACATCAGGTTCTCTTCCGGCTCTACCAACCAAATTAATAGTGTTAATTTCCATAAATAGTTTTTTTTTATATTACTCATTTTTTTTGTTTTTGCTTAAAGTTTTGCGAGCTATTCATAACTAAATAAAAGATTTTTGAGAGGTATTAAGAAAATAGATATATTATTTATTTAATAGAGTTATTATTGTGATTTTTAACAGATTTAAATTTTCTAGGGATATTGGTATTGATTTGGGCACTGCTAATACTCTTATTCATGTATCAGGTAAAGGTGTGGTTTTACAAGAACCTTCAGTGGTAGCTATGGATCTAGAAGAGGGAGTTCCTCTGGCAGTAGGTGAAGAGGCAAAATTAATGCTTGGGAGAACCCCAGGAAATATAAGAGCCGTGAGACCTTTAAGAGATGGAGTTATTGCCGATTTTGATGCGGCAGAACAAATGATAAAAACTTTTATTCAAAAATGTAATGAAGGGAGGGGGCTTTTAGCTCCAAGAATAGTTATTGGTATCCCGAGTGGGGTTACTAGTGTTGAACGAAGAGCAGTTAGAGAAGCCGGATTGGCTGGAGCTAGAGAGGTTCATTTAATTGATGAACCTGTAGCTGCCGCAATAGGAGCCTCTTTGCCAGTAACGGAACCAATTGGAACTATGATCGTTGATATTGGCGGTGGAACTACTGAAGTAGCAGTTTTAAGTCTGGGTGGAACGGTCTTAAGTGAATCAGTAAGAATAGCAGGTGATGAGCTTAATGAGTCGATAGCAATTTATCTTAAAAAAGTACATAATTTAGTTGTCGGTGAGAGAACTGCAGAAGATATTAAAATAAAAATTGGATCGGCATTTCCGGATGATGAATTTGATACTACTTCTATAGAAGTTAGAGGCTTACACCTTTTATCTGGCTTGCCAAGATCTATTACCTTAACCTCTGGAGAAATTAGAGAGGCTATGGCTGATCCTCTTAACAAAATTGTTGAGGCTGTAAAAAGAACCTTGGAGCGAACTCCTCCTGAATTGGCGGCAGATATAGTAGATAGAGGTATTATGCTTGCGGGAGGTGGAGCTCTTGTAAGAGGGATTAGTGATTTACTAAGTCATGAAACCGGAATTTTTACTCACATAGCAGAAGATCCATTGTTATGCGTAGTTAATGGTTGTGGTGCGGTACTGGATGATTTCAAAAAACTCAAGAGAGTTGTTGATACTCCTGATTTTATAAGGAATGCGATTAGAGATTAATTGAATGGTAGATATTCGACGAATATCAACTAACCGTTGGTGGAATAAAAAGAATAATTGGGGTTTACTTATATTTTTATCATTCTTGTTTTTTGTGAGAATAACAAAGGGATCTTTATATAAAGATTTTTATTATTTAATTTCAAAACCTTTTTGGCCAGGACAGTTTCAAAGGGAAGTTTTAACTAAAAGTGTTGAGCAAGAGTTCTTAATCAGGTTAAAACAGCTAGAGAATGATAATCAAAGATTACGTGAAATATTATCTCTACAAAGATTGTCTGATTCTGAAACTATTACAGCAATTGTAATTTCAAGAAAAACCGGCAGTTTTTGGAGGCAAATTATTTTGAATAAAGGTGTAAAAGATGGAGTAGAAATTGGGAGTTTAGTTGTTGGTCCAGGAGGCTTATTAGGAAGAGTAGATAATACTTCTTTATTGACTTCGACAGTAAAATTATTAACTTCTCCTGAAAGTAAAGTGGGGATTTGGGTTGAAAGGATTCAGAAGCATGGATTATTAGTGGGCTTAGGAAATGATTATCCAAAAGTTATTTTTTATGATGGGGATATTGATATTAAAGTCGGTGATTTTGTTTTATCTTCCCCTGCAAGTACGTTATTACCTCCCAATATTCCCATAGGTGTTGTTCAATCTGTTGATGAAGACTTAAAAGAAAAAAAAACAGCGAATATTATGCTTTTAGGAAAACCTCAAGCAATTGATTGGGTTCAAATTTTAAAAGTTAAAATTTAAATGGGAAACTACTTAAAAAAAAAAATATCTTTAATTTCCTTTTTATTTATACCTATAGTTTATTTATGGGATCCAAATTGGTTGGAATTCTTGGGAGTTCAGCCTTATTGGCCTTTATTCTGGTTATTGCCTTGGTCTATGATTTATGGATCATTGGATGGTTTAATAATTGGTTTATTTTTAGGACTTATTTTAGATTCATTAAGTCTTGATAGTAGTTTCACACAAATTCCTGGTTTGGTTTTATGTGGTATTTGGTTTGGAAAGTTTAGTATTTCAAATAATATTTTTGTAGGGCATTTTAGATTTGGTTTAATTTGTTCTATTGCAAGTTTTTTTTGCGGGTCGCTCTATTTCTTTCATATCTTGATTAAATATTGGTCTGATCATACTAACTTTTTGTATTTACCTACTATTAAAAATATTTTTGCTCAAGTTTTTATAACCGGTTTATTAGCACCATTAATATGTTCATTACTCTTTAGACTTTTCCAAATATCAAAAGGAAGAGATAAATTAATTAAATTTTATAAATAAATAAAAAATGTTTTAAAAAATAGTATGGGAGTTTTTTCAATAATAAAATAATTTTGTAAATTTAAGGAATTTATCTTTTAGTGTACATAATGTTATATTTTTAATTGTTAGATTGTATTAACAAGATGTTCCTTGCAAATTAAATTTTGCTTTGAAACATTTGCAAAAAAATTTTCCCGATGTCTAAAGCAAGTATTCTAATTGTTGATGATGAGCCAGCTGTTTTGAAAGTATTAGTTACTAGACTTCAATTAGCAGGATATCAAGTACACCAAGCTACTAACGGAGAAGAGGCTCTTGACGCTTTTCACAGAGAATCTCCAGACTTAATAGTTCTTGATGTGATGCTTCCTAAAATGGATGGATTTGCAGTTTGTAGAAGAATTAGAGCTGAATCAGTTGTACCTATAATATTCTTAACTGCCTTAGAGGCTATTTCTGAAAGGGTAGCCGGTCTAGATTTAGGAGCTGATGACTATTTGTCAAAACCATTTAGTCCTAAGGAATTAGAAGCTAGAATAGCCACAATCCTGAGGCGTATGGGTCCTAGTATTACCGTTACTGAAACAAAAGAGGTCCCTTCTGGGAAAGGAGTAATGAAATTTGGAAATCTAGTAGTTGATACTAATAGAAGACAAGTTTCAAGAGCTGGAGAAAGGATAAGTTTAACTTACACAGAATTTAGTCTTCTTGAACTATTGTTTGATGAGCCAGGTAAGGTTGTGCCAAGAGCTGAAATACTTGAGCAGCTTTGGGGTTATCCTCCAAGACGAGCAGCTGATTTGAGAGTTGTAGATGTTTATGTAGCTAGGCTAAGAGGTAAGTTAGAGCCAGATCCAAGAAATCCTGAGTTAATACTTACTGTTAGGGGTATAGGTTATGCTTCCCAAAGAGTTGGGGAAAAAGCAACATCTTTGGCAAGTTGATCCTTATTCTGATAGCTTGATTAAATAAAACTTATATATTGAATTAAATTTTGTCTGAAATAAGAGAAGCTCGATTATTAAAAGCTAATTCACTAGTCAATAAAGGATTTGAACCCTACGCAGAAACTTTTAAAATATCTCATTCAACTAAATTTCTCATTGAAAAATTCGGCTATTTAGATAATGGTCAAGAATTTAACTTAAATGTTGCTCTCGCGGGAAGGGTCATAGCAAAAAGAGTAATGGGAAAAATTGCTTTTTTTACTATTACTGACCAAGAAGGAAAAATTCAGCTTTATTTAGAAAAAAAAATTATTGATGATTTTGAAATTAATGCAAAATTACTTTCTTTTGAAGATCTCAAAGAAATTGTAGATATTGGAGACTGGATTGGTGTTCATGGAACTATTAAGAAAACTAATAAAGGTGAACTCTCAATAAAAGTATCTAAGTGGGAAATGTTGTCTAAATCATTACAGCCATTGCCTGATAAATGGCATGGTTTAACAGATATAGAAAAGAGGTACAGGCAAAGATATCTGGATTTAATAGTTAATCCTATGTCAAAAAATGTATTTAAAATTAGAGCAAAGTGTATTAGTTTAATAAGAAGGTGGTTGGATGAAAAAAATTTTTTAGAGATAGAAACACCAATACTTCAATCTGAGGCTGGAGGAGCTGAAGCTCGGCCATTTATTACTCATCACAATACCTTAGACATACCATTGTATTTAAGAATAGCTACGGAATTACATCTAAAAAGAATGGTGGTAGGAGGGTTTGAAAAAGTATATGAGTTAGGACGAATTTTTCGCAATGAAGGAATAAGTACAAAGCATAATCCTGAATTCACCTCAGTGGAAATATATCAGGCTTTCTCTAATTACATTGATATGATGAATTTAACTGAAGATCTGATCAGAAATATTGTATCAAGTTGTTGTGATTCCTTAGTTATAAATTATCAAGAAAAAGTAATTGATTTTTCAAAACCTTGGAAAAGAATATCAATGAAAAATATTGTGATGGAATATACAGGTATTGATTTTGATTCTTTTAATGGTGATTTGAATAAAGCTATAAAGGATTTAGAGGAAATTAATATTGAAATTTCTCCTAAAATAAATACCTTAGGCAGACTATTAAATGAAGTTTTTGAGCAAAAGGTTGAATCTAAACTCGTAGAACCAACTTTTGTAATTGATTATCCAATTGAAATTTCTCCTCTTGCAAGGCCCCATCCTGAAAATAAAGAGATGGTTCAGAGATTTGAGTTGTTCATTGCAGGCCGTGAACTGGCTAACGCATTTAGTGAATTAATAGATCCAGTTGATCAAAGGCAAAGAATGCAGTTACAGCAATCTTTGCGAGATGCAGGTGATCTTGAAGCACATTGTATTGATGAAGATTTTTTACAAGCCTTGGAGATAGGTATGCCACCTACAGGAGGTTTAGGAATTGGAATTGACCGACTTATTATGTTACTTACAGATAGTCCTTCAATTAGAGATGTCATACCCTTCCCATTGTTAAAACCAGAAATAACTTCTACTAAATCTGAAAAATCAACCTCGAATGAAGTAAAATAAAAATTGATCCAATACGAAATTTTTTAAATGAGTGGTGAACGTGTTGGTTTCCGCTTCAAGCACGCAGATGCAGTAGTGAAAAGAAATCCTCAAGGCCGATCAAGAAGAGGCTGGGTTATGGAACCAGTTGAACAAACTACGAGTAGAGGTACTAAGATGCCTGCTTATAGAATTCGTTGGAGAGATAGCGAAAGGCCTGAAACTGTTTTGCAGCATATGTTAATTGCTGATCCAGATCCTTCTCCCCCCCCGAATTCAGTAAGTTTAGACTCTGATTAAATTTTCTTAAAGAAATATCTCCTTTATTATCTCTTAAGAGCAGTTTTTATTTCTCTTTTAATATCTCTTTGTTTATCGGCTTGTCTTTTGTCATGCAATTTTTTACCTTTCCCAATTCCAATGGTTAATTTTATCCATGACCCTTTTAAATAAATAGATAAGGGAATAATAGTTAACCCCTTTTTTTCAGTATTGTATTTAAGCTTTATTATTTCTTTTTTATGTAACAACAGTTTTCTATTTCGTAATGGGTCATGATTAAAAAAAGAACCCACATTTTTATGTGGTGATATGTGAACATTTAATAAAAGTATTTCACCATCTCTGAAAGAACAATAGCCATCTCTTAAATTTGCATTCCCGTTTCTTATAGATTTTACTTCAGTTCCTAAAAGCTCAATACCTGCTTCTATTGTTTCAAGTATTTCATACTGAAATTTTGCATATCGATTTTCTGAAAGACGTTTTAAAGCGGCTTTTTTTTGTATGCTTTTATTTGCTTTGTTTGAAACTTTTGCCATTGCAGTTGTAAAAAATCTTTCCCCAAAGAACAATTGCCATTAATCTTTAATTATGGCAATAATTTCTTCAAGTTTAGATGAATCTAATATTCCTCGCTCAAGAAAAGAGCTGAGGATATTTGATTCAAAAATTATTGTCGAAGAAAAACTAAAGAAAAATTTAAATTTAGCTCGGCCAAATTCCTTTAAAGAATTTATTGGACAGGAGCAAATTAAATCTTCATTGAAAATAGCTATAGATGCTTCTAAATATAGGAAAGAAGCATTAGAACATACACTCTTATATGGCCAACCTGGTCTAGGAAAAACTACCTTAGCGTTGTTGATCTCTTATGAAATGAATACAAAATGTAGAGTAGCAAGTGCACCTTCAATTGAAAGGCCAAGGGATATTGTGGGATTACTTCTTGGATTAAAAGAAGGAGAGATTTTATTTATTGATGAGATACATCGTTTAAACAAATTAACTGAAGAGCTTTTATATTCTGCAATGGAGGATTTTAAATTAGATTTAACAATGGGATCTAATAGAGGGGCTCGCTGCAGAACAATTAATTTACCGAAATTTACTTTGATTGGTGCTACAACCAAACTTGCATCAATAAGTTCTCCATTAAAGGATAGATTTGGACTATGTCATAAAATTGAATTTTATTCAAATCATGAATTGCAACAAATAATTTTAAATTTTTCTAATTTGATAAATCTTCAATTAAAAAAAGATGCTTGCTGCGCATTAGCCAAGATTTCTAGAGGAACTCCAAGAATTGCATTGCGATTATTAAAAAGGGTAAGAGACTATGCTCAAGTTATAAAAAAAACTAATGAAATTTCTTTAGAAATAGTTAAAAAAGCTTTAAATTCCCAAAAAATAGACTCCAAAGGTTTAGATAACGTAGATAGGAAATTCTTATCTTTTTTAAACTTTAATAATAATAATCCGATTGGCTTAGATTCAATCGCTGCAGGTATGGGAGAGGATTCTTCAATGTTAGAGTTTGTAGTTGAGCCATATTTAATTCAAATTGGGTTTATTATGAGGACTCCTCGAGGAAGAAAACTTACATCTTTAGGAAAAAAATACATTATTTCCAAAAATGAAAAATTTTAAAAAGATTAATCTTTATTTTTTATTAATTTCCTTTTTAATAAATATTTTATACGTTGCTCCAAGTTATTCATTAAGCTCGCAGGAAGATTTATTTAAAAATGCTTTAAATTTAAGCTCTAGCGGAGAATTTAACCTTGCATACAATCAATGGAACAAGTATTTGGAATTATTTCCTGAAGATGCAGCTGCTTTAAGTAATAGAGGAAATATAAAACTTGTTATGGGTGACCCTGAAGGGGCAATAGATGATCAAGATAAAGCAATTTTTGCAGATCCAGATGAGGTCGATCCATATATTAATAGAGGCATAGCAGAAGAATCTTTAGGACTTTGGTTAGAGGCAAAAAAAGATTATTTATATGTAATCTCTAAAGATAACGATAATTCTTCTGCTTTATATAATTTGGCTAATGTTGAAGGGTCTTTGTCAGATTGGCAGAGTGCAAGGAATTTGTTTTCTAAAGCTTCAAAATTAAATCCTGGTTTTGCAATGGCACGATCAAGCATGGCTTTGGCTGACTATCAATTAGGCAATATGGAGGAGTGTGAAAAAGAATTAAAAAAATTGATCAGACGTTATCCAACTTTTGCCGATGCAAGAGCAGCTTTAACAGCTTTAGATTGGTCAAAAGGGATCTCTGGCGAGGCTGAAAGTAACTGGATTGCAGTTACGGAATTAGACTCCAGATATGCTGATGAAGAATGGTTAGTAAATGTTCGAAGATGGCCTCAAAAACCCACTAAAGACTTAATGAAATTTATTGCTCTGAAATAATAAATGGATAGAGATAAATTGTTAAAAAAAATTGATTCATTCAATGATGAACTTATTAATGTTAGAAGACATATTCATGCTCATCCAGAATTAAGTGGCTTAGAAAATCAAACTGCAATTTTAATAAGTGGTTATTTAAAAAATATTGGTGGGAGAGTCACAGAATCTGTTGGCAGAACAGGGATTGTGGCTGATTTTGGACCAAAAGATAAAGGTTTTGTAGGTTTGAGAGTTGATATGGATGCTCTTCCCATATACGAGAATACTAATTTAAGTTTTTCTTCAAAAATTGATGGAGTCATGCATGCTTGCGGGCATGATTTACATACATGTATTGGTTTGGGTGTAGCAAAAATTATTAAGGATTTAAACCTTAAATTTGGGACTAGAATAATTTTTCAACCTGCTGAAGAAATTGCTAGTGGTGCTAAGTGGATGATTGATGATGGCGCAACTAATGGGTTAAAACAAATTTTGGGAGTGCATGTTTTCCCTGATTTATTGGTAGGGACTATTGGGATTAAGGAAGGAAGTTTAACAGCAGCGGCAGGGGAACTTTCAGTTGAGATCTTTGGCAAATCAGGTCATGGTGCGAGACCTCATGAGGGTGTTGATGCTATATGGGCCGCATCCAAAGTGATTTCTGGTATTCAAGAAGCAATAACAAGAAAATTAGACCCACTAGATCCTGTAGTCATTACCTTTGGGAAAATAAATGGGGGGAATGCATATAATATTTTGTCCGAAAAGGTTAATTTAACAGGAACTATTAGATGTACAAACTTGCAATTATTTAGGGATATGGGGGATTGGCTTGATTTTAATATTTCTTCTATTGCAAAAAGTTGTGGAGCTGAAGCTAAAGTAAAATTTAGAGAGATTGTTCCACCTGTAAATAATGATTTTGAAATAAATAAAGTTTTAAGGGATTCTTCAATTGGTATATTAGGTCATCAAAATGTTATTGAATTGCAAAAACCATCATTAGGTGCTGAAGATTTTGCTGAGTTTTTAAATGAAGTTCCTGGAGCAATGTTTAGGCTTGGTGTTTCTGGGAAAAAAGGATGTGCTCCACTACATAGTTCAGAATTTGATCCAGATGAAAGAGCTATTTGTGTAGGGATTAAAGTAATAACTGAATCCATAGTAAAATTAAATAATTAATTTGGTAAAATTATATACATGAAATTTGAAAAAGGTTATATCTTTTCACTTGTTGCACCTTTAATGATTTTGTTATCAATAATAGGATTTATCTCAAGGGAAGATAGTAAGAAGATCTTTTATGTGCCTATTGGTTTGATGGGGGTCTTTATAATTTTGGAGAAAGAATTGAGCAGAGGTATAAAGAGAAAAAATTTTTTAACTAAAATAAAATCTTATAGACAAACCAAATAAAAATATTTTCTATATTTTTAAGTAATAATAGATGACTATCTTTTTAAAAAGAGCTATTTTTAATAAAAGCTAGGGGTGCTAAGTGAATGACTTAGCTGAGATCATACCCTTCGAACCTGGAACAGTTAAAACTGACGAAGGAAAGTTTCAACTTGATCGAACTCTAGTAATAAACAATTTAAATTTTAAAAATCATGAGAAATTCCTGGATAAAGCCACGCCTTGGCCAAAAGAATATTACTCAGATGAATTTCGCAAGAAATGGTCACATAACTGAAGAAATGAACTATGTTGCCAAAAAAGAAAATCTTCCCCCTTCATTAATAATGGAAGAAGTTGCAAGGGGCAGACTAATAATCCCAGCTAATATAAATCATGTAAATCTTGAACCAATGGCAATTGGCATTGCTACTAAATGCAAAGTAAATGCAAATATTGGTGCTTCTCCTAATGCAAGTGACACTTATGAAGAAGTTGAGAAGCTTAAATTAGCAGTGAAATATGGTGCTGATACAGTTATGGATTTATCCACTGGAGGAGTAAATCTTGATGAAGTTAGAGAATTAATTATCAAAGAATCTTCAGTCCCTATTGGAACTGTTCCAGTTTATCAAGCTTTAGAGAGTGTTCATGGCTCTATAGAGAGATTAACAGAAGATGATTTCTTACATATTATTGAAAAACATTGTCAGCAGGGGGTTGATTATCAAACTATTCATGCTGGTTTATTAATAGAACATTTACCTAAAGTAAAAGGAAGAATTACTGGTATCGTAAGTCGAGGTGGTGGAATTTTAGCTCAATGGATGTTGCATCATTTTAAGCAAAACCCCCTATACACAAGGTTTGATGATATTTGTGAAATTTTTAAAAAATATGATTGTACTTTTTCTCTTGGAGATTCACTCAGACCTGGATGTTTACATGACGCATCAGATGAGGCTCAATTAGCTGAATTAAAAACATTAGGTGAACTTACAAGAAGAGCATGGACTCATAATGTTCAAGTTATGGTTGAAGGACCAGGACATGTACCTATGGATCAGATTGAGTTCAATGTTAGAAAGCAAATGGAAGAATGCTCAGAAGCTCCTTTTTATGTTCTTGGGCCATTAGTAACTGATATTTCTCCAGGTTATGATCATATTTCAAGTGCCATTGGTGCGGCTATGGCTGGATGGTATGGAACTGCGATGTTATGTTACGTCACTCCCAAAGAACATTTGGGGCTTCCAAATGCTGAAGATGTTAGAGAAGGCTTGATAGCTTATAAAATAGCTGCTCATGCAGCAGACATCGCTAGGCATAGAGCAGGTGCTCGTGATAGGGATGATGAGCTAAGTCATGCGAGATATACTTTTGACTGGAACAAACAGTTTGAACTTTCTTTGGATCCTGAAAGGGCTAAACAATATCATGATGAAACTTTACCAGAAGAAATATTTAAAAAAGCGGAGTTTTGCTCAATGTGTGGACCTAAGCATTGCCCTATGAATTCTAAAATCTCTGATGAAACACTTGATGAATTGAATAATAAACTTACAAAATGTGAAACTGCAGTTTAGTTTAAGTTTATAAAATTTCTTTAGTCTTATTTACTACATTTTCAACTGTAAATCCAAAACTAGTCATACATTTTCCACCAGGAGCTGATGCTCCAAATCTATCCATAGTAATACAAATTCCATCTAGTCCAGTGTATTTATGCCATCCGAATGAATGTGCGGCTTCAACTACAACTCTTTTTTTGATATTACTAGGTAAAATACTTTCTTTATAAGAAGCTTCTTGCTCTTCGAATAGCTCTACGCATGGCATAGAAATAACTCTTGTCTTTTTGCCTAATTTTGTGATCTCTTTACTTGCTTCAATGCAAAGGTTTAGTTCACTACCAGTACCGATAAATATTACATCAGGAGTTCCCTCACAATCGGAAACCACGTATCCACCTAATGCAACTTTGTCAATAGAGGTATTCTCTTGATTCGGCATAGCTTGTCTACTTAGGCAAAGAGCAGAAGGCCTTTTTCTGTTTTTAATAGCAAGCTTATATGCCCCACTTGTTTCATTGCCATCTCCTGGCCTAAAAACGAGCATATTTGGCATTGCTCTAAGTGAAGGGATAGTCTCAACAGGTTGATGTGTTGGACCATCTTCTCCTACACCAATTGAATCATGAGTTAGTACATAAATAACTCCCAGTTCACTGAGAGCAGATAGTCTCATTGAACCCCTCATATAGTCTGCGAAAACTAGAAATGTTCCTCCATAAGGTATGAGTCCACTGTCGTGATAGACAATTCCATTGAGTATTGCTGCCATGGCATGCTCTCTAACACCAAAATGCAAATATCTCTTTTCGGGAGAATCTGCCTGAAATGATCCTGTTTCTCCTTTTATATCTGTGTAATTAGAATGAGTTAAATCTGCAGATCCTCCAATTAGTTCAGGAAGATTAGGCCCAAGAGCTCCTAGACATATCTGAGAATGTTTTCTTGTTGCTAGACCCTTATCATCTGGTGTATATGAAGGCAGGTCTGAATCCCAATTCTCAGGTAATTCACCTTGGATCATTCTTTTTAATTCTGCGCCTTCAGAAGGATATGTATTTTGATATCCTTGAAATTTTAAATTCCATTCTTTTTCAGAGTCTTCACCTATAGCAATAGCTTGTCTAAATTGCGAATATACCTCTTCTGGTATTTCAAAAGGAGGATATTCCCAATTTAAAAACTCTCTTGTCAAAGAAGCTTCTTCTTCTCCTACTGCAGCTCCATGAATTCCTGCAGTATCTGACTTGTTTGGTGACCCATAACCTATTATTGTAGAAATTTTGATTAGAGAAGGTTTATCCTTCACAGATTTCGCATTCTCAATTGCTTTGGTAATTCCTTTTACATCATGATTACCATCTTCAACATGTTGCACATGCCATCCATAAGCTTCGTATCTTTTTAAAACATCTTCTGTAAATGAAACATCCGTACGTCCATCAATTGTGATTTGATTATCATCATATAGAGCTATTAATTTTCCAAGCTTAAGATGGCCAGCAAGTGAACAAGCTTCAGACGCAATCCCCTCTTGATTACAACCGTCTCCCATAATTACATAAGTATAATGATCAACAATTTCACAATCCTTTTTATTGAATTTAGCTGCTAAGTGTGCTTCTGCAATTGCTAAACCAACGGCGTTAGAAATACCTGCTCCTAATGGACCTGCTGTTACTTCAACTCCCTCAGTCTCAAATGTTTCTGGGTGACCAGGTGTTTTAGACCCCCATTGTCTAAATTCTTTAATATCTTCGATGGTAACTGATTTATATCCAGTCAGATGCAAAAGAGAATATAACAACATACACCCGTGTCCCGCTGATAATACAAAGCGATCTCTATTAAACCACTTAGGATTATTGGGATTGTGATTGAGAATATTGTGCCATAATGCATAACCCATAGGAGCGCAACCCATAGGTAAGCCAGGATGCCCGCTATTAGATTTATTTACTGCATCTACAGCAAGCATTCTTATACTATTAACACACAGTGATTCTAACGAAACAGATGCAGCGACCATTGTTTTAAATAAGGTAATTTGGGAATACAGAGTTGGTTTTCATCAATCAAGTTTGCTAAAAGCTAGACAAACATTATGACCACCAAAGCCGAATGAATTAGAAAGAGCAACTCTTATTTGAGCATCTCTAGCATTATTTGGTACATAATCAAGATCACAATCTGGATCAGGATTAACGTAATTTATTGTAGGAGGGACAAAATTATGTGTCAAAGAAAGAATACAAGCTACAGCTTCTATACCTCCTGAACCCCCTAAGAGATGACCAGTCATCGACTTAGTAGAGCTTACAGGAATGAGGTAAGATCTGTCTTTAAATATGGATTTAATTGCAGAAGTTTCATTTTTGTCATTTGCTGCAGTGCTAGTTCCATGAGCATTTATGTAATCAACTTGATCAAGATTAATCGAACCATCCTCAATGGCTAGCTTGATTGCGGCTGCTCCTCCAGTCCCTCCTGGAGAAGGCGAAGTGATGTGATGAGCATCACAAGTTGATCCATAACCAATGATTTCAGCATAAATTTTTGCACCTCTTTTTTTTGCATTTTCAAAAGTTTCCAGGACAAGAATCCCAGATCCCTCTCCAATTACAAAGCCATCCCTCTCAGCATCAAAAGGTCTACTTGCAGTTTGAGGACTGTCATTTCTAAAAGAAAGTGCTTTAGCGCTTGCAAAACCTGCTACTCCAAGAGGAGTTATACTTGCTTCTGCTCCTCCACAAATCATCGCATCTGCTTTCCCCAGTTGTAATAATCTAAAAGAGTCTCCAATAGCATTTGAGCCAGCAGCGCAGGCAGTGGATACAGCAGAGCTTGGACCTTTTGCTCCCAAAGCAATAGCAGCAAGTCCTGTTGCCATATTTGGGATCATCATTGGAACTGTAAATGGGCTTACTCTTTTTGGGCCTTTATGACTCAATATTTGAGCTTGGCTTTCCATTGTAAGTAAGCCTCCAACACCAGAGCCAATAATTACTCCAATTCTTGATTCATTGGCTTCAGTTATTTTAAGTCCAGAATCTTTGAAAGCTTGCTTTGCAGCTATTACTCCAAATTGAGAAAATCGATCCCATCTTTTAGATTCTTTAGGTTCAATAAAATTTTCGGATTGAAGATTTTTAACTTCTGCTGCAAACTTACAGGGATGTTGTTCAGGATTAAAGAGAGTAATATCTGAAACTCCATTTACCCCCTTTTGTAGGCCGAGTAAATATTCATCAATGTTGTTACCAATTGGAGTTACTGCCCCTATACCGGTAATAACTACTCGATGGAAATTTGGCATCCTTAATTAACCCTTTTTCCCTTCGATGAATTTAACAGCATCTCCTACTGTTGCAATACCTTCAGCTGCTTCATCAGGTATCTCGATATCAAATGCTTCTTCAAGCGCCATTACTAGCTCTACGGTGTCAAGCGAGTCTGCACCTAAATCATTTTGAAAGTTTGAATCGGATTTCACTTCGGCTGATTCAACACTTAGTTGCTCAGAAACAATAGAGCAAACTTTTTGAAGGATTTCTTCTTGTGACATAGTTTATGGAATTTACTAATTATCTATTTGATTTTATGCCCTAGAGTTAACAAGAGTGAAGCATATCTTAATTTTTTTAATTTCTTTGTAAGACAATAGTATTATATTGTGAGGTTCTCAAAGGCAATTTTTACATGTCACACGCAGTTAAAATTTATGACACATGCATTGGATGTACCCAATGTGTAAGGGCATGCCCACTAGATGTTTTGGAAATGGTTCCATGGGATGGTTGTAAAGCTGGCCAAATAGCTTCATCTCCCAGGACAGAGGATTGCGTAGGCTGTAAAAGGTGCGAAACAGCATGTCCAACAGATTTTTTAAGTATCAGGGTTTATTTAGGTGATGAGACATCAAGAAGTATGGGCTTAGCTTATTAATTTTTTATAGTGCAGTTTAAAGAGAGTCCATGTTTTATTAAATACTTAATTTTGTTCAATATAATTGAAGAAAATTATTTATATGTGCGGAATTGTTGCTGTTACAGGTTATAAAAAAGCATTACCATTACTTATTAATGGTTTGGATAAGCTTGAATATAGAGGATATGATTCTGCAGGTATTGCCATTATAAACTCTGAAACAAAGAGTTTATTTTGTAATAAAGCAGAAGGAAAACTAAATAAATTAAAAAATAAATTACAAAATACCGATATACCTGGAACTGTGGGAATAGGTCATACACGTTGGGCTACTCACGGTAAACCAGAGGTTAAAAATGCACATCCCCATATTGATAGTTCAGGAGAAGTTGCAGTTGTCCAAAATGGAATTATTGAAAATTATCAGGAATTAAAAATTAAATTACAAAAAGAAGGAATTGTTTTCAATTCTGATACTGATACTGAAGTCATACCTCATCTAATACAAAAAGAATTATTTGCTTTAAGTCAACTAAAGCTTGAAAATAATGGTTCAACTTTATTGGTAGCAGTAAGAAATGTAATATCCGATTTAGAAGGATCATATGCACTAGCAGTAATATGGTCTGGTGCTCCTGACGCATTAGTTGTTGCTAGGAAGCAGGCACCTTTAATAATCGGTTTAGGGGAAGGAGAATTTATATGCGCAAGTGATACGCCAGCAATAGTCAACTTTACAAAAATTATTTTGCCTTTGGAGGATGAGGAAATAGCTCTTTTAACTCCTTTAGGAATAGAAATTTATGATTCAAATAACGAGAGACAATATCGCAATCCAATTTCTTTACAAATTGCAGAACAAGTAAGTGATAAAAAAAATTTTAAACACTACATGTTAAAGGAAATCTATGATCAACCTGATATTGCTAAATATTGGTTAGAAAAATATTTAATTAAAGATTTAAATACGGATCAATTTCAAATTAATTACTCCTTTGAGACAGAGTTTTTTAACTCTATTGAAAGAATAGAAATCGTTGCTTGTGGGACAAGTAAACATGCTGCAATGGTGGGAAAATTTTTATTAGAACAATTCTCAGGTATACCAACAAATGTTTTTTATGCTAGTGAATTTAGATACTCCCCACCGCCATTACTTCCTAATACCTTAACAATCGGAGTGACTCAGTCTGGAGAAACTGCCGATACTATCGCGGCTATAAATATGGAAATTAAAAGGAGATCTTCAATAGAGGATATAAATTTTAAACCAAATTTAATTGCTATTACGAATAGAATTGAAAGCTCAATTGGTAGGCTAATCCCAAATGTTATTAATATTAGTGCTGGAATTGAAATTGGTGTTGCTGCTACAAAAACTTTCTTTGCTCAACTTCTTTCTTTTTATGGATTAGCTATAAAATTTTCTCAAATTAAAGGTAGTCAAAGTAATGAAAATATTAATCAATTAATTTCAGAATTAACTAAATTACCGGCATTAGTTGAAGAACTTTTAGAAAAACATAATGAATCTTCTGAAAAACTTGCACATGATTTTTTTAATATTAAAGACGTTATTTTTTTGGGTAGAGGTATAAATTATCCCATTGCGCTTGAGGGAGCTCTAAAGTTGAAGGAAATTAGTTATATTCATGCTGCAGGTTATCCTGCTGGGGAAATGAAGCATGGGCCAATAGCTTTATTAGATAAAAAAGTACCTGTAATTTCAATAGCTACTCCAGGAGAAGTATTTGATAAGGTAATTAGTAATGCTCAAGAAGCAAAAGCGAGAGACGCTTATTTAATTGGTGTTGCCCCTCAATGTAATGGGACTGAAATATTTGATTATTTAATGACCATACCTTCAACAAATGAATGGATTTCACCTCTGCTTGCAATTATCCCTCTTCAATTATTGAGTTATCATATTGCTGCTCATAGAGGTCTTGATGTTGATCAGCCAAGGAATCTAGCTAAAAGCGTAACAGTAGAGTAAAAATTTTAAAAAAGTGAATTTACAGCTCCAACAAACCTGAAGGAGGATTAAGTACTATAAATTGTTTTTTAATATCTACTACTGGAACAATTTCATTAACGAATGGGATAAGAACTTCCTTTTTGTTTTTCAGAAGTTGAATCACAAGTAAATTATTTTTCTCGTTCGCTAAGTTAATAACTTTTCCAATTGTATGTAATTGGTTATTTTCTAAAATTTTGACTTTTAAATTCACTAGTTCGGTTAAGTGAAATTCTCCCTTATTCATTTTTGGAATTGCATCAACTTTAACGAGGATTTTATTTCCCTTTAAGTTTTCTGCTTGATTTCTATTGTTTACCCCTTTAAATGTAATTATGAATATCTCTTTACCTGGTTTTTTAAACCCATGCGCAAGTTCAAATTCTCTAGGAGTCTCGTTTTCTTTTTGTATCCATCTTTTACCAGGTTCCGTAAATCTTTCTTCAAAATCACTAAGAGACTTAACCTTGATTTTTCCATTAATGCCTTGAGGAGATGTTATTAAGCCAACAACTAACCATTCATCATGATTTATCATAGTATGTATGTAAATTATTTCTATGGAATTTTCGAATAAACCAATACTACCCGGTTCTATAGTAGTAGTTAAAGATCTTAATTCTATTTATAGAGGTTACAGAGGATTTGTACAAAGAGTAACTAATAAAACAGCAGCTGTTCTTTTTGAGGGAGGCAATTGGGACAAGCTAGTAACATTTCAATTAAATAATTTGGAAATTGTTTAAATATTTAACTTTTCTTTCTCTGGAAAATCTTTTCTATCAGAATACTCGCAGCATTTTTTTCGGCCTTTTTATGAGAATGCCCAAAACTGCTAGCTTTTTTTGATCCATTTATATATATTTCACAAGAGAATCTTTTTGGGTCTCCATGATTTTTAGATACTTCATATACTTTATAAGTAGGTAAATTAAATCTTTGACTTTGACACCATTCTTGTAATGCTGACTTGGCATTATATTTATGTGGTGCTTCTAAATATAATTCGGCATCTTTTTTCCAAAAATTATCTAACCATAAATTGACTTCATATATTGAATTAAAACACTTATATATTGCGCCAATTAATGCTTCACTAGTTTCAGCAATTATAGTATCTTTTGAATTCTCATCACCCATTGCTTTGGGCCCTTTTATTATTACTTTTTCTATAAATATTTTTTTACCTAATTCAGTTAACCATTCATCACTTACTATTTGAGATCTAAGTTCTGATCTATTACCCACATTCATATCGTTATATGTTCTCTCTATAAAATCTGATGCTGACAATCTGAGAACAGCATCTCCAAAGAATTCTAATTTTTCATAATTAACTATCTTGTTTGCTGAGGAGTGTGTTAATGCTTCATTGAAAGTATGAAGTATTAATTTATCTTTTTGGTTGATAATTTCAATAAATCTTTTTGAGTTTATATCAAGCGAATTTAAAAACTTAATAATTTGTTCAATTCTTTTGTCATCAATTAAGTAATCCATATAGATTAAGTTTTTTCATTAAGTAGAAAGCAGGTCATAAGCCGGGTTCTGTTCATCTTAATAAGATGGGCAATCATCTATCTAGGACTGGAATTACTCCACAGCCTCAAGCGGCGCTTACAAATAGATTTTTTAATGGTCATAAATCTACTTAGCCTTGCACCCAACCGGGGTTTACCTAGCCAACACTTCTCAATGTTGCTGGTGCGCTCTTACCGCACCCTTGCACCCTTACCGTACATAAAGTATTAGGCGGTATGTTTCTGTGGCACTATCCTCACGGTTACCCGCACTGGGAATTACCCAGCAAGCCTGACCATATGGGAGCCCGGACTTTCCTCAAAAAGGTTTATTTTCAAAACAAAATAAAACATTTTTGCGATTGCCTCTCCTGCTTTCATTTAGCATAATACTTATTACCCCAAAAAACATCTCATGGGGCTGTAGCTCAGTAGGATAGAGCAACGGTTTCCTAAACCGTAGGTCGTGGGTTCGATTCCCTCCAGTCCCGTTTTAGTTGATAAACTATATGTAGTATGCGTGCATATTTGCAACTCTCTAGCTAGCGTGTAATTAGTAATAAAGCTTTTATGGCTAAGCTGCACGATATGCGTTTAAAACTCTTAATTCAGCAAGAGCATGAACGTATTTCTAAATCTCAACCAAATGATCTAGATCTTTCTATAGTTCAAGCAAGATGCCTTTGTTGGCTCTCATTATTAGCAGAAGCTCATGAAGACCAAGCAAATGATGCCGAAAAAAGAGGAGATGCTGAACAAGCAATGGGATGGTTTGCAGACTCAATGAGATTAAGGGATGTTATTACTTTGGTGACTAGTATTGAAATTCCATTGCCTGATAGTCCAGACTCTCTGGATGAAAATGATGAATTATTTGATGGTCCTACAATTATGCCTAAATAACGCAATAGTATGATCTAACTTAATTCACTTTTTTGAAAGAAGAACCATATCAATGCCGTGATTGATAGAAATTTTATAAAGAGCATGATCGTTTAATTTCAAGATTTCCTAATTTTAAACAACAATAGTAATTAAACTGGACCCTTATCTAATCTTTTAGAACTCTGCGTACCAAAGTTAGTGAAGAATTACAAAATCAATTATCTGATAAAGATAATAAAGACAAATCTGTTAAAAATAATCAACAAATTTTTGATATAAAGATTACAGATACAATAGAAAAACTTGAAAATGTAAATTCTTATTCAAACTCTATTGAAGCTTTAATTGAGAGGATTTTTAATATTAAACTTTCTAAAAATATGACAGTTAAATTTCAAGAAATTTCTGAATATTTAGCTCCCAAGTCACTAAAAATCTATATATCAATACTGAATAATAAATTTAACTAGTAACTTCTTCAATATCACATGTAATTTCAACTGGCATAGGTGAAACTTTCCAAATAGATTCGCAATATTCTCTTATAGATCTGTCTGAAGAAAAATATCCTGATCTTGCAGTATTTAATAAAGCCATTTTATTCCACGCTTTTTTATTATTCCAGAAGTTACTAACTTCATCTTGTTTATTTAAATAGTCCTCGAAATCAGCCATTACAAAAAATGGATCATTTCCAGTCAAACTATTTAATAAAGGTTTAAATAATTCTTTATCTCCATTACTAAAATGACCAATTTCGATTAAACGAATTACTTCTTTTAGCTCAGGACATTTATCAATGAAAGTCATTGGAGAATAACCATTATTTTTTAAATGCATTATTTCACTTTCAGTCTTTCCGAAAAGAAAGAAATTTTCCTTTTTAACAAGATCTCTCAATTCTACATTTGCACCGTCAAGAGTTCCTATAGTTAAAGCTCCATTCATTGCAAATTTCATATTTCCAGTTCCTGATGCTTCTTTACCAGCAGTAGAAATTTGCTCAGAAAGGTCTGTTGCTGGATAAACTATTTCTCCAAGTTTTACATTATAGTCAGGTAAGAAAACTACTCTTAGAAGTCCTTCCATATCAGGATCTGAATTAACAACATCTGCAATGCCATTAATAAATCTGATAATTAATTTAGCCATAAAATAGCCAGGAGCAGCCTTCCCTCCAAAAATAACTGTTCTCGGAGCTTTAGAATTGCTCGTACCATTTTTTATTCTTAAATACTGAGTAATAATTTGCAGAGCGTTTAAATGCTGTCTTTTGTATTGATGTATCCTTTTTACTTGTACATCAAAAAGACTTGAAGGATCTACTAATATTCCTGTTTTTGAATGAATAAAACTTGCAAGCTTTCTTTTTCCAAGTAATTTAGTATCCTCAAATTCTTGAAGGAAATTTGTATCATCTTTTTTCTTTTCTAATTTTTTTAGCAGTTCCATATTTGTTATCCAATCTGGGCCCACTTCTTTTTCTAATAAATTAGATAAAGAGGGATTTGCTAATGCAACCCATCTTCTAGGTGTTACTCCATTTGTTATATTTGTAAATTTTTCAGGCCATAGTTCTGCAAACTCTGGGAAAAGTTGCCTTTTGATTAGGTCAGAGTGAAGTGCAGCAACACCATTAATGTGATGAGCTCCAATAGTAGCTAAATGAGCCATTCTCACTGACTTGGAACCTTCTTCATCAATAATAGAAAGTTTTTTTAAAATCTTGTCATCACCTGGGTATCGTAGTCTTAATTGTTGTAAAAATCTCCAATTTATCTCGTAAATAATTTCTAAATGACGAGGAAGTAAATCATTAAATAGGCTTAAATCCCATTTTTCCAAGGCTTCAGGAAGCAATGTATGGTTTGTGTATGCTACTGATGAAGTAGTTATCTTCCATGCATTGTCCCAACCTAATTGATACTGATCTATTAATAGACGCATTAACTCAGCAACCGCAATCGCGGGATGAGTATCATTTAATTGAACAGTCCAATGGTTGGCAAATTCTGTTATGGGGATAGATCTTTTTTCAAGACTTCTCAACATATCTTGGAGAGAACAACTGACAAAAAAATGTTGTTGTTTGAGTCTTAATCTTCTACCTTCATCAGTTCCATCATTTGGATAGAGAACTTTAGATAAAGTTTCAGAGGCAACTTTTTCTTCTACCGCACCATAATAATCACCAATATTGAAAGCATAAAAATCAAAACTCTCGGTTGCATCAGCTCTCCACAATCTTAATCTGTCACATGTATTTACTCTGTAGCCTAGTACGGGAACATCATGAGGAACACCAATTGCGTGTTCAGAGGGAATCCATCTTGATCGGTAGTTACCTTTGTCGTCTCTATAACTCTCGGTTCGTCCCCCAAAGCCAACAAAACATGATTCGTCAGGTTGAGGTAATTCCCATGGCCAACCACCTTTGAGCCATTTATCAGTAACCTCAACTTGCCAACCATCTCGTATTAACTGGTTAAATATTCCAAATTCATATCTAATTCCATAACCCACTGCAGGGACTTGTAAGGATGCTAAAGACTCCATATAACAAGCCGCAAGTCTCCCAAGACCACCATTACCTAGGCCTGGCTCTTCTTCGACTTCAAGAATTGTTGCTAATGATTCTATTCCGAATCTTTTTAAAGCATCTTCTGCTTCTTGTGTTATGCCAAGATTCAATAAATTATTGCTTAATTGTGGACCTATTAAAAATTCTGCTGATAAATAAGCGACAGTTTTTTGAGGCTTTTTTCTTATTACTTCTTCACTAGCTAAATATCTTGTCATTAATCTATCTTTGACTGCGTAACTCAGAGCCATGTACAGGTCATGAGGACTTGCTGAAGTTGCTAATTTGCCAAGAGTAAAGAATAAATGCTCTGTCATTCCCTTAAAAAGAGCATCTGAATCCATGCCAGCTTTCTCAGGATCTAAATAGCAGCCTGGAGTTGGCAAGCGCAGATCAAAGGGTTCGTTGCTTTTCATTGAATTTGACATATAACAGACCTTAGCCAGTTTTTTTATGAAGTCTTTGTTGTAACTTCAGATCCACACTTGTTGAGTATTTTTGCTTTTTTTTACATACTTGAAAAAGTGGGCCCTTCATAAACTATCTTCCAGTTAGATAGTTTAATTTCCCTCGCATTTAAAATGTATCCTTTACTTGCTGAATTAAGTGCACATGATTTAGAAGTTGCTGAGACGCTCATAGGAGTAATAAGATTTCTATTGATATTTTTAGCTGCCAGAGCCTTAGCGGAAGTATTAGTAAGACTAAGTTTACCTACTATTGTGGGAGAGCTTTTGGCAGGAGTTGTTATAGGAGCATCTGGTTTTCATTTACTGATACCACCCTCTGCTCACACAGAATTAAATCAAGGATTAGTAAATTTAATAAGTTCGTTGGCATCAATACCGCCAGAAGTTGTTCCTGACGTTTATTTTGAAAGTTTTCCTTCTCTTCAAGCTGTTGCAACACTTGGATTATATGCACTTCTTTTCTTAACAGGATTAGAAAGTGAATTAGAGGAATTAGTTGCAGTTGGTGCACAAGCTTTTACAGTTGCTATGGCAGGTGTAATTTTACCTTTTGCTTTTGGAACTTTTGGCTTAATGTTTATTTTTCAGGTCGATCTAATTCCGGCAGTTTTTGCAGGAGCATCAATGACGGCTACAAGTATAGGTATTACCGCAAGTGTTTTTGGCGAATTAGGATATTTAAAAACTAGGGAAGGTCAAATTGTAATTGGTGCAGCAGTTTTAGACGATATTTTCGGGATTGTTATTCTTGCAGTTGTTGTGGCTCTTGCTGCGGGAGGTTCCTTAGAAATTGCTCCTATAGTCAAATTAGTTGCAGCAGCTGTTGTATTTGTCATTGCCGCTATAGCATTAAGTCGTACAGCAGCCCCTGGATTTGATTGGCTCCTCGATAGGTTAAAGGCCCCCGGAGCAGTAGTTGTGGCATCTTTTGTAATACTTGTTTTATGTTGCTTTGTAGCTACAGCGATAGGACTTGAAGCGGCTTTAGGTGCTTTTGCAGCTGGTTTAATTCTTAGTAGTTCGAAAAATAACCATGCAATTCAACAATCAGTTTTGCCATTGGTTTCATTATTTGCAACTATCTTTTTTGTATTAGTAGGAGCTGGTATGGATTTATCAGTTATTAATCCACTTGATCCAGCAAGTAGATCTGCACTTATAGTCGCAGGATTTTTATTGGTTGTTGCAATTATTGGAAAAATTGCTGCTGGATGGGTTTTCTCGAGTGATAAGCCTACAAATAGATTAGTTATTGGCTTAGGGATGATGCCAAGAGGAGAAGTTGGATTAATTTTTCTTGGTTTAGGTACAAGCGCAGGCCTGTTAACTCCCTCTCTTGAGGCGGCAATTCTATTAATGGTTATTGGAACGACGTTCCTTGCGCCTGTCCTTTTAAGAATTGTTTTGAAAGACAAGCCCCCCGGTGGTGATAATAAAATTTCAGATGATGTTGCGGCTGATCCAGTAGGTCTTCTTTAACGAATAATTTTACTAGAATCATAAAATATAAATAATTTGTTAAATGGAAAAATCAGTGCTTATAAGTGATGATGCTAATTATGCATGGAATTTTTTGAATTATCCAATACACACTGTTACTGTAAAACCTAAAGAAGAAAGTATAAAATCATGCGCAATTTTGTTGATACATGGGTTTGGAGCTTCCACTGATCATTGGCGTTTTAATATCCCTGTTTTGAGTCATAAATATGAGGTTCATGCAATAGATCTTTTGGGTTTTGGAAAAAGTCCCAAGCCAACAGATGTCCAGTATTCAAGTCATCTTTGGAAAGATCAAGTTGCAAGATATGTGAAAGAAGTAATTAAAAAACCAACAGTGATTGTTGGTAATTCTTTAGGTGGGTATGCATCTCTAGCAGCAAGTGCAGAACTAAAAGAATTATCTGCAGGAGTAGTTTTACTTAATGCTGCTGGAATGTTTAGTGAAGAAAAAGTATCAAATAACAGTTTCTTACAAAGATCTTTAAAAACTTTTTTTGAAACATTTTTGCGAGGCAATATTTTTCTTCAAAGAACCATATTTGAAAGTATGAGACGAAGAGTAAACATTAAAAAAGCATTAAATAATGTTTATAAAAACCAAACTAATGTTGACGACTATCTCATTGATTCAATAAGAAAACCTTCACTGGATCCTGGTGCCTTTAACGTTTTTAAAAGTGTTTTCAATCCTGCGGGTGTCCAAGGAGAACCCTTTGATAAATTGTTCGAAAAGTTGAAATCTCCACTTTTACTTTTATGGGGAGGTAAAGATCCTTGGATGAATACAGCTAGTAAAAGACTTCTTTATAAAAAATATGGCCCTGAAAATACTAAAGAAGTTATTCTTGATGCTGGTCATTGTCCTCATGATGAAGTCCCCGAATTAGTTAATCAACATATACTTGATTGGATTGATTCTTTGTAGAGAGATTTTTGTGAAAGTTAATTCTGTTGATGATAAAAAAGGTATTTATGTTTTTCAATTAGACGCAAAGAATTATATTAACTTTTGCCCTAAGAGGGGTGGTCTTATCACTAACTGGGTTGCTGATGGAAAAGAAATATTATATTTTGATGAAAAAAGATTTATTGATAAAGCAAAAAGCATTAGAGGGGGAATCCCAATCCTTTTTCCGATTTGCGGAAATCTTGATATCCCTAATTCTTTATTTGGGAAAAATTATAAGCAATTTATGCAACATGGTTTTGCCAGGGATTTGCAATGGCAACATTGCATAAATTATAAAAAAAATTCTCTTTCTTTGATTTTACAGGATTCTGAAACAACTAAAACTTTTTATCCATATAATTTTGAGCTCAAAATTGAGATTTCTCTAGAAATTAGTTGCTTGAAATTTATAATTAATATTCAAAATAAAACTAATATTGAGATGCCAGTAAATTTTGGATTGCATCCTTATTTTAATATTTCAGATTTTAAAAACTTAGATTTCATAGATAGCCCGATAAACTGTCAGGACCAAAAAAATAATTTCTTAAGAAATACTTGTGATGAGTTAAAAAATATTAATAATGGAATTGATTTACTTATGTATACCTCAGGAAGAAGTTCTTTCCGAGATAATCTTTTTAAAAGACAAGTTACTTTAGTTCATCCTTCGCCTTTCGATTTAGGGGTAATTTGGAGTGATCCTCCCAGAAAAATGGTATGTCTTGAACCATGGACCAGTCCACGCAATTCTTTAGTTAATGGATTAAAAAAAATTTTGATTCCTCCAAATTCCTCCCAAATATTAGATGCCTCAATACTAATAAATACTTTTAAGTAATTACTGATAATTATGAAAGTTATAGTGATCGATGATGATCCGACAGGTTCTCAAACAGTAAACAATTGTTTATTGCTTTTGAAATGGGACTATTCCACTTTAATCAAAGGATTTAAAAGCAAATCTAATTTATTTTTTATTTTGGCTAATACTAGGTCTTTATCAGAAAATGACGCAAAATTAAGATTAGTAGAAATTTGTGATGCCCTTAAAAAAATAATATCAAAGGAATCATATAAAGAAGAAGAATTTATTTTTGTAAGTAGAGGTGATTCCACTCTTCGTGGTCATAATTTCTTAGAGCCTAAAATCATTAATGAATGTCTGGGACCTTTTGATGCTACTTTCCATATTCCAGCATTTATTGAAGGTAAAAGAATAACAATTGATGGAGACCATTTTGTTAATAACGTTCCTGTAAGTCAAACAATTTTTGCCAAAGATAAAATTTTTGGATACAAAACAAGTAATATCAAAAAATTATTATTTCAGAAAAGCAAATCTCAAATTAAATTAAATGATATTCAAAATTTAAAATTATCCGAATTAAAAGTTCTCGAAAGTAAAGAAAAAAATATTATTTTTGATAAGATCAGAAATTTAAAAGAAAACTCTCATGTAATTGTTGATGTTGAGAATTATTCACAACTTAAAAAGTTTTCTTTATCAATAAAAAAATTAAGTAAAGAAAAGAAATTTCTTTTTAGGACCGCTGCAAGCTTTATAAGTTCAATTTCTGCTGTAAAAGATAATCCTCAAGAACCATTTTTTTACTCACTTCTTAGAAGAAAAAATAGTCAAAAAAAATTCCTTCCAGGATTTTTAGTAATTGGATCTTATACAGAACTTTCAACAATACAACTAAAAGAATTCTTAGAAATAAGTGATTGTGCACCAATAGAATTAGATGTATTTGAATTTTTCAGAATTTCTAAATTAAAACATAATGAGGATCAATTGGTTTTGTTTAAAAACAAATTTTTAGCACATATCAGATCTATATTAATGCAAGAAAATACGCCCGTATTATTTACCTCAAGAAAAGAAGTTTCTTTAGTTAACAAAGATGAGCAAGTAAATTTTTATAATTCTCTTGCTCATTTTATTTCTGAATTAGTTTCAGATTTAAAAAATGAAATAGGGTATTTAGTATCTAAAGGGGGAATAACTTCAAATGTAATTCTTAGTAATGGATTTAAAGCAACTTATGTTTATTTGCAAGGACAAATAATTACTGGGGTTTCTTTAGTTACTTTTAAACTTGAAAATGATGAGGATCTTCCAATCGTGACATTTCCAGGAAATATTGGTAACCAAGATTCATTAATAAAAGTATGGAGTATTTTAGAAAATAAAAATAATTTTTCAATTAAAAATTTGAGATAATTGCTTCAGCAAAACCACTGCAGGATAGTGGCGCTACATTTGGTTCCATTAATCGTGCCAGATCATATGTGACTTTTTTTTCTTCAATAGCTTTACTAATTCCAGAAGTAACCAGATTCGCTGCTTCATTCCAACCAAAATATTCAAGCATCATTACTCCACTAAGAATTACCGAACCTGGATTAATTTTGTTTAATCCCGCATGTTTTGGAGCTGTTCCATGCGTTGCTTCAAAAATTGCTGAATGATCTCCAATATTAGCTCCTGGAGCCATACCTAAGCCTCCCACAATTGCAGCAGCGGCATCAGAAATATAATCTCCATTTAAGTTCAAGGTCGCAAGAATAGAATATTCTTGAGGCCTTGTTTGAATTTGTTGGAAAATACTGTCTGCTATTCGATCATCAACCATAATTAGTTCTTTCCATTTGTTATCTCCATGAGAATTTGATATTGAGGCTATTACTTCTTTTATTTCTTCGCAAATAAATGCTTTTTTATTACTTGTTAGCTTGTCATAGCCTGGGTCTATCTTCCTAGCATTATTTTCGATGGTAATTTCTGGATTTTTGTGAGTATTGTCTAAAATCCAGCTTTCTCTTTCCGTAATGCAGTCTGATCTGAATTCATTTACTGCTAATTCATATCCCCAATCTCTAAAGGCACCTTCTGTATATTTCATGATATTGCCTTTGTGAACTAGAGTCACATGCTTTTTGTTCCCTGATAATCTTTTTGCATGTTCTATAGCCTTTCTGATATGCCTTTGACTTCCTAACTTGCTTACGGGTTTTATCCCAATACCTGAACCGTCTGGTATAGATCTATTCTTTAAATTTTTACTATTTGGAATTACAATAGTATTTAGATGATTAATTAAATCAATGCATGTAGGATCATCTGCTTCCCATTCAATACCCATATAAATATCTTCTGTATTTTCTCTATAAACGATTACGTCTAAATCTTGTGGATTTTTATGAGGACTAGGAGTACCTGAGTAGTATTTACAAGGTCTAACACAACTATATAAGTCAAAAATTTGCCTTAATGCAACATTTAAAGATCTAATCCCACCTCCAATAGGAGTTGTTAAGGGACCTTTAATTGCAACTCCAAAGTGTCTTATAGCCTCAATAGTATCTTGTGGGAGATAGTTATAAGTTCCGTATATCTCACAAGCTTCATCGCCTGCAAATACTTTGAACCAATTTATTTTTCTTTCATTTCCATAACTTTTTTTTATTGCTTCATCAAGAACAATCTGAGTGGCTGGCCAAATATCCACTCCAGTACCGTCACCTCTTATGTAGGGAACAATAGGATTATTAGGAACATTTGGCTTGCCTTTATTAAAAGTAATTAACTCTCCTTCTGTTGGTAAATTTAATTTTTCAAATTTTGTCATAGCACTTGATTTAATAGTAAAAAAGTAAACTAATTAAGTATTTTGGTATCTTAAATCGAAATTAAGGATATTCTTTAAAACCTAGAAATTAATTATTCAAATGTGAATAGATAATAGTTTAATAATCAGCATTTCAACATCTTTGTTAAAAGAAAAAGAATTTAATAAGCAAGGCTGAAAGAATTATGTCAATTTCAATCAAAGGTTATTAGTGTTCATGAATGCAAGTTCAGATGTTAGCAATGTTGAGATAGCTAATAAGATAGCCTCTACTGCAGCATTATTTCGTAAATATTTCCCAGATGCGAGTGTTAATTTTAGTCCTTGGGACAACTCAAATGATGGAGATTGGTTTAATACTATTGATTTTTCTTTCCATTTTCCAGGGTGGAGCCCAAGTATAGAATGTAGAGCAGTTTTACTACAGTTGAGAATTGAAAATAATTGTGGAAATGGAGTACCTAAGTTGTTAGGAATAATAATGCGCGGAATGATAATTCCTTCTGAGAGATGGAAAGTAGCTACTATCGGGGAGTGGGAGATGACAGGGACTCATTTACCTCAGAAGGAACAAAAGGATAATCTTTTTTTAGTTTGTAAAGAACTTTACAATTTATTCTCTACAACATCCACTGGTAACAATAATTAGCTGTTTTATATATTTTCCTTGTACATTAAATGTATATATATAATTTGTGAAAAAACATAAATGGCAGTTGCTCTTGCAGGACAATTAAAAGAAGGGACAAAAAAATCCCATACAATGGCTGAAAATACTGGCTTTGTTGCTTGTTTTTTAAAAGGTGTTGTTGAAAAAAAATCATATAGAAAACTTATAAGTGATTTATATTTTGTTTATGAAGCTATGGAAGAAGAAATTGAAAGATTGGTTCAAGAGGAACATCCCGTAATAAAACCTATCGGCTTTAAATCACTTTTTAGAAAAGAAACACTTGAAAGTGATTTGAAATTTTATTTTGGGGATAATTGGCAGAATGAAATTAATATTTCTAAATCGGCGAAAGAATATGTCAACAGAATTCACTTGGTGGCAAAAAAATCTCCTGAACTATTAGTTGGCCATCACTATACCCGCTATATAGGAGATTTATCTGGAGGTCAAATTTTAAAAAAAATAGCAAAAAAAGCTTTAAATTTAGATGGAAATAATGGTTTAAACTTTTATGAATTTAAAAATATTGATGATGAAAAAAAATTCAAAGAAGATTACTCCAATACTCTCAACCAACTCCCAATAAATCAAAATATCGCTGATCAAATCATTGATGAAGCTAATCAGGCTTTTACTTATAATATGAAAATGTTTAAGGAGCTTGAAGGTAACTTAATAGCTGTATTAGGAAAGATTGTATTTAATTATCTTACAAAGAAAGTTAGGAAGGGGAGTACAGAAACTTAATATCTATGTTTGAATCATTAAAAAATTTTGTGAAGACTAATATTGAAAATTTAGATGGTAAAGAATTAGAAATATCAAAAGAATTCAAAGAACATCATAATAAAGACTCGAAATATATTATTAAAAATTGGCTTTTTGAATCCCCACAATATAGAAAGTGGAGAATTACTAAATTAGATGGAGGAGATAAGCTCCAGGTTTTTAACACTGTTGCTTATCCAAATTTCAAAAGTGAGTTTCCTATATTAGGAGCAGATATTTTATGGTTTGGAACTTCTCAAAAATTACTAGCTATTTTTGATTATCAACCGTTAATTCAGGAAAAAACGTACCTTCAGAAATATTGCTCAAGTTTAGATTTTATAAAAAACCAGTATTCTGTATTTGATAATAACAAAATGAAAAATATATATGATTCAAAAAAATATTTTTCGCCATGGGTAATGATTTGTAGAGGTAATAAATTAAATCTTGACAACGATTTAAATAATATTTTTTGTTCTTTTGTTAGTAATTATTTAATAAATACTAAACTAAAGCAAAATAATCAATTTTTAACTTTTGAACAAATAAAAAATAATCACATAGATTACGATAAATACAGCGCTGAAAAAGATCCTGCTGACAAGTTATTTAAAACATTTTTTGGTGAAACTTGGACTGATAATTTCATTAATAATTTTCTTTTTACCTTAAATCATAATCCCCTAGAATAAATGCTAATTCAAAATACTATTTTTTATAGCCAGGAATGGCGATGGGCTAAATTTATAAAACTCTTAATTTCTCAGTTAGCCAAATATCATTGCGCGGAACATAAAATACCTTCTGATTTTTCTTACAAAGAGTCTACTTATGGTTCAAAAAAATCAAAAAATAATGTAAATCTTTGCACATGGGGAGCAACTCATCAGAAAAGAATTAATCTCGCAAGAGCTGTATGTATTAATAGTCCAAATTATTCTGTTTTGAATTTTTTAATTATCCCAAATACTACCTATAACATTCCATTCCTAGGTGTAGATTTTGTTTCTTTACCTAATAGTCATTTATTAGTTTTAGATTTTCAGCCATCTTTAAAAGTCGAAAATCAGTTTAATTCTGAATTATTAGAGCAACTAATAAAACTTAAAAAATCTTGTCATTCATCTCTCCCTGTAGCTGAAAGAATGTCTGAGGATGTAGCAAGGTTTTTTTCCCCAGGATTGATCTGGTCTAGATTACCAAAGCAACAAGATAGTGATAATTTGATAGAAAATCAGCTTTATTATTCATTCAAAGAATATTTGAATTTGTATCTAAAAATTCTTTTTGAAAGTGAGGAAGTTGGGCAAGGTTTACAGCAAAAATTAATTAAGGGCCAAAATAATTATTTGAACTACAGAAGGGATAAAGACCCAGCAAGGCCAATGTTATCAAGTTTATTTGGGAAGGATTTCACAGAATCCTTAATTAATAAAATATTATTTTCTACTAATAAAGTTTTATAATTTTGGATATTTCAAATTAGATGAAAAAACAATCTGTTCTTTTTGTATGTTTAGGTAATATCTGTAGGTCTCCTGCTGCCGAAGCTATATTTCTGGATTTAATTAATAAAAAAGGATTAAATGATTGTTTTATTGTTGATTCTGCAGGGACTGGCAGTTGGCATATAGGGAAGAAGGCTGATACTAGAATGAGAATAGCGTCACAAAAAAGGGGTGTAGAAATTTTAAGTAGAGCTAGGCAAATAAATTCTAATGATTTCGAAAAATTTAACTATATAGTTGCTATGGATGACTCAAATTTTCAAAATATTATTGATCTAAAATCTAGAGAATCATTATCTGATTTTTCTTCAATAAAAAAGATACAAAATTTCAGATCAATTTTTCAAGAGATAGAAGTCCCCGATCCTTACTTTGGAGGAGATGAGGGATTTGATCATGTCCTTGATATTTTAGAGGACTCTGTAAGTGTTTTTTTAGATACTATTTGTTAGTTTATTCGAGTTGAATTTCTTTAGGAATATTTAAATTGTAGATGTTAATAATTTTTTCTACCACTTCATTAATCGTATAACCGTCTGTAATAAGTTCAATTGCATTGTTTGCTTTTTTGAGAGGAGAAATTTCTCTTGTTGAATCCTCAAAATCTCTTTTTCTTATAAGTTCTCTTAATTGATTGAAGTCTATTTCTTCATTGCCTCTTAATTCTAATTCAGACTTTCTTCTTTTTGCTCTTTCGTCAATACTAGCTGTTAGGAATATTTTAATTTCTGCATCCGGGAAAACTGTTGTTCCTATATCTCTCCCCTCAGCCACTAAGCCACCAGATTTACCAATTTTTCTTTGCTCATTAACCAAAAATTCTCTAACTTTTTTTATTGAAGAAACTTTAGAAACAATCGAACTTATTTCTTGTGAACGTATTTCTTCAGTAACACAAAAATGATTTATGAATACATCTTGTTGTGAACAAGAATTTGACTTGAAAATAATAGAAATATCACGAAGAATTTTGTTTAATTCTGACTCTTTAGCATAATCAATCTTTTCTTTCATAAAGAGCCAACTTATTGCTCTATACATTGCTCCAGTATCTAGATATAAAAGATTTAACTCCTTGGCAATTAACTTTGTTATAGTACTTTTTCCTGAACCTGCTGGCCCATCAATCGCAATAATTGGATTTCTTTTCATAAGAAAAACGTGATCAATTAATCTTGTTTGTCCACATTTTATCGCACCAGCTAAAATTGAAAGATTATCTTTTGCTTGAACTTTTTTCAAACTATATGGATTTAGATGTTCCAAATATTCAACTGAAATATTTTTTGATTCGAGTTTTTTTGTTAGTTGTTTTAAATCAATCTTTTTATCCTTCTTAAAAATATTTTTCGCATGGCTTAATTCCTTTGAAAATATTTTGAGAATATTCCTTTCATTTTTAGATAAAAGCTTGTTACGCGAACTAAATGGGACACCATCAGAATCTCTTTGAGTAGGAACTGAGACAATATTGATTTTCAAGTTTTTTTCTTCTATAAGGTTTTTTATGATTAGTATTTGCTGCCAATCTTTTTCTCCTAAATAAAGATTTTTGGGTTGTACAAGTTTTAGTAATCTATATACAACAGTGCACACCCCGTCAAAATGACCAACTCTTTTTAGCCCACATAAAGCTGAAGATAATTCTTTAGAAGCTTTCAAGTAACTTATACTTTTATTATTGGGGGGAAAGATATCAATTACATTTGGAATGAAAATTGCATCTGCCCCATTACAAAAAGCAATTTCAATATCTTTATCAATACTTCTAGGGTAGCTTTTGAGATCTTCTTTGCTGTCAAATTGAAGTGGATTAACAAAAATACTTACTAAGTTAATATTACAAGTTGAACTTTTTGAAATTGATATTAATTTTTGATGACCATCATGAAGATTACCCATAGTTGGGATGAAATTAATATCACTTTTGAGACTTGCTCGCCATTGTGAAAGTTCTTCTGTTTTTCTTATTATCTTGTTCACGTTGTTTTAAAAAATAAATCTATTTAATAAATAATTACTGGACAAAAGTAATCTACGGAGGAATATCTATATAGGCGAAGTCTATCATTTTTATTTTATGGATTACAAAACATCAGGAGTCGATATAGAAGCTGGGAGAGAATTTGTCTCAGAAATCAAACAAGCTGTTGATTCAACTCATTCATCTAATGTCATAGAGGGGATTGGGGGGTTTGGCGGTCTATTTAAAATACCCGTTGAAGGTTTAAAAAAACCTGTCTTAGTATCGGGGACTGATGGTGTTGGTACAAAATTAGAATTAGCGCAAAACAAAAATTTTCATTTTGAAGTAGGTATTGATTTAGTCGCAATGTGTATGAACGATATCATTACAACTGGGGCAAAGCCGCTATTTTTTCTTGATTATATTGCTACGGGCAAGCTTGAAAAAAATCAATTATTAGAGGTTGTTAAAGGTATTGCATATAGCTGTGGAGAAAATAATTGTTCTTTACTTGGAGGAGAAACTGCTGAGATGCCAGGATTTTACTCAAAGAATAAGTATGATTTGGCAGGGTTTTGTGTTGGAATAGTTGACGAAGAACAATTAATTAATGGTAAAAACATATGTGAAAATGATTTGATAATCGCGTTACAGAGTAACGGAATTCATAGTAATGGATTTAGCTTAGTTAGAAAAATAATTGAAAATAATAATCAAATTGAGAAACAATTTGAAAAAAAGTATCACTTAGATTTTTATGATCAATTATTAAAACCTACAAAAATTTATTTTAAAATTGTAAATAAAATTTTATCTCAGAATATTGAAATAAAGGGTATGTCTCATATCACTGGTGGAGGGATTCCTGAAAATTTACCTAGATGTATGCCCTCTGATTTTATACCTTACATAGATACAAAATCTTGGAAAATACCTGCTTTATTTGAATTTTTAAAGGATGTTGGTCAGATTCCTGAACCAGATTTTTGGAATACCTTTAATCTAGGGGTTGGGTTTTGTTTAATAATTGATAAGAAACATAAGGATGAGATTTTAAATATTTGTGATGCCAACGAAATATCAAGTTGGGTCTTGGGGAGGGTCGTGAAGAAAGATAATTCAAAAGAGAATAATTTTTTGCCTGAAATAATAATTTAAATCGCTTAAATATAATTTTATTGAGAAATTACAAATTAAATTTATCTACACAAATGAAAAAGTTAGGTGTAATATAATAAAAATACCGCCGAGTTATATCGGAAATTTAAGTAAATACATTTAACTTTAATCCAATGCCCTTTGAAAATAATCAAAGAATTACACGTAGACGTAGTTCAGCTGGACCTACTCCTCCAAAAAGACCAATAAGTAATAATTCAGATTTTAATGGGCGCCAAAATCAAGGGCCCCGTCCAACTTTTTTAACTTTGAGAGATCATGGAAAGGTTTTTGTTGCTGATTTGCCAAATTTATCTGACGGACAATTATCTCACATAAGTAAAGAAGCTAATGAGGTTTTGAATAGTCTTGAGAAAAGGCTAAGTGATCTTGAGAATGAATCAAATTCTACAAATTCTGAAAATGATACTTTGATAAAAGCATCTACTAAAAAAGATGTAACACTGAGATTTATCAAATCCATTGAAGAAGAACAAGATCATAGAAAGAATAATCCTGCGTTAAGAGATGCTGCTTCTGAATCATTACCAAGAACTTTTCTTGAGGTTGCAAGACATAGATTACCTGGAGCAACTTTTGATTCCCTTCTTAGAGAAGCCCTTGAGGCTTGTGCTGTAGATGAGAATCCTAAGGAAAGTGAAGTTATTGATGAACCAAAAGAATCTGTAAAGATTATGGATATACCCTCTTCAAACGCTAATCCTTCTTTTGTTGTTAATATCGATGCAAGCAAAAAAAACCATAATGGAAGCTTGTGAGCTTAATTTTAATTTGATAAGTGATAAAACCAAAAAAGAATCTCGAGTTTCTCTAGATAAAGATAAGATTTTGTGTAATCATTGTAAAAGGACTTCCTCGAATGGGATACGTTGTTTAGGGATATGTGTCGCTGATAATGACTATTAGATAAATTATTTTTTTAAATAATTAATAAAAGTTTTTTCTTTGTGAAAAAGTAAAAGCTTCCAGTCACAATAAATTAAATAAATCTAATTAGTAGGAGTTTCTTTACTTTTTTATCCTAGAGAGTTGAAAACTCTAGAGTATATTGCTCAATTTCTTTTGGAGCTTCATTTAGATTTAATCCTGCATATTTAAATTCTGTTAAGTATTTTGGAAAGGTATTGAATAGTTGCATGAAATCTCCTCTTAGATCCAAATTTGTTTTCCTTCAATTAATTTAAAATTCATAGAGTATTTTTACCCGCGTAGAAGTACTTTGTGGTTGTCAAGAATATCTTTTCCCATTCAACAGGAGTAGAAATAATTCAGAAGTCAAAAGTATTTACTGACTTTTTAGATAATGAGTGCATAAGACTTGAAAGGGGCAAATAAATGCCCCTTTATTTTGTTTAAATTTAAGTCTTCGTTCGAAAAAAAATTAGAAAAAAAAAGACCCCTATTTCTAGAGATCTTTTTATGGTTTTACCGAATAAAGTGTTTCCTTGTTTCCACTGTTTCAGTAAAACCTCTCCTACACACGTATATAAACTATTACATATATTTCTTTTTCGTGAAAGGAGGGTGAGTAATATTGCTTAATTGTCACATATGCCAGTTCTCCTTTCTTGGATATAAGGTAATAAAAAAACACCCTAATTTAAAGAAAAGGATGTTTACTTATCAGAAATTAGTGTGTGAGGAGTTTCTGATGTATATAATTTACTAGAACAAAGGAACAAATATCTACAGTATTAATTACTATTTCTTTTCCCAAAATAGATAAAGGTTTGAAAATTGGTTTTTAGTGTCTACGATTGCCGTGCTTGTTGAGATTAATTTCCATCCAGAAGCATTCCTTTTTTTAATAATTGCTGCAATTTCATTCTCTTGTCTTTGAGTATTTGCATTGCCTACTGCGTAATAGATATCAAGATCATTTTCTTCATTTGACATATTTAAATGTGCTGGTTTATTTAAAGTTAATATTACTCAATCTTTCATCTATACTTAAGTGGATTCGATAGGATAACTGGAAATAAGTTTTATATGGTTTTACCTTCATCTCAAATTGCTATTGGATTATTGCTTATAAGCATTGGGATAGTGGTTACTTTTGATATCAAAGTTAATTTATTTAATGGTAAAGAGTAAAAGATTTCTAAGGTAGTGATGGAAAAAACCCGCAATTACGATAATGATGTATTAGATCCATCCGAAGAATATTTTAGAAAGAAAGATAAAGGTAATGATGAGGATACCTATTTTCCTCCAGAAGAATCAGAACCACCACATTATTAATGAATTAATCCATTGAATAAGTTGCGTTATAGATATCGACTAGACGTTTACATTAAATAAGGTTTTTTATTTCTTAAATAATATTAAATGAATCCTAGAAAATGTCATATCTAGTGAGGAATATAGTTCCCTCTGTAGTCCGCAAGTGTGATAATGAAGTCATAACAAATATTTTTGAATAAAAATGTGGTCAACTTGCCGACCACTGGCCGACCAGTAATTCCACTAAATTCCACCTCAAAATGTATAACAGGTATAAAAAACTTAAGGTATTAGAAGGGTTTATAGGAAATATAGTATCTTATTTAAAAAAGGCGGCACCCAGATTCGAACTGGGGATAAAGGATTTGCAATCCTCTGCCTTACCACTTGGCCATGCCGCCGATAAAGATATGATTAAATCACTTAATGATCCTACCAGTAACGCGTCTCATTCTCTACTAATTATATGCAATGGACATGGGGAAGATGTTATTGCATTAGAAATAATAAAAAGATTCTTAAAAAAAATAAAAATTAAAAAAATTGAAGTTATGCCATTGGTTGGACATGGCAAAGTTTTTGACTCTATAAAATCCAAGAATTTTAGCAAAATTGGTTATCTCAAGGAATTACCAAGCGGGGGTTTTAGTAATCAAAGCTTAAAAGGATTTCTCCTTGATTTTTTTGCGGGGTTTTTAGTAGATACTTTTAAAAACTTTTTAATTGTTAGAGGTAAGTCAAAAGATAATTATAAAATTATTGCCGTGGGTGATTTATTGCCTTTATTTTTTGCATGGATTTCTAAATGTGATTTTAGTTTTGTCGGCATGCCTAAAAGTGACCATACATGGAGTAATGGACCTGGATGGGCCTTTAGTGATTTTTATCATAAATTTAAAGGCTCTGAATGGGATCCTTGGGAAACTTTTCTAATGAGGTCTACTAGATGTAAAAGTTTAATAATGAGAGATGAAATTACAGCAAATAATTTAAATAAAAAGAATATTAGTGCGAAATATTTTGGTAATCCAATGATGGATTTTGTAGATAAAAAAAATGAAAAAATTTCTAATATTATTATGTTCAATAGATTAATTTTAATAATAGGAAGTCGATTTCCTGAAGCTCTAAATAATCTCGATATTTTTTTAAAATGTTTAGAAGATTTAAAGATATCTAATGATTTGATTATTCTTTTGCCTCTCAGTATTAATGCAAATGTTTTTATAGTTAAGAGTTATCTATCAAATAATGGTTATTTGGAACAAAATAATATGAGGTTTTTGGTTGGTGAAGATTCAGTTTGGAAAAATAAAGATAAATATATTTTATTAGGTAAAAGTACTTTTAATCAGTGGGCTAATATGGCCTGTGTTGGGTTGTCAAATGCAGGCACGGCTACTGAACAAATAACTGGACTTGGTATCCCCTCTATTTCTCTTCCTGGCGATGGCCCTCAATTCACAAAATCATTTGCAAAAAGACAGTCTAGGTTATTAGGAGGAAGTGTATTAGTTTGCCATAGTAAAAAGACTCTTATAGATAATTTAGAGACTTTACTAAATAAAAAAGATTGCAGATTAAAACAAGTGAAAATCGGAATGAAAAGAATGGGTAAAAATGGGGCTAGTAAAAAAATTGTGGATCATATAAATTTAAATTTGTTAACTTGATCAAGTAATATTTAAAAAGGTTTTATAAATTTTTTATGTATCCTATTAATGATCGGCAATATCTAGCAACATGCTCACAGATAGCTAAGTTACTGAGTGTAAGTTTGTCTTCAGCAAAAAAAAAAGTAGAAATTCAAATTGCAAAAAAAGGTTCTAAAACTATTGAAGAAAAAAGACAAGTTGCACAAGATCTTTTGAAAATATGTGAAAAAGACAATGGAAATAAATTAAGCTCATCCAAAATACTAGATCAACTTATGTCGACTCTAGAAAATGAAGATAATTTTATAACTGAAGATTAATTAATGTTCAAAAATATTCGAAAATTTTAAAATATCTAATTCAGAATAAACTGGAATAGTTTTGAAACATTTTTGAGCTAACTCATATCTTCCTTCCCTATCAAGTATGACTCTTAATTTGTGCATTGCCTTAATTAAATATCTAACGTCATTGGCAGCATAATTAATTTGCTTATTAGATAAATTTTCCGAACTACCCCAATCACTACTTTGCGAGCTTTTATCTAATTCTACTCCTATTAATTCATGGATTAAATCTTTTAATCCATGTTTATTTGTGTATGTCCTAGCTAATTTACTAGCAATTTTAGTACAAAAAATATTTCTTGTATTAATTTCAAGATTACATCTTAAAGCTGCTACATCAAATCTGGCATAATGAAATATTTTCATTATTTTTTTATCTTCAAATAATTTTTTTACATTAGGGGACTCTGAATTGTTAAGTTCAATCTTTATGCATGCAGTTAAATTTAATTCATTACATATTTGTATTAAACACAGCCTATCTCTTCCATGTATTAATCCCATTGCCTCAGTATCTACGGCTAAATAAGATGAGTCCTTGTAGAGATTATATAAATCATTACTTATATCATTATGGGAAAAAGTTATTTCTTTATTCTTTTCATCATTATTCATAAGTATTAACGATAAATTATTTCAATTTTTACTTTACATTATATTTATAAGTTTGTGATTAAAGTTTTTCTCAGGATTTAAAGTTAATTTTAATCATAATGAATCTTTATTTATATTATGATAAATTTCTAATTAGAAAAAATAGTTAATATTATTGGATATGTAAAAATGACTTATTCTCTTAATTCAACATTATTACTAACAATTCTTCTCGCAATAGGTTTATTTTTTTTTCTAAGAGCTTCGAGCAAGGATAGAACAACAGTAGTTGAAATAACTTCTTCTCAAAAACCAATCAAAGTTTTAACTGTTATGTACGAATGGCTTGATTTAAGAGGCTGGAACCAGACAGGTGGAGATTTTGATCAAAGAATCTTAATATTTAAAGGTCAAGTTGTATCTAGTAAATTGTTAGCAGTATTTTTGAGTTTGCTTGGAGGGTTTGGATCTTGTGCTTTAGGGTTAGTAATTATTCAAATTTATCCAACTTTGGGATGGTGGCCTATTCTTTTAGGTCTAATTGGAGGTCCTTTATCAGGGATGATTTATTTTAAGAAGTCAGCTCGGGAAGAAAAATTTGAATTAAGATTGATAAGCAATGAAGATAGTGGAGAAATAACGTTAATTAGGTTAAGAGCTCACAGAGATGAATTAATATCTTTAGAAAATGAATTAAGCGATAGGCTCGAATTAAAAAGTGATGGTTCTTTATTCAAGACACCTATTTAGTAAGATTTTTTCAATAAGTTTCATAAAATTTAATCAAAAATATTATTTTCTATACAAAATTTTTCTAGATTTTTATCATTTTGCCAGTCCTGAGGTTTTGTAAAAATTGTTGTAAGGTGATCTTCTCTGGAGCTTTTTTTAGCTTTATACCCATATTCCCATCTAGCCAATGGTGGTAATGACATTAATATAGATTCAGTTCTGCCATTTGTTTGTAACCCAAAAATTGTTCCTCTGTCCCAAACTAAATTGAATTCAACGTATCGTCCTCGTCGATATAGTTGAAATTCTCTTTCCTCTTTTGTATAGTTCTGGTTAACTCTTTTTTCAATTATTGGTTGATATGAATCTAGGAATGCTTCTCCGCAATTTTCTGCTAATGAAAATAAATTATTCCAATTTAAGTTTAAGTCTCCAATATCACAAGATTCTTTATAGGCATTACCCTCTTTATTGTTACCTTTATAAAGGTTGCCAGAACCATCTTGATAATCATAAAAGATGCCTCCAATACCTCTAGATTCATTTCTATGTTTTAAAAAAAAATATTCATCACACCATGGCTTAAAAACCTTATGAAGATTTTTATTAACTTTTTCGCAGGCATTACCATGTTCTTTATGGAAATTTCTTACGTCAGTCAAATATGGGTAATATGGCGTTAGGTCGGCACCTCCACCAAACCACCAAACTGGTCCTGCCTCAAAATAACGATAATTAAGATGCACTGTAGGTATGAATGGATTTTTAGGATGTAGGACCATCGAAGTGCCTGTGGCAAACCATTCATGGCCTTTAGCTTCCGGTCTTTGTGAGATTATTGATTGAGGTAATTCTTTCCCATATACTTCTGAGAAATTCACTCCAGCTTGCTCAAAAATTGAACCGTTTTTTAAAACTCTTGATCTTCCCCCTCCACCTTCTTCTCTGAGCCAAGATTCTTCCACAAATTTAGCTTTCCCGTCAGTATTTTCAAGACCTTTACAAATATTATCTTGTAATTTTAGTAAGAGATTCTTCGTTTTCTCTCTTGAATTCTTAGGGGCTTCTTTAGACATTTATTTAACTTGATATTTGAAGAATAAAATTTTGGTTAATTAGTAGTTTCCCTTTATAATTTCGTTTAAGGGGGGGGAATTTCTTATTATTTGATAGTTCGACATAGTTCTTAATCTTTTAGAGAGTCGACTAACCTACAAAAACAATTAAAAATTTTGATGACTACAGTCGAAGATGCAAATTATTCATTATCAAAGATTCTAGATTCTGGATCAAAGAAAAATCTCATTGAACTTGCGTGGATTAAAAACGTTAGAGTAGTTTTACCTAGAATAATAATTACACTCTCATTACCTTCCTTTGCAAATTCTCAGAGAGAGCGAATAGTAAAAGAGGTTAGAAATATACTCCTTAAATTTGAGGATGTTAAAGATGTACAAATAGAAATTGATAATGAAGTATCTCAATCAAATGCTATAAGCGAAAATAATGTACCTGAGTTGCAGAAGATAAAAGGCATAAAACATATTATCGCTATAAGTAGCGGTAAGGGAGGTGTAGGTAAAAGTACAATTGCAGTTAATATCGCATGCTCGTTAGCTAAATTAGGTTTAAAAACTGGTTTATTAGATGCTGATATTTATGGGCCTAATACTCCTTCAATGCTGGGAGTTACCGAAGAAAATCCAAAAGTAACTGATGGTAGCGGTAATGATCAAAGATTAATTCCAATTAATAAATACGGTATCTCATTAGTATCAATGGGGTTTTTGATAGAAGAAGGACAACCAGTTATATGGAGAGGGCCAATGCTAAACAGCATAATAAAGCAATTTCTTTATCAAGTTGAATGGAATGATCTGGACTTCTTGGTTATTGATTTACCTCCAGGTACAGGAGATGCTCAAATATCTTTATCTCAATCTGTACCTATTACTGGTGCAATTGTTGTAACTACACCTCAAAAGGTATCTTTGCAAGATGCAAGAAGGGGATTAGCAATGTTTAAGCAACTTGGGGTTCCATTATTGGGTGTTGTGGAAAATATGTCTGTGTTTATTCCACCAGATATGCCCAATAAAAAATATGAAATTTTTGGTAAAGGTGGAGGGAAAATCTTAGCTGCGGAAAACAATTTACCATTACTTGCTCAAATTCCTATTGAAATAGCACTTGTCAATGAGAGTAATAAGGGTGTTCCAATTTCAATAAGTGAACCTGATAAAGAGAGTTCAATAAGATTTAAAGAGTTGGCTCAATTGATTAAAAAACAATTTTTTAATTAGAATTAATGTTCCAGGGGATTGCTCTAAAAAAGAAAAAGAGATTTTTTGAAAATAAAAATACAATTAATCGAAAAATTGTTTTTTCACCTTTACTTGTTATACCTCTAGCATTAGTTTGTATATCAAGTATTTTAATAAAAAGTGTACAAAGAGAATTTTTACAATCAGATTTTTTAAATCATCTTTTCACAGGCTTCTTAGGTTATTTTTTAGCTATTTTTATTTCATATATACCAATAGAAAGAATTAAAAAATATTTAATACCACTTTATTTTTGTTCTTTAATTTCATTACTTTTAATATATTTTTTTGGGATATCAATTTATGGTGCTCAAAGATGGCTGAGCTTAGGGATTTTTTCGTTTCAACCTTCGGAAGTTGCGAAATTGAGTACTATATTAACTCTTGCTTTAGTGCTGGAAAGAAAATCTATTTCTTCGATAAAAGATCTACTATTACCTTTTTTAATTGTTATTGTTCCTTGGTTATTAATATTTTTTCAACCTGATTTAGGAACTTCTCTAGTTTTAATAGTATTGACTTTTGTAATGCTTTATTGGTCCCAAATGCCGATAGAATGGGCTCTCCTTTTAGGTTGTTGTATTTTTACATCCATATTTTACTTAGTTTCTCCAAACTTACTCATTTTTTGGCTTCCTTTTGTGGGGTACTTAGCTTATAGGTCCTCGGCAAAGCAAATTATCTTCTCGATGTCGACATTAGCTCTTCATGCGTTAGTTATAAAGTTGACACCTTTTATTTGGGAATTTGGATTAAAAGATTATCAAAAAGATAGATTAATTTTGTTCCTAGATCCCAGTAGGGATCCATTAGGTGGAGGATATCATCTATTGCAAAGTAAAATAGCAATAGGTTCTGGAGGCCTTCTTGGTACTGGTTTATTGAATGGTAAATTAACAAATTTACAATTTATACCTGAACAGCATACCGATTTTATATTTAGTGCGCTAGGAGAGGAATTAGGTTTTTTCGGATGTATTTTGGTTCTTTTTTTGTTTTTTGTTTTGATTAGGACTCTTGTAAAGGTATCAAAAAATGCTAGAACTCATTTTGAGTCATTAATAATTATTGGAATAGCTTCAATATTCTTATTTCAGATCATTATTAACTTATTCATGACTATTGGATTAGGTCCAGTAACTGGAATCCCACTACCTTTTATGAGTTATGGTAGAACTTCTTTATTGATAAATTTTATATTCATTGGTCTGGCATTATCTACTTTAAATCGCTCTAGATCATTAAAAAATTAATGAAATCTCAGATAACTATAAAAAAAATTCAAGATTTACTTCTTCAAGGATTAAATACTTCATATGTTGATGATGAAACTTCTAGGCGGATGTGGTGGGCCTCTTTAGAAGTTATTCAAAAAGAGTTCCTTTGCCATTCTTCTCAAGAAGGAGGATTTTGGGTAGCTTCTCCTTTACCTGCTCTCACAGATAAAAAATGTCTAACAAAAATGAAAGGTTGGTTATGGTCTCCAGAGGGCTTCCCTTATTTTCAGATGGATAATGCTGGGTTCCTACCGGTAGATCATTCCATAAAAATTAAAGAAGATAGTAATTTTGTTAGGAATTACAAAGTCTTAAATTTAAATACTAAAGATGGTTTTGAACCTTTTTTAATAATTATTACTACTAATTTTCAATGCCTTTTAACAATTGCAGGAGAAAAAGACAAGAGAACTTTATTGATGAGATGCGATGAAAAGAGCCTAAAAACTGCAATTGAATTGATTGATGCAAAATTGAATCAAGAAAATTGTGAGGAGGGACTTAATTTTCGTAATGCAATTAAAAATTTAGGAGATCTTCATATCAATCATGAATTTGAAAACAGTTTTTGGCCTAGTTTATCAACTAAGTTGGCAAATTTAATCCCTAAATTAAGTGTTCAGAATGCAATTAAAAATGATGATAATAATAATCAATTAACAGAGGCAAAGTTATTACAAGCAATTTCTCATGAAGTCAGAACTCCCTTAGCAACCATAAGGACTTTAATAAGCTCTACTCTCAGGAAATATAATATGGACGAATCAATGAAAAACCGTTTAATTCAAATTGATAACGAGTGTACTGAGCAAATTGATAGATTTGGTCTTATTTTCAATGCTGCGGAACTTGTGAGTAATGATATTTCACCCCCTAATCAGCTGGCAAGAATAAATTTAGGGGAAATTTTATATAAATTATCACCTATTTGGAGTAAACAATTAAAGCGACGTGGAATTTCGATAAAAATTGATATACCTAAACAACTTCCAGAAATTTTGAGTGATTCTGAAAAATTAGAATTAATGTTAATAGGACTAATCGACAAAAATACTAGAGGATTAAGAGAAGGTAGTAGTTTAATCTTAGAGTTACGACCCGCGGGACAAAAATTAAAACTTCAATTAAAAGTGAAAAAATTTGATACTGGTAAAAACGAAATTTCTGATAATGAAAATGGTTCTAATATTGGTCCAGTACTAAATTGGAATCCTCAAACAGGAAGTTTACAATTAAGTCAGGTTGCAACTCAAAAATTATTAGCGAGTTTGGGAGGCCACGTTACTCAAAGAAGGGATACTGGTTTGACAGTATTTTTCCCAATTGCAGATACAGATAATATTTAAGTGAATATTTTTTTACATTTATTAAATAATGTAGAAACTTTTTAAATAATTAAGAAATTTGTAAAACATGAATGCTAGTTTCTTATAAGAAATAACTTCAAAATTAGGATGACTGAAACTTTAGTTGGTCAATTTCCAAAGCATATAGGTAGTACTGGGGGTTTATTAAACTCTGCAGAAACTGAAGAAAAATATGCGATTTCATGGAATAGCTCCAAGGACCAAGCCTTTGAATTGCCAACTGGTGGGGCAGCTGTTATGCACGAGGGAGATAATTTAATGTACTTTGCAAGAAAAGAACAATGTCTTGCTCTTGGTACACAATTAAGGGGTTTTAAACCTAGAATTGAAAATTTTAAAATTTATAGAATTTTCCCTGGAGGAGATATTGAATTCTTACATCCTAAAGATGGAGTATTCCCCGAGAAAGTTAATGAAGGTCGAGAGAAAGTTGGTCATAATCCAAGACGAATAGGAGAGAATCCGAATCCTGCAGGTTTAAAATTTACAACTAAAGAAACTTTTGAATAAATTATCAAAAGTTGATATAAGAGACAAATATAATTATAATTTGGACTGGATTTAATAGTATGATCAGTTCTCAAAAAGATAGATTTTTAAAGGCTTATAAAGAAGGTAAAAATTTTATACCTATTATCAAAACTTGGCCTGCAGATTTAGAAACCCCATTATCGACATGGCTTAAATTATCAAATAAAGATTCACATGGTGTCTTTCTTGAATCCGTTGAAGGTGGTGAAAATATAGGCAGATGGAGTATTGTTGCTACTAATCCTCTTTGGGAAGCAGTTTGTCGTGGAGAAGAAACTATTAAGACTTGGAGTGATGGAAATAGTGAAATATATAAAGGAGACCCTTTTGATTTATTAAGAGCTTGGACAGAAGAATATAGGTCATACAATATCGATAATTTACCTTATGTTGGTCAGTTATATGGTTCATGGGGTTATGAATTAATCAATCGCATAGAGCCTAATGTCCATATCAATCCTCTGAAAGATAATGATATACCCTATGGCTCTTGGATGTTTTTTGATCAATTAGTAATTTTTGATCAAATGAAAAGATGTATTACTGTAGTTGTATATGCAGACACTTCCAATGCGTCAAAAACTCATGTTGAAGAAATTTATTTAGATTCGATTTCAAAAATTAATAGAATCAGAGACTTAATGAGGGCTCCAATTAATGAAAGACATGCTCTTAACTGGAATGATAATAAAGATTTAAATATTGCCTTATCAAGTAATTGGAACAAAAAAGACTTTGAAGAAGCTGTTGTTTCTGCAAAAGAATATATAAAAAAAGGAGATATTTTTCAAATTGTAATTAGCCAAAAATTTCAATCGAAAGTTAAAAGTGACCCATTTAATTTATATAGGAGTTTAAGGATGGTTAACCCATCACCTTATATGGCTTTCTTTGATTTTGGATCATGGTACCTTATAGGTTCTAGTCCTGAAGTAATGGTCAAAGCAGAGAAGAATAAAAACAATCAAATTGTTGCAAGCTTAAGACCTATAGCTGGCACCAGGCCAAGAGGCAAAGATGCCGAACAAGATTTAAAATTTGAGAAAGATTTATTAAAAGATCCTAAAGAGATATCAGAACATGTAATGCTTATTGATCTGGGGAGAAATGATTTAGGAAGAGTATGTAAAACAGGTACAGTAGTGGTCAAAGATTTGATGATAATTGAAAAGTATTCACACGTAATGCATATAGTTAGTGAAGTTGAAGGTGTCCTAAAAGGCAATACTGGGGTTTGGGATTTACTAAAAGCATGTTTTCCTGCTGGTACAGTAACTGGGGCTCCAAAAATTAGAGCTATGCAGTTAATTAAGGACTTTGAGGAAGATGCCAGAGGACCGTATGCTGGGGTTTATGGATCTATAGATATAAATGGGGCACTAAATACTGCGATAACAATACGAACAATGATAGTTCAGCCTTCGAATGAAGGTGGATATATAGTTTCTGTTCAGGCTGGTGCTGGGATAGTTGCAGATTCATCTCCTGCTAATGAATATCAAGAGACTATTAATAAAGCCAAAGGGATATTAATGGCATTGGCTTGTTTGGATAGATAAATGAATAATGGTAATTTTTATAAAGGCTTTGAAGTAGAACTCTTTACAGGTTCTCAAAATAATCATGTTGGAGTTTCCGATGATATAGAAAAAACATTTGCAAATTTTGTCAAAGAGCCGGATAACAGAAATGTCGAATATATTACAAATCCAGAAAAAGACTATAAAGTCAGTTATGAGAACTTATTAGAACCAAGAATTAATTTAAGAAAATGGTTAAATAAAAGAGGTTTAACAATAATCCCTTCATCTACATTATGTTTTAAACATAATAATCAGTTTAAACCCTCTGATAAAAATAATGTTTATCATCAGTTTATTCAAGATAACTACGGTATATCAATCGCAACTTCAAGTGTACATATAAACTTAGGTATTGATAACTTAGATAAACTTTTTGCAGCTATTCGACTTATAAGGTGTGAGGCTTCTTTGTATCTTTCAATAAGTGCAAGCTCTCCTTTTTTAAATAATAAACTTACTAATAATCATTCACAGAGATGGATTCAATTTCCTAAAACACCAAATAATGTGCCTTTTTTTAACAATCATGATATGTATATAAAATGGATTGAAGAAAATATTCAGAATGGAAATATGTACAATATTAGACATTTTTGGTCTTCTATTCGTCCAAATGGACCTCAAAGACCACATGTCTTAGATCGTCTGGAATTAAGAATTTGTGATTATGTCTCTGATATTAATTTATTGCTGGCAATAACTGCTTTACTTGAACTGAGAGTCATTCATTTATTCGAAAATCTGAAGACTTTAGATCCCTTAATTAATAGTATGTTTTCTACGGATCAATTAACAAAAATATGCGATCAAAACGAAATTAATGCTGCACAAAATAGTTTAGATGCTGAATTGACTCATTGGAGAGATGGGAAGAAAATGATTTGCAGGGAATGGATAAAAAATGTATTGGCTGATTTGTCTTTAACTGCAAAAAAGTTAAATATGGATCATCTTTTGAAACCTATCTATAAAGTTCTTGAGGAGGGAAATCAGTCTATGAAATGGATAAAACAATACAAAGAAGGATTGTCTGTTGAGGATATTATGAAATATGCCATTCAAGATATGATTAAAAGTGAAGAAGAAAGAATTTAATAATATAAAAAAATATTTGATCCCAATATATTTACTTATGACATAATAATTGTATGGAATCTATGAAACAGTTTAAAAATAATAATGTTGATCTTATAAGCAATAATGATCCGTTAGATAAAAATCGTGCATTGATAGAAGATTTATGGGAATCTGTATTGAGGGAAGAATGTCCAGATGATCAAGCAAATCGTTTAATTCAGCTGAAGGAATTAAGTTATTCAAATCAAGTTGAGGAAGATAGTTCAAAAACTTTTAAAAATGAAATGGTTGATATTGTTAATTCTATGGATTTAGCGGAATCAATTTCTGCAGCTAGAGCTTTTTCACTATATTTCCAGCTAGTTAATATTTTGGAACAAAGAGTTGAGGAAGATAGATATATTCAGAGCTTTACTAATCAGAATGTTCAAAAATCACAAGATAATCTGGATCCATTTGCTCCTGCTTTGGCAAGGCAAAATGCTCCCGTAACTTTTAAAGAATTATTCTTTAGGCTTAGAAGATTAAATGTTCCTCCAGGAAAATTAGAGGAATTATTACAAGAAATGGATATCCGCTTAGTTTTTACTGCACATCCGACAGAGATAGTAAGACATACAATTAGGCATAAGCAAACTAGAGTAGCTAATCTGTTGCAAAAAATACAGGTTGAAAAATTTTTAACAGTTGAAGATATTAAATCTCTCAAAATACAATTAAAAGAAGAGATCAGACTTTGGTGGAGAACAGATGAGTTGCATCAATTCAAACCGTCAGTAATAGATGAAGTTGATTACGCCTTGCATTATTTTCAACAAGTGCTCTTTGATGCGATGCCTCAGTTAAGAGGGAGAATTTCTTCAGCCCTAACTGAAAATTATCCAGACGTTCAGATGCCAACTGAATCTTTTTGTACATTTGGATCTTGGGTAGGCTCTGATAGAGATGGGAATCCATCAGTTACTCCTGAGATTACTTGGAGGACTGCCTGTTATCAAAGACAATTAATGTTAGAAAGATATATCAAAGCGACCTCTAATCTTAGAGATCAATTAAGCGTTTCAATGCAATGGAGCCAAGTAAGCTCATCTCTTTTGGAGTCACTAGAAACAGATAGGGTTAAGTTTCCTGAAATTTATGAAGCGAGGGCAACAAGATATAGATCTGAGCCTTATAGATTGAAGTTAAGTTATATTTTAGAAAAATTAAGATTGACCCATGAACGGAATAATTTACTAGCTGAAGGCGGTTGGAAATTATCTTTAGAAAGGGACTCAGATAACAAAAATTCAGAGCTAGTTGAAAAATTACATTACACCTCTGTTGATGATTTTACTTATGATCTCGAATTAATAAAAAATAGTCTTAATAGTACCGATTTAACTTGTGAAGCAGTAAATAAATTATTAACTCAGGTACATATTTTCGGCTTTTCTTTAGCAAGTTTGGATATACGTCAGGAGAGTACAAGACATAGCGATGCAATACAAGAATTAACGAATTACCTTGAGTTTCCTAAACAATATGATCAAATGTCTGAAACAGAGAGAATGAAATGGCTTATTGAGGAATTAAATACAAAAAGGCCTTTAATTCCACCTGAAGTTAAATGGAATAAAAGTACTGAAGAAACGTTCTCAGTGTTTAAAATGGTTAAAAGATTGCAAGAAGAATTTGGAAGTCGTATTTGTCATTCATATGTGATTTCAATGAGTCACAGTGCATCTGATTTACTTGAAGTCCTTCTTCTGGCAAAAGAGATGGGACTTATTGATCAAGGTTCTCAGAAGTCGACATTGGTGGTCGTCCCTCTTTTTGAAACTGTTGAAGATCTGCAAAGAGCTCCCGAAGTAATGGAGCAATTATTTCAATTAGATTTTTATAAATCATTATTACCAAAAGTTGGAGAAAGTTTTAAACCTCTCCAAGAGTTAATGCTAGGTTATTCAGATAGCAATAAAGATTCAGGATTCTTATCTAGTAACTGGGAAATTCATAGAGCTCAAATTTCTCTTCAAAATCTTTCAAGCAAAAATAATATACTTTTAAGGCTTTTTCACGGTAGAGGAGGTTCCGTAGGGAGAGGAGGAGGCCCTGCTTATCAAGCGATATTGGCTCAACCAAGTGGGACACTCAAAGGCAGAATAAAAATTACAGAACAAGGAGAGGTTTTAGCTTCTAAATATAGTCTTCCTGAGTTGGCTTTATATAATTTGGAGACTGTCACAACAGCAGTTATTCAGAATAGTTTGGTTAATAATAGACTTGATGCAACCCCAGAATGGAATGAATTGATGACTAGACTGGCAGAAACATCTAGAATTCAATATAGAAAATTAGTACATGAGAATCCAAATCTACTAACTTTTTTTCAAGAGGTCACTCCAATCGAGGAAATTAGTAAACTGCAAATATCCAGTAGACCTGCAAGAAGAAAAAAAGGAGCAAATGATTTATCAAGTTTAAGAGCAATCCCCTGGGTTTTTGGATGGACACAGAGTAGATTCCTTTTACCAAGCTGGTTTGGAGTGGGTACGGCTTTATCCGTGGAATTAAAATCCGATCCCGAACAAATTGAATTACTAAGAGTACTTCATCAAAGATGGCCTTTTTTCAGAATGCTTATATCTAAGGTAGAAATGACATTATCTAAAGTTGATTTAGAAGTAGCGAAATATTACGTTGATATACTTGGCAGTAAAAAAAATTCAAAGTCGTTTGAGGAGATTTTTGATGTTATCTCTAAAGAATATAGTCTTACTAAATCCTTAATCCTTGAAATAACTGCTAAAAATAAGCTTCTAGAATCTGATAGAGACTTAAGATCATCTGTTAACTTAAGAAATAAAACTATAATTCCTTTAGGATTTTTACAAGTTTCACTTTTAAGAAGACTTCGAGATCAAACCAGACAACCTCCAATTAGTGAGTTTCTGGAGGATAGAATTGAGTCTAAAAGAGCTTATAGTCGCAGTGAGTTGTTAAGAGGAGCACTTTTAACAATTAATGGAATTGCTGCAGGGATGAGAAATACAGGATAATCATTGCAATATTTTTCCACAAAAAAACTAATACTTCCAGAGGGTTATTTTATTAATTCTTCTCAAATTCCAACTGCTAAGAATTTAAATAGACTTTTAGTAAATAGTGGTTGTGAGTCATTCCCTACACAAAAGATATCTCTTGCTATGAAGAATAGTAATTTTTTCTTCACGATTCAAAACGAATTTAAAAATAAGCTCTATGGTTTTGTAAGGGTCACATCAGATAGAGGTCTAAACGCTAACTTATGGAATCTAAGCGCTGAACAAGGCAATAATCAAAATCTTTTTTACTCAATATTACTTAAAGTGACTCTTGAAAAAATAAATAGGGAAATGCCAGGATGTAGTATTTCTGTGCAAGCTCCAGTATCTTCATTTAAAAGTTTAGAAGAAAGTGGATTTATACTAGATCCAAATGGTATTAGAGTAATGAGCTTCAAACTTTAAATTTTTTTACGAGCATGGAGGGAGTCGAACCCCCGACTCTCAGAACCGGAATCTGATGCTCTATCCAACTGAGCTACATGCTCTTAATTTTTCAATTTCTTTAAAGAAATTCTAAATATTTTAAATTTAGCTAATTTAACTAAGGAATGCATTAAAAAAATTTTTTTAAATAACTTAAAAATTAATAATTTTCGGAACCATAAAGGTTTTGAGATCGACCTTAATGAGCAAAGAGCTATTGTTCTCGGTTGTAATGGTATTGGTAAGTCAAATTTACTTGAATCAGTCGAAGTTCTTAGTCAATTAAAATCTAGTAGAGCATTAAGTGATAAAGATTTAATAAAAAACGATTGCGAAATGGCTGCT
>QCVS01000007.1 GCA_003210285.1 Prochlorococcus sp. AG-686-J21
AAATAAAAAAAATATCTTTGATACTGAAGCTAGTGCTCTATTAGTACTTTTTATTGATTCTATATTATATCCAAGGCGTTATAGGAATATAAGTTTGTTGGCTACTTCTAAATTTATAGAAATAGATATGGCAGAATTAATTGATCATCAAATTAGTAAAAAACTTGAAATTTTAACTAATCAATGTATCTTATGGTCTTTGGAATTAAGAGAGAAAGGATTTTTAACCCTTGTTAATGAACTCATTATTAATTACAAGTCATCCTCAATTATTTATGATGCAGATTTATACTCCAATCTATTTCAATTGTCAGAAATAATTGAAATTGAATTAATCAATAACGACTTTAACCTAAATAAAGTATTTAAATGGTATCAAAACCAATTAGATGATTCTATAAGGAGTTGTACTGGAGAAGATTATTTTACAAAAGATTATAATCTTCAAAATGGAATTAATCTTTCGACAATTCATAATAGTAAGGGACTTGAATATGAAATAGTTTTGTGTCCCTACTTATCTATTATTTCTAATAAATCAAATAAAACGAAAGGTCCAATTTGGAAATCAAATTTCGACAGGTCCATTTATATCAATATCTCAAATAATTACACTAAGGTAGAAGAGTTTAAATTAATAGAAGAAAGAGATTTATTTAAAGAAAGTGAAAGATTGATTTATGTAGCTCTTACTAGGAGTAAATATAAGCTTATTATCTTTAATGATATTAGTAATACAAATAATATAATTAATAATGATTTGTTACCAAACCTAGAAAATATTAATATTCACAAATCTAAAATTGAACATAAAATAGAGGCAATAAATATTAGAGAAATTTCTAATAAATTTAGTATTAATAGTTTAAAGAATAATCTTTGGAAAATAAATAAAGTTAATACAAAAAAACCTAAAAAAATTAATTCTGATGAAGTTATTTCTTTCTCAAGTTATTCCTCATGGATACGTAAAGCAAAAACAGAATCTCCTTTTAATCAATACGAGGATTATGAAGATAATATCTCAATTCTTAATAATCTCCAAGACACTAATTTAGATAAATCAAAAAATTATTCCAAATACTTAACTCTCTCCAATCCCTTAAGTGATTTTCCTAAAGGAACTATTGCTGGGACATGTTTGCATAAAATAATAGAGAGATTTGATTTTCAAAATGATAACGCTGATAATTTACTTGATTTAATTATTGAAGAATTAAATTTCTTTCAAATTGATACTTCATTGGCATTAAAAGTAAGAGAAGGTATATTTCGAATCATAAACGTTTCGCTTGGAAGAAAATTACTAAATAAAAAATTAATTGATATCTCTTCAAATAATATTCTAAAAGAGGTTAAGTACAATTTAACACTTTCTTATAATGGAGAAAATATTAATTCATATGATATATCCAAATGCTTTCTATTGGATCAAGAATTTGAATTTGGTAAAAGCTACTCAAACAAAATTAATGATCTACAAATTCTAAATAAAGGTTTTCACTCAGGTTGTATTGACTGTATAGTCCCTATAGGAAATAAGTTAGAGGATAGTAAATGGTGGGTAATCGATTGGAAAAGTAATTTTATTTCTGGAAGCGAAAATAGTGATTGTTTACCTGGAAACTATAACTATGAAAATATGAAAGAAGAAATGATTAAACATCATTACCCATTGCAATCTCATCTTTATCTATTGGCATTACATAGACTATTAAAGTGGAGATTAAAAAATTATCAACCTAATCTTCATCTTGGAGGATATGTATATTTATTTTTAAAGGGATTACCTGACATAAATTTATTTGAAAAATCTGTTGAGAAAGATATTTCTCCAGGCATTTTTATTGGCCAGGCTCCTATAAATAGAATTAATTATTTAGATAAACTTTTTTAGAATGAATCGTACTAATTTGGATTTAGAAGCATTTCAATATAATCATATATATGATCTACTCCAGGATATTTTTGGATTTAATGAAATAAAATATGGAGATTTCGTAAAAGATACTATAAAAATATTATTAGAATTTGAGAAAAATGGTGAAACTATTGTTGAAGTTGATAAAAGGGTAATATTATTTGATTTATTAAAAGATGGATGGCCTAATGAACATTTAAAAGTTCTCAAAGATTTAGGATTGTTAAACTCCTTTAATTCCCCATTCGTATTTGGTGATAGAAAATTATCATTAGCAAAATGGTCGGGAAAGATAAATAGAGTTATAAATATATTTTTAAAAAAAATAGATAAAATTCCTATAAAAACAAATGATGATAATAAACTTCATCAAATAAAAAATATTTTTGAAAGTTCAAATTTAGTATTTTTGCAAGGAGGACCAGGAACAGGTAAAACAACTTTAATTATAAATTTTATCTTACATTCTTTGAAAAGTGACCGTTTTTTAAATATAGGACTAGCAGCACCTACTGGAAAAGCTACCTCTAGACTAAAAGAATCTCTAAATGTACAAAAAGATATTTTTTTTAGTAAAAGTCTGGATCAAATAGAATGTCAAACTTTACATAAATGGATTTTTAATTCTAAACAAAAAGCTATAAAATTAAAATTTAAATTAAAGGAATTAGATATTTTTATTATTGATGAAATGTCAATGGTAAATATTGATATTATTGAATTAATTTTAGATTTATTAGCTAAAGATTGTAAAATAATCCTAGTTGGCGATAGAAATCAATTACCTCCAGTAAGAAATTCTTCTATTTGGAATTATTTATTCGAATATTCTGATAACAAGGTAATAAAATCTTGTATAATAAATCTCAATAAAACTTATAGAAATAGTGGGGATATCGAATTACTTAGTAATCTTATTTTTAATAATAGAAATTCCTTATTTCAGAAAAAGATCAAAGAATTAGTAAATGATAAAAAGTCAAAAGAAGTTAATATCTTTAAAAGCATTAATAAGAGTATTCCTCTAAGTCTATTAAATGAAATTGAAGATTATATTAATAAATTACGAATTTCAACAACAAACTTAAGTAAAAATGAATATATCTTTCAAAATTCAATTGGAGATTTAATGAGCCATGAAAAAGACTTAATAAATAATATTTTTACAGATTTACAAAGTCACCTTATCCTTTGTGAGAAGAATACTGGGACTTGGAGCGTTGAGAATATAAATGATATCGTTTTAGGTCAAAGAAAACCCTATAATTTCATTGACCTTGAAGAAGGGGTTCCAATTATGTGTACTGAAAATAATAACGAACTCGGAATTTCAAATGGAGATATTGGAGTTTTAATAGGAAAAAATGAGAACCGAAAATTTTTATTTAGGAAATTTAATGATAATAATGATCTTGTAGTCGACTTTATTGAGCTATCAACTCTAGATAACGTTGTGCCAGCAATAGCTATCACAATTCATAAATCTCAAGGAAGCGAATCTGAAAAAGTAAGTATTTTGTGGACTCAAAAATCTAAAACTAATAAGCATAAGGAAGATTTAGAAGACGATAGCAAATTAATGTCTTTTCGAGATAATTATGAGAAGAGATTACTTTATACTGCAATTACAAGGGCAAAGAATTTTCTGGATATTTATTTTTTGAATTAAGTTTTAATTTCGAGAAATAAAAGTTATCTTTACCTTCAGATGTTAGATTAGTATTTCGGCTCTGAAAGGCTAGTCAACAATTTAAGATTCTTTAGATAAATGTTGAATGCCTGATCAGTAGATAATCAGGCATTTTAATGGCTTCAAATAAAGACAATCAATCAGTAGAGAAAAATGACGAAAATTTGGAGGTAGAAAAAATCTCTAATGATAACTCGATTGAATCAGAAAAAAAATCAGAAATTTCCCAAGATGAGGATTCTCATAAAGAAGAAGATATTGGCAATGGATTTGCTTGCTTTGGGTTTAATAAATTAATATTAAATTCATTAGAAAGTAAGGGATACAAAACTCCTACACCCATACAAAAAGCAGCAATTCCTGAATTAATGCTTGGAAGAGATTTGTTAGGACAAGCTCAAACTGGTACAGGTAAAACGGCAGCCTTTGCTCTCCCATTAATTGAAAAGCTTGAAAATAACAAAGAACCAAACGCTAAAGTTTTGGTTATGACTCCAACCAGAGAGTTGGCTACTCAAGTAGCAGATTCTTTTAAAAGTTATAGTGCTGAATCAACTAATTTAAGGACATTAGCTATATATGGAGGAACCGATTTTAGGAATCAAATCTCATCACTTAAAAGAAAGACAGACATAGTTGTCGGAACGCCTGGAAGAATAATGGATCATATAAGACAAGGAACTTTTAAGATAAATAACATAAGTTGTTTGGTTCTTGATGAAGCAGATGAAATGTTAAAAATGGGATTCCTTGAAGATATTGAATGGATCATAGATAAACTTCCAGATAACAAACAAATGGTTTTGTTCTCTGCAACAATGCCAAATGAGATAAGAAACATAGCAAAAAAATATTTAAATGAACCAGCCGAAATACTTATTAAAAGCGTTAAGAAAGAAACTCAATTAATTACTCAAAGATACATCAATGTTCAAAGACACCATAAGTTAGATGCTCTAAAAAGAATATTAGAAATTACGAATGAAGGAGTAATAATATTTGTGAGGACTAAATTACTTACTACCTCAATTGCGGAAGCTCTAGAAAACTCAGGACATAGTGTGGCTGTTCTTAATGGAGACATTCCACAAAATCAAAGAGAAAATACAGTAGATAGATTAAAAAAAGGATTTATTGATATTCTTGTTGCCACTGATGTAGCGGCGAGAGGTCTAGATGTTGAAAGGATTAAACTTGTTATTAATTACGATTTTCCTTTTGATAAGGAAACATACACTCATAGAATTGGGAGAACAGGCAGAGCAGGTAGGTCTGGGGAAGCAATTTTATTTGTGAATCATAGAGAAAAACATTTTCTTAGGAACTTGGAAAATTCAACAAGAAATAAAATTGAAGAAATTGAGATACCCAATAATAAAATAATTAATGAAAAAAGAATGGGGAAATTAATAACAAATTTGAATCAAAGTTCTTTAGATCAAAATAATAATGAAGAAAAAAAAGCATTGATGATCGATATTTTAGATACCCTAAGAGAAAAGCATTCTATGGAAGATTCAAATATAGCAATGGCAGCTATTAATTTAGCAATAGGTAATAAATCCTTTTTTATTAACGAAGATGAGTCTTGGCTTTATAGACAAAATAATTCTGATCGTAATAGATCAAACAGAAATGGAAATGGAAATAATCGTATGAGAAATACAAACAGAAGAAATAATTATCAAAATGATTCTTTTGAAACTTATAAATTTAATTTTGGCAAAATGGATAGAGTTAGAGTGGCAAATATTATTTCTTCTATTTGTACTTCTACTAATATTAATGGAAGATCTATTGGAAAGATACAAATATTTAATGACTACAGCTTGGTAGATTTACCAAGAGATTTACATGGTGAAGTGAGGAACAAATTAAATAATTTAAGAATACGGAATTAACTTTGGGTTATGGGGTCTATTAAAAAAAAAAAAAATGTCCTAGTAAGTTTTTTTATTTTGTGGGGATTTATAAATTCTGAATATTTAGCTGAAACACAAAAAGATTCAATTATAAATTTATTTTGTATTGAAAGTATTAAGGTGGAAATGTCAAAAGCTAAATTAGTTTATGACGAAAAAATTGCTAAGGAAACTTGTGATTGTTATTTAAGGGAATTTTTAAATGGTACAAGCCATCAAAATTCAATTAGTAAATGTAAGTTAGAAACTAAGAAAAAATTTAATTTATAGTAAAACTACAATGAGATCTACAAATAATCAAAATCCTATAGTTAGGCTTTATCTAAATTTAAGAGATGAAAGGAGTCTACTCTTTTTTGCTTTTGTAAGTTCGATAATTAATAAAATCCTAGATTTAGCTCCTCCAGTAATTATTGGACTTGCTGTGGATATTGTAGTTAAAGAACAGAATTCTTGGATTGCTAGTTTTGGTATAAAACAAGTTCCAAATCAATTAATATTTCTTGCATTTGCTTCTGGGATAGTATGGTCAGCTGAATCTTTTTTTGAATATTTATATTCAGTCTTATGGAGAAATTTAGCCCAAATATCACAACATAAATTAAGAATAAAGGCTTATAAGCATATACAGGAACTTGATATGGCTTTCTTTGAAAATGATAATACCGGTAGACTTCTATCGATTTTAAATGATGATGTAAATCAACTTGAGAGGTTTCTTGATCAAGGCGCTAATCAACTTATTCAACTATTTATTACGGTTTTAATTATTGGTGGAACAATGATTCTTGTTGCACCAAAAATAGCATTATTTGCTTTCTTACCTATCCCTTTAATATTTCTTGGATCAATAAGATTTCAAAGAAAGCTCTCTCCAAAATATAAAGATGTCAGGAATAAAGCAGGTCTTTTAGCTTCAAGATTAAATAATAATTTAAGCGGGATCCTTACAATAAAGAGCTTTACTAAAGAGAATTGGGAGCTAAATAGAATAAATAAAGAAAGCCTTGCGTATCAAAGAAGTAATAAAGCAGCAATAAAATTATCATCTGCTTTTATTCCTCTAATAAGATTTGCTATTTTATTTGCTTTTATAGCAATTTTACTTATTGGAGGTTTTCAAACCTGGAATAAGGTACTTAATGTTGGAACATATAGTTTTTTAGTTTTTATTACTCAAAGGTTGTTATGGCCTTTGACTACTTTAGGTCATGTTTTAGATGATTTTCAACGCTCAATGGCCTCAATAGATAGAGTAATAGATCTTATCGATACTCCTATAAAAATAAAAGATGGTAAATTAAAAATTGCTTCTAAAGAGATAAAAGGCAATGTTAGTTTTGAAAATGTAAATTTTAATTATCCAGGTAGAGAATCAACATTAAAGAACATAAATTTTAAAATTCAGAATAACTCTACATTAGGAATTGTTGGATTAACTGGTTCTGGGAAAAGTACAATTATTAAACTTCTTCTTAGAATTTATGATAGCAATAATGGTTTAATATCTTTGGATAACATTCCAATAAAGGATATTAATTTAAAAGATTTAAGAAAATGTATTTCTCTTGTAAGTCAAGAAACTTATTTATTTCATGGAACTGTTGAGGAAAATATTGCATATGGGGCAACTAGTCCAAATATTAAAGATATTATAAAAGCATCTAAAATTGCTGAAGCTCATAAATTTATTGAACAATTACCCGATGGTTATAAAACAATAGTTGGGGAAAGGGGGCAACGACTTTCAGGGGGACAACGTCAGAGAATAGCTCTAGCGAGAGCTGTTTTAAAAGACGCTCCTATCTTGATCTTAGATGAAGCTACTGCTTCAGTTGATAACGAGACAGAGGTTTTAATTCAGAAATCATTATCTAAAATAACTAAAGAGAGAACAACTATAGTTATAGCTCATAGATTAAGTACTATTAAAAACGCTGATAATATTATTGTTATAGATAAGGGCAAAATTATTGAAAGCGGAAAACATGACCTTTTGCTAAGTAACAAGAATGTGTATTCAGACTTATGGAATGTTCAAGTAGGTATTTAGAAAAATTTTTTTCAGAAACTAAATTAAGAAGTTAAAAGACTCAATAACATTAGTAAACATCCCATCAACTTTATTCCATCTCTCTTCATTTGTTCCCACTGCAAAAGTATATAGTGTCCCTCTGTCTATTACGACAGTGGCAATTTCATGTCTGTCTTGATCATTGAGATTTAGTTCATATTCTAAATCATAAAAAATATGATTAGATGCTTCTCTTTTGTTCGCATTAATAAGTTTGACAGATCGCCCAGAACCTTTGGGAGCAATAACTTTATCTATTAAAGTTTGTCCAACTTCTTTTGGACCCCCTAATTGCTCTAATTCGACTTCTTTGTTCACATCTGAGACCACCAAACTTAAAGTCTCATTACTATTAATTAAATCATGGTAAATAATTTCAGGACCCCCTTCTACTTTTACTCTTGTCCAACCAGTGGGATATAAAAACGCATATCTCCCATCGGGACTCTGATAAGCCTCTAATCCTGCATTTATTCCTCCACTGCATGCACTCAATGCAAAACATAAAATTATTAATAATAAATTTTTAAAAGGGTTAATTTTCATATTTTTCATTGTTGATAGAAATTATTAACTAAAAATATAATAAGACATTAAAAGCAAACAAATATATCCAATTTCAAAATATGCGTCTAAATTGTTTCTAGAAGAAATTTAATCTTGATAACTTTTACCAAATCACTTTCAAAATTAATTGGTCATTTTGAGAAATTTCCAGGAATAGGTCCAAGAACAGCTCAAAGATTAGCATTATTTATTTTAAAACAACCTGAAAGTAGTATTGTAGATTTTTCTAAAGCATTATTAGAGGCACATAGAAATGTAGGTCATTGTAAAAAATGTTTTAATTTAACTTCAGAAGAAGAGTGTGAAATATGTAGAAACACCGAAAGGAATCAAAAAATAATTTGCGTAGTAGCAGAAACCAGAGATTTACTGGCTTTAGAGCGATCAAGGGAGTTTAAAGGAACATACCATGTTATTGGGGGGCTGATTTCTCCTATGGATTCAATAAGTCCAGAATTGTTAGAGATAAGAAGTTTAGTAGAGAGAGTGAGTAAATCAGATATTGAAGAAATAATACTGGCACTTACTCCAAGTGTTGAAGGAGATACTACAAGTCTTTATATTGGAAAATTACTAACTCCTTTTACAAAAGTTACTAGAATTGCTTATGGTCTTCCTATGGGAAGTGAACTTGAGTATGTTGATGAAGTTACTTTAGCAAGAGCCTTAGAAGGAAGAACAAATTTAATTTAAAAATGGAAAATAAAAAAAAGATTAAAGTAGAAAAAATTTTAAGGCTTCCTTCTTGGATAAAGTTTCCTATTAGTAAAGCTTCAGAATTTGAGAAAATGCAAAGACTCATTAAGAAGTCAAATATACATACAATTTGTGAAGAAGGGAGATGTCCTAATAGGGCGGAATGTTATGCCTCAGGGACTGCAACTTTTTTACTCGGAGGATCAATTTGTTCTCGTGCCTGTGCTTTCTGCCAGGTAAGCAAGGGTAAGCCTAGTGAAATAAACAAATATGAAAGTATTCAAGTCGCAGAAGCTGTGAAAACTCTAAATTTAAAATATGTAGTACTAACATCAGTAGCCAGAGATGACCTCCCCGATCATGGAGCTAATTTATTTGTCTCAACAATTAATCAGATTAGAAAACTTGACCCAAAAATCCAAATAGAAGTTCTTACCCCTGATTTATGGGGAGGTGGAAAAAATTTTGAAGATAAAGAAAAACTTCAAAAAGATAGACTTAAAAAGATCCTTGAACAAAGGCCAATTTGTTTTAATCATAATCTTGAGACTGTGGAAAGGCTTCAAAAAGAAGTTAGAAGAGGTGCTAATTATAAAAATTCATTAAGCTTGTTAGAAAAAGCAAAGTCTATCGCTCCAAATATTCAGACGAAATCAGGAATAATGTTGGGTTTAGGAGAAACATTAGAAGAAATACAAACTACTATTCTTGATCTAAAAAAAGTGGATTGTGATCAAATTACAATTGGACAATATCTTAGGCCTTCATTAAAGCATTTATCAGTTAAGAAATATTGGGAACCAAAGGAGTTTGAATATCTAAAAAGTTTTTGTAAGAAATTAGGGTTTAAAAAAGTATCTTGTGGCCCTTTAGTTAGAAGTAGTTATCACGCTGGTTAAACTATTCCATTTAAAGAAAGTTTTTTTTCAATTTTGTTTAATACGTAAGAACAGTCTCCTTTCATTAGTGTTCCCGCACCTCCCCAAATTAATCTTAAAAAAAGGTCTACGGGACTAGAACCAACTTCTTTTACAACTTTAAATCCAATAATATTAAAGTATCTGACAAGTTTTTTACTATATCCTTCAGTATCGTAAATGGCTAATAATCGTACTTTTCTACTAACTTTCATTTCGATAGCCCAAGCCATTGTAGATGCCCATATTAATTCCGAAACAAAAGGAGGAGCGTTACTCAGGATCCTTAGTGTGTCAAGTTGAATACCCTGCTTATTAAAGTAAGTCCAACCTTTCATCTCTCCCCAAATCTTTACGATATTATCTCTTTGTTCCGCAATAACAATTTTAAAAAAACATAATCCAAGAGTTTCTCTTACTTGTATTTTTATAATTAGCCCTAAGGAAAATGCAATATTCTCTAATTCTTCTACTTTCATAGTAATTATCAATTAATCCTTAAAAACTTTTTTATTTTTCTCTTTTAATTGATTTATTTGCTTTTGCCTTTCTTTAAACCTTTTTCTATCATTATCACTAAATTTGTTTACACAAAAATGACATTGAATTCCTTCTTGGTATTCCTCATTCATCTGATCTTCTATAGAAATTGGCATCCCACATGCATGACAAATTGAGTAGGAACCCTTTTTTAATTCGTGATCTAAAGCCACTCTTTTATCAAAAACAAAACATTCTCCTTCAAACAAGCTTTCTTCCTTTGAAATGTCTTCGAGGTATTTAAGTATCCCGCCTTGTAAATGGAAGATGTTTTTGTAACCTTTCTTTTTTAATAAGCTAGTAGCTTTCTCACATCTAATACCTCCAGTACAAAACATAGCTATATTTTTAGACTCTTCGTCTCCTAAATATTTTTCTAAATTGTCATCTACCCAATCAGGAAACTCGCTAAAGTTTTTCGTATTTGGATTGATTGACTTATTAAAACTTCCTATAGAAACTTCATAATGATTTCTAGTATCAATGACGATTGTATTTTGATCTTTAATTAATTTATTCCAATTAAATGAGTCAATATAAGTTCCGGTATCTTTTGATGGATTTATTTCAGGGACACCCATGGTTACTATTTCATCTTTAATTTTTATTTTTAATTTTTTGAAAATTTTCGTTTTTGAATAACTAACTTTAATGTTTAATTCGTTAGTTCCAACAATGTTTTTGATTAAGTCTAGGATATTTTCAATAATGCTCTCTTCAGCACAAATAGTTCCGTTAAGACCCTCTCTCGCAATTATTAATAGGCCTGAAATATCATTATTTTTCTCAATATTAAATAAGTTTTCTTTGAGGTCAATTATTAAATTTTCTTGAAATGAGAAAAAAGAATAAAGCGAAACTATTTTATAAATATTATTACTCATACTGTAGAAACAGTTTTATCACAATATTCAAAATCTTTGTTAAATAAAACCCCTACATCCTTAAGTAGTTTTCTGTCATCTTGAAAAGATGGATTTGAGGTTGTCAGTAATTCATCTCCATAAAAAATAGAGTTTGCTCCACATTGAAAGCAAAGAATCTGAGCTTCTTTAGTTAAGTTCTCCCTTCCAGCACTTAATCTTATTTTGCTTTTTGGCATAAGAATTCGAGCAGTAGCGATCATTCTTATCATCTCAATAGAATCAATTTCTTTCTTTTCCTCTAAACCTGTTCCTTCTATAGCTACCAGTGAATTGATTGGGACACTTTCGGGGTGAGGATTCATGTTTGAAAGGACTTCTAATAGAGAAGCTCTATCTCCATTATTTTCTCCTAGACCTATTATGCCACCGCAACATACATTTATACCTGCATTTCTTACTCTTTTAATTGTATCAAGCCTATCCTGATAAGTTCTTGTCGTAATAATATTTTTATAGTATTCAGGGCTCGTATCAAGATTATGGTTGTATGCCGTTAGTCCCGCACTGGCAAGTTTAAAGGCCTGCTCATCTGTGAGCATCCCCGCTGTTACACATGCCTCCATTCCAAGTTCTTTTACACCTTTAACCATTTCTAGCATTGAGTTGAAAGGTTTGCCATCTCTAATTTCTCTCCAAGCCCAACCCATACAAAACCTATCAGCACCTTCTCTTTTTGCTATTTTCGCTCTATTTAAAACAGCTTCAACTTCAAATTGAGGGTGACTTTTTATTTGACTAGAGCTATAAATTGATTGACTACAATAAGAACAATTCTCTTCACACCCGCCAGTTTTAACACTAAAAAGAGAGGCTAATTGTACTTTATATTGATTGTATCTTCTATGAATAATTTGAGCTTCCCACATTAAATCTATCAATGGATAATTTAATATCTCCAAAATCTCGTCTCTTTCCCAATCAAATCTAATTTCGCTAAATTTTTGATTATCAGAATTAATCATTTTTACTTAGGGAAGAATAGTAAGAATCTTCAAAAGATTCATTTGATAATGATTCTATACCTCCAAAACGCCTATTCCTCGATTGATAATCTTTTATTGCTTTTAAAAATTCAATCTTAGTAAAATCAGGCCATAATACATCAGTTATATAAATTTCAGAATAAGCTAATTGCCATAAAAGAAAATTACTTATCCTTTTTTCACCACTAGTTCGTATTAGTAATTCAGGATCCTTTATCCCTTGAGTTAAAAGTTCTGAATTAAATAATTGTTCATCTATGTCACTGGGTTTTATTTTACCTGAGGAAGATTTAATTGCTATTTCTCTAGCAGCTTTTACTATTTCTTGCCTACCTCCATAATTTACACAAATATTTAATGTGAATAATTTATTATTGTTAGTGAGAGCTTCTGAACTGTTTATTATTGATTTTAATGACTTAGGAAAAGGGGATAAATCTCCAATGAATTTTATTTTTATTGATTCTTGATGAAGCTCAGAAATTTCTTTTTTTAAAACTTTTTCAAACAGATTTATAAGAAAATCAACCTCTTTAGAAGGTCTAGTCCAATTCTCCGTTGAAAATGCATAAACCGTTAAAACTTTACAATCTAAGTTTTTAGATACTTTGATAATTTCCTTTAGAACACTAACACCCTTATTATGCCCATATGATCTGGGTAAACCTTTTTTTATAGCCCATCTCCCATTTCCATCCATAATTATTGCAACGTGTTCTGGAATTCTCTCCTTATCTATTTCATTGGACAAATTGATATTCTTTTTTTTTGTTTGTAAGTTATTTAATCTCATAATCTAATCTTGAATGGGATTTTGTTTGTCTAACTTCTCATCAATTGTAACAGTATCATTTGTATTTATTTTTTGGAATGATTTAGTTTTGTTCGAAGATGATTTTGGAGTCCCAGATGTATTTTGATTTCCTACTAACTTTATGAGAAGCTCTTGTAATCTGCTACTTGTAATAGGTCTCTCAAGTTTTCCTTGATTAGCTAATGATAAAGTACCTGTTTCTTCAGAGACAACGATACAAATACATCTGTCAAATCTTTCAGTAATACCTAATGCGGCAAGATGTCTTGTTCCGTATCTGCTAATACCTTGCCTTGATAAAGGTAATATTACTCCTGCCGAAATTATTTTATTACCTTTTACTAAAACTGCTCCATCATGTAAGGGGGTATCTGTTGCAAACAAATTTATTAAAAGATCTTTAGACAATTGTGCTTCGATTTTTACACCTGAATATAAAAAATCTTCTGGTCTTAAATCGCTTCCTAAATCCACAACTATTAAAGCTCCTTTTCTATTCTGTGAGAGCTTTCCTGATGCATCAACCAATTGGGTTACTGTCGTAGATGCTGCTCTAAATTCTTTAGGTGGGTTGCCTAGTAATACAGCTAGCCTTCCAGTCCCAAGTAATTCCATTAATCGTCTAAGCTCACCCTGCCATAGGATGGCTAAAGATAGTGAGCAAGCAAGTACTACTGCATCAATTAATTTTGAAGTTAAAGGAAGATATGCATATCTTTGAATAAACCAAGCGAAAGAAACTAAGAATAAATATCCTCTTAGTAACCAAAGTGTTCGCTGTTCTTTAACTCTTGAAAATAGTAAAAGTCCAAATCCAATGGCAAATAATACATCCAGTAAAAATTTTAAGTTTATAAACCCCAAAAAATTCACATTTAAATTCAAATTATATTAAATGTACCTAACTTTATTTGATAAAGCGATCTGGTAGGACATCATATTTTAGAAGATCAATTGGACTTTCTCTTTTCTGGATAATCTCTGCTTCTCCATTGCAGACTAAAATAGCAGCAGGTTTTGGAATTCTATTGTAATTAGAACTCATGGAATTATTATATGCACCAGTGCCAAAAACACATATTAAGTCTCCTGTTTCGCAATCACCTAGTTCAAGTTCCTTAAATAATACATCTCCAGATTCACAATGCTTTCCTGCAACTGTATATTTATTTTTGGAATTACTATTTAAAGGATTATTTACTAAACAAGCAGAATAATTTGATTGATATGTAATGGGTCTGGGATTATCACTCATGCCGCCGTCTACAGATAAGTATGTTCTTATCCCAGGAACTTCTTTAAAAGAACCAATTTTATATATGGTAACTCCTGCTGTTGAAACTATAGATCTTCCTGGCTCGCACATAAGTATTGGTAGGTCTAGGTTATTTTTATTACAAGCTTCTACGACAGACAATGATACTGTTTTAATCCATTCATCAATAGAAGGCGGATCATCTTCCTCTATATATTTAATTCCTAGGCCACCACCAACATTTAGTTCTTTTATATTATGACCAAATTTTTTAGCTTGTAAGATAACCTTTACCATTATTTTCCCAAGATCATTATGAGGATCTAGTTCGAAAATCTGAGAACCAATGTGGGCATGTAATCCTGTTAATTTAATGTGTTTAGTTTTACTTATAATTTCGAATAGCATACTTAATGATTCGATTCCAAATCCAAATTTACTATCAAAGGAACCTGTTCTGATGTATTCGTGAGTATGGCATTCTATTCCAGGTGTAAATCTAACCATAATTTCTATATCGGAGTTAAAGGAATCAGATATCTCTTCCAATCTTTTTAAATCATGATTATTATCTACAATTACTTTGATTTTATTTTTTATCGCAAATTCAATTTCCTTATCAGATTTATTATTTCCGTGAAAAACAATTTTTTCATTTGGAACCCCACCTTTTAAAGCTGTCAATAATTCCCCTTCTGAAACTGCATCGAGTCCAAAACCCTCTGATGCAATTAAATTACTCATAAATATTGAACTATTTGCCTTGGATGCATATATGGGGAGTGATAGCCCTGGATAATATTTTTCTAGTGCTTTTTTATATGCTCTACAGGAATTTCTTAAAGTAACCTCATCTAAAACATAGAGAGGTGAATCGTATTTTTTTACTAAATCTTCCATAGAACATCCACCAATAAATAATTTATGGGCACTGTCAATAGTCGTTGTTACAGGAACTATATTTTTATTAGGACTATCTAGATAAATTTTATTTTTTAAGAATGATGAATTTATACTCATGAGTAACTCTTTTATAGATTCATTCTACAACTTGCAGAACATTTATAATAAATTAAACCTTAAAAACTTTTAAGAGAGAAAATATTTACTTCGATGTTCTCAATTAAAGAAATAGATCAAAAAGAATTTGAATTATGCCATGAATTAGATTCAGATACAATTTGTTTATGGACTAAAAAACAATGGCAAAGTGAATTTAATAAGAAGGGAATAAAAGTAGTCGCAATACTCTCAAAAAAGAAAATGATTGGAATTTATGTAGTTCAAACAATAATCGACGAAGCTCAATTAAATTATTTTTCAATAAGGCAAAAATTTCGTCGAAAAGGTTATGGCAGTCAACTAATGAACTATTTGATAATAGAGTGTGAAAAACTAAATATAAAAAAATTATTGTTGGAAGTTTCGGAAACAAATTCAATTGCTGAGAAATTTTATTTCAAGTTTAATTTTTTTACTGTTGGAAGAAGAAAAAGCTATTATAAAGACGGAACTGATGCTGTTTTGAAAGAAAAAATATTCATAAAATAAATATAAAAAAATTTTTTGTTCGGATAACCAGAATCCCTGAAATCACTTTAATTAGCTGCTATATCATCAATAAGGTAATTTAATTTTGACCAATTTATACTTTTGGGTATTCACAAAAGCTCATTCTGAACACAAAATTGACTTAATACTGGTAGGTTATTAGTAAGAAATCAAACCTTAAATGTTCGAAAGATTTACAGAAAAAGCTATTAAAGTTATTATGCTTGCTCAAGAAGAAGCTAGAAGGCTTGGCCATAATTTTGTTGGAACTGAACAAATTCTTCTTGGTTTGATTGGGGAAGGAACAGGTGTAGCTGCAAAAGTACTTAAATCACTGGGTGTAAATCTAAAAGATTCAAGGATAGAAGTTGAGAAAATAATAGGAAGAGGTTCTGGTTTTGTAGCTGTTGAAATCCCTTTTACTCCTAGAGCTAAAAGAGTTTTAGAGTTATCTCTTGAAGAAGCACGCCAACTAGGTCATAACTACATAGGTACAGAACATTTACTTTTGGGTTTAATCAGAGAAGGTGAAGGAGTGGCCGCACGAGTTTTAGAAAATCTTGGTATCGATCTAACTAAAGTCCGAACCCAAGTAATAAGAATGCTTGGAGAGACTGCTGAGGTTGGTTCAGGTGGATCCTCAAATAAAGGAAATTTAAAAACAGCTACTCTTGATGAATTTGGTACAAATTTAACAAAACTTGCAAGTGAATCAAAACTTGATCCAGTAGTTGGACGCCATGCTGAAATAGATAGAGTTATTCAAATTTTAGGTAGAAGAACTAAAAATAATCCTGTTCTTATAGGTGAGCCTGGAGTAGGAAAAACTGCTATAGCTGAAGGTTTGGCACAAAGAATTCAATTAGGAGAAATTCCTGACATACTTGAAGATAAAAGAGTTTTAACTCTTGATATCGGCCTTCTTGTAGCAGGAACGAAATATAGAGGCGAATTTGAAGAAAGATTAAAAAAAATAATGGAAGAAATTAAATCTGCCGGAAACGTTATCTTAGTGATTGATGAGGTTCATACTTTAATTGGAGCTGGAGCCGCTGAAGGTGCAATTGACGCTGCAAACATTTTAAAGCCAGCTTTAGCTCGAGGAGAGCTCCAATGTATAGGAGCTACAACTCTTGATGAATATAGAAAGCATATTGAAAGAGATGCTGCTCTTGAAAGAAGATTTCAACCGGTAACAGTAGGGGAGCCATCTATTGAAGATACTATTGAAATTTTAAAAGGTTTAAGGGAACGTTACGAGCAACATCATCGTTTAAAAATTACAGATGAAGCTTTAGAAGCCGCAGCTCATTTAGGCGATCGCTATATTTCTGACAGGTTTTTACCAGACAAAGCTATAGATCTCATAGATGAAGCCGGTAGTAGAGTAAGGTTGATTAATTCTAAACTCCCTCCCGAAGCTAAACAAATTGATAAAGAATTAAGACAAGTTCAAAAACAAAAAGAAGAATCAGTAAGAGATCAAAATTTCAATGAAGCTGGTCAGTTAAGAGAAAAAGAAATTGAATTGTCAGCAAAAATAAAAGAGCTTTTAGAAAATAAAAAAGAAAGCTTAGAAAAAAATGATACGAGTAATGATACAGAAACTACAAAAGATAATTTAAATATCATTCAAAACCCACTTGTAAGTGAGGAAGACGTAGCTCATATAGTTGCTTCTTGGACTGGAGTTCCTGTACAGAAATTAACAGAAACTGAGTCAGTCAAACTTCTCAATATGGAAGATACGTTACATCAAAGGTTAATAGGACAGGATGAGGCTGTTAAAGCAGTATCAAGAGCTATTAGGAGAGCTAGAGTCGGGTTAAAAAATCCGAATAGACCTATCGCAAGTTTTATATTTTCAGGACCTACTGGTGTTGGAAAAACAGAATTAACTAAATCTTTAGCTTCATATTTCTTTGGTAGTGAAGAAGCTATGATCAGATTAGATATGTCTGAATTTATGGAAAGACATACTGTTAGTAAATTAATTGGTTCTCCTCCAGGTTACGTAGGTTTTAATGAAGGTGGTCAACTTACAGAAGCGGTAAGAAGAAGACCATATACAGTAGTTCTATTTGACGAAGTTGAGAAAGCTCATCCAGACGTTTTTAATTTACTTTTACAATTATTGGAAGATGGAAGATTAACAGACTCAAAAGGTAGAACAGTCGATTTTAAAAATACACTATTAATAATGACTTCTAATATTGGTTCTAAAGTAATAGAGAAAGGCGGTGGAGGTTTAGGCTTCGAATTCTCTGGAGATTCTGTTGAAGATAGCCAATACAACAGGATAAAATCATTAGTAAATGAGGAATTAAAACAATATTTTAGACCTGAATTTTTAAACAGACTTGATGAAATAATTGTGTTTAGGCAATTAACTAAAAATGAAGTTAAAGATATTGCTGAAATAATGTTAAAAGAAGTTTTTTCTCGTTTAAATGAGAAAGGTATAAAATTAGATGTTACTGAATCATTTAAAGAAAGGCTTGTTGAAGAAGGATATAACCCCTCTTATGGGGCAAGGCCTTTAAGAAGAGCAGTTATGCGATTATTAGAAGATAGTTTAGCTGAAGAAGTTTTATCAGGAAGAATAAAAGATGGAGATAAAGCCTTAGTTGATATTGACGAGAATAAGAAAGTTATAGTAGATATTTCCTCAGAAGAATCTTCTCAAGAATTAGCTGGCGCAAATTTTTAAAATTTTGATTTCATATGCAGTTAATATCTCCAGAAAAAATATTTAGGGGAAATGGAGCCTGGTTTAAGGCCTTACCACAGATTAAAGAAGTATCTAAGCGCCCTTTACTTTTGGGAAGAAGTATATCAACAAATAATTTAAGGCAACAAGTCTATAAAGATTTACAGGAAGAAAATATTTCTATATATTCATCTAACCTACAATTTGATTGTTGTTATGAAGATCTTGAAAGAATAAGAACAATCATACTTAAAAATAATTGTGATTCTATTATTGCTATAGGTGGGGGTAAAGTTTTAGATGCAGGGAAATTTTTAGGAGATTCCCTTTCTATTCCAGTTATCACTATTCCGTTAAGTGCATCTACTTGTGCCGGATGGACTGCATTATCAAATATTTATTCAATTAATGGGCAATTCATTGAGGATGTTGAGTTAAATTCTTGTCCTAAAATATTGGTGCTAGATCACGGATTTATTAAAACAGCTCCAAAGAGGACACTTGCTAGCGGAATAGCTGATGCTTTGGCAAAATGGTACGAATCTTCTTTAACTAGTTCAAAAGTTAATGATGGACTTGTTCAACAATCAATTCAAATATCAAGAGTCTTAAGAGATCAATTACTTATTGATGGGGAAAATGCTTATAATAATCAGTCTATTCATAATATGGCTTGGTGCAATGTTATAGAGGGATGTTCACTTACTGCTGGATTGATTGGAGGAATCGGAGGACAAAAATGTAGAACAGCAGCAGCTCATGCTCTTCATAACGCTATTACTCAGATAGTTGCAGCTAATAAGTCATTACATGGCGAAATTGTTGGAGTTGGAATATTGTTGCAATTAAGATTAGAAGAAACTAAAAATAATAATAAATTAGCTAATCAAACAATAAAACAGCTACTGGTATTAATGAAAAAATTGAATTTACCTACTACTATCTCTGAACTAGGGATAAATGTTTTTGAAAATAACAATTTACATAAAATTGCTGAATTTACATGTAGGGATAAATCTGAGATTCACTTTTTACCTTTTAAAATTAATCAGAGAGATATTGAGGAAGCTATTACAAATTTTGAGAGACAAAAAATAAAAATATCATAAATACTTTGAATAAGAATATTTATAATGATTTTAATAAGCTAAATATTGACTATTTTGAAAAAGTTCAAAATTCTCTACATGATCCATTAGGGGTAAACATATCTAACGATGTTAATTGGATAAAACTTAACGAAAAATGGAATTTTTCCGAATTTCCAGTGGTTATGGGAGGAACCGGTCAACCTATACTTTTTTTGCATGGATTTGATAGTAGTTTCCTCGAATTTAGGAGAATATATCCATTTTTAAAAAATAAATTCCAATTAATAATTCCTGATTTATTGGGATTTGGATTTACACCTAGGATTGCTTCAGATCAATATAATCCTCATAAAATAATTTCTTATCTTCTAGATATTATTAATACTTTAAAATTAAATAATAGGTTAATGATTGTAGGCGCCTCTATGGGAGGATCTGTAGCGATAAACTTAGCGAAGGAAATACCAGATCTTATTGATAAGATAATTCTCTTATCTCCAGCAGGTTTGTTTGGAGAATCCAAAAATATTCCTTTCCCATTAAACCAGATAGGAGCCTCCTTTTTAGGATTATCTCAAGTAAGAAAAAGTCTTTGTAGGCAAGCATTTGCTTATCCAGATAAAAGTGTTGGTTCAATGGAAGAACAAATTGCTTCGATTCATTTAGGGTGCCCTGGTTGGAGGAATTCGTTAGCTTCTTTTGCAAAAAGTGGTGGATTTGCAGGGACATATAAATACATGCAAAATATTTCAATTAAAACTATTTGTGGGGAGAATGATCGCATTCTTGGTAAAAAAGAAATTAATAAAATAAAAAAAATAGATCAATTAAATTTTATTGGGTTGAAAAACTGTGGTCACCTTCCACATGTAGATTTGCCATCATTATCTAGCAAGATTATTTTCGATTATTTTTGCTCTTAGCAAAAGTATTATTAATAAACAAATTTTAACTTGATATTTTAGAGGATACTAAAAATAAGATAGTTCTACCTTTATATAAACCATTAAATTCTATAGTTATGATAAAAGATTGAAATAATAAATATAGATTGATTATCAAAGTGATACTTGATAATCAATTAAAAAACTTCAAAATTATAATTACATAATAAATAACTGAAGGGGTAAATATATAACTATCAATTCTATCAAGTATGCCACCGTGACCAGGTAAAAAAGTTCCAGAATCTTTTATTTTTGCATCCCTTTTCATCATTGATTCAATCAGATCCCCTACTAATGCCATAAGTGAAACTAATATCCCATAAAAAACGCCAATTATGAATGGATTCTGCCAATTAAGTAAAAACGCAAAAAAGGTTGCTACTGAAATTGAGCATATTATTCCTCCTATCAAACCTTCGATAGTTTTACTTGGAGATATAGGGGAAAGAGCCCTTTTACCGAATGACTTTCCAATAAAATAAGAGCCAATATCACTTGCCACAATTAATAAACATGAAATTAAGGTTAAATATAGACCTGTAGAATTTGAGAAATTTCCAAAGGATAATATTCCATCCAAAGAATTATTCGTGGTCGATTGAATTGCTCTTAATTTAATCCAATAACTAGGTAAAAAACCTAAATAAAATAATCCGAAAATCGATGCTGCAATATCAGAAATAGTGCCTGACTTGGGTTGTAGCAATAACCACGTACATATTCCTACTGAGCATATTGGTAGTATTGAGTGGGATATATCTCTATCAAGGAATCCAACGGCTTCTAGATTCGTAGAAATTGTAATTATGAAACATGAAAATAATGTAGTTTTAGTTGCTGGTTTAATTCCAGTGAATTCTGCCATTCTAAAAAATTCGAGAAGTGCAATATAGGTAAGTAATGCAATTGCTATTGTGAAATACCATCCACCTAACAAAACAACAACCAACCCAAATAATCCAATTAGTAACCCACTTATCAATCTCATATTTGATTTTTAGTTATGTAAGACTCTTATATAAGAATTTAACAGATCTTTGTTGTACAAACTTTGAGCTTCTATCCAATCTATTCTTTCTTTGTCTATTCTTTCTCCAGGAACAATTAAAGGTATTCCAGGAGGATAAGGACAAATGATATCTCCAGAAATTTTCCCTAAGGATTCAACTAGAGGAATACTATAACTCTTACTTTTCCAGGCCACTCCTATTGGTATTTCAGGTGATTGAACTAATCTAAAAGGTGGTTTTATAGCTTTCAAATCATATGATTTATTAGTATGAATTAGTAACTTTTTCCATAATTTTTGAAGCAAAAAAGTAAAATCTTTTTGATTTGAAAAACCAAGACAAAAAGTGAGCGTCATCATTTCAGGTAATTCAGCAATTAATCCGTTTTTATAAAAAAATCTATCTGCAGTAAAGCCATCAATTCCAACTTTAGAGGTATTTAGTACTATTTTTAAAGGATCTTGAGTTTCAATTAGAGGTATCTTTTTTTTTATTAACTCATTGAAGATTGATTTTGCTTCTGAAATTCTTTTTTTATATTTATTAAGATTATCCTTATTAAGCCAGTCTTTAATGGACTCCTCACAAGAAGAAAGCAAGAGAGAATTAGGACTCGTAGTTTGCAGTAAATTTATGCTATTGATTAATTTATTTTCTTCTATAAGATTTCCATTATGCCAAATTACTGCTGTTTGAGTTAGACCATTAAGTGACTTATGTAAAGAATGTACTACTAAATCCGCTTTTGATCTTAAAGCTGATTTCGGTAAATTATAGTTTTCACAAAAAAGAAAATACGAACCATGGGCTTCATCAACTAAAACAGGCAAACTATGTAAATGACAAATTTTAATTAAAGGTTCAAGATTCGTTGCATAACCTTGATAGTAAGGACTAACTAGTATTACTCCTACAATTTTAGTGTTGTCAAAATCTATATTATTGAATACAGTTGTAAACCACTTTTTAGTGATTGGCAGGTAATGTCCACTTACTTTAGAAAACTCTATGTCAAAGAATATTGGAATAATATTCTGCAATGCACAAGCTTTAATAACACTAATATGAACATTCCTTGGCATAAGAATATATTCACCAGGATTAGCCATTGCGATTATTCCTGATTGAATTAAACCAGACGCTCCATTTACTCCAAAAAAACATTTTTGTGAATTGACTTTTTTTGAAATTGATATTTGCGCATCATGTATTAATCCACAATTAGATAGTGGAGAACCCATCTCAGGAAGCTCTGGTAAATCCCATACCCCTGGTTGCTTTTTTAATAATCTAGTCAACCCTTTTGGTAAAGCTTTACCTCTATTGTGGGCAGGGAAAAAAAGTGATTTTAAAAACTTTTTAGTTAGAAAAGAAGAAATACTCATAAAGTATTATTGGCACATATAGAATGTACTGAAAAGAAATTCTTCTTTAATATTTTAAATGTAAATGGCAACTTCTTATTCAAAATATTCACCTAAAGGAGATATGATTTGGTTGATCCTAAGGCCATGGATATTATTACCAAGAGTTTTATATATACTTTTAACTTTAATTTTTCTCTTAGTAAGAATACTATTTCAAGGTAACAGTAATAGTAAAAATGTACAAAAAAATCTTTCAAAATACCTTTTTGATGTGATTACCGATTTGGGCCCATGTTTTATTAAATTAGGACAAGCACTATCAACTAGGCCTGATCTTGTAAGGCAAGATTGGCTAACAGAGCTTACAAATCTACAGGATAATCTCCCCCCTTTTGATCATAAAATTGCTTTAAAAATAATTGAAGATGAGTTAGGACTTCCTGCTGATGAATTATTTGATAATTTTCCAGATGAGCCTATTGCTTCAGCAAGCTTAGGAATAGTTTATAAAGCCTATACTAAAAATAATAATCTTTGTGCTGTAAAAGTACAAAGACCAAATTTATATTTTCTTATTAGAAGAGATATTGTAATTCTAAAAATTTTAGCAACTACTTTTGGATCATTTTTACCACTTAATATAGGTGTTGGTATTGGAGAAATAATAGATGAATTTGGTAAAGCCCTTTTTAATGAAATTGATTACGAGCAAGAAGGGGAAAATGCATTAAAGTTTGCTGATTATTTTAAGTCTAATCCCAATGTATTTATACCAAAATTAGAAAAAGATTTCTCCTCAAAAAGGGTTATTACAACATCTTGGATTGATGGAATTAAATTAAGGGATAGAGAAATTTTAGAGCAAAATAATTTGATACCTTCTTCTTATATTAGAACTTGCGTGATAAGCGGACTTCAGCAATTATTCGAATATGGCTATTTTCATGCAGATCCCCATCCTGGAAATATGTTTGCTCTTAAAGGAGGAAGTTCAGATTATGGACACTTAGCTTATGTTGATTTTGGGATGATGGATACTATTACAAATTCAGATAGGCTTACGCTTATAAAGTCAATTGTTCATTTAATAAATCAAGAATATTTACTTATGGCTAAAGACTTTCAGGAATTAGGTTTCTTAACCAAAGAACAAGACCTTGAACTACTTGTAGATCCACTAAAAGAGGTCCTTGGTGGATCATTTGGGGCCGAGGTTGGGAATTTTAATTTAAAAAATGTAACTGATAAATTCTCAAAACTTATGTATTCTTATCCCTTTAGAGTCCCAAGTAGGTTCGCATTAATAATTAGAGCTGTTGTAAGTCAAGAAGGCTTAGCTTTGAGACTTGATCCTGAATTTAAGATTTTAAAAATTGCATATCCATATATTGCAAAAAAACTTTTAACGGATAATTCGGATGAAATTGTAAATATTCTTCTTGAAGTTGTATTTGATAAAGAAGGAAGGATTCAGATAGATAAACTTGAAAGTTTATTAAATACCTTATTTAAGGATACCGAAAATATCAATGCCGATCTTATACCCGTGGCTAATGCAGGTTTGAAACTATTTGTAAGTGAAAAAGGAGCTGAAGTTAGAAAAAACCTTTTATTAAGCCTTGTTAAGGATGACAGGTTAGAATTCAAAGACGTAGAAAAACTCTTAATTTTACTTAGAGATACTTTTAGTCCTATAAAATTAGCCACAAGTGCTGTTCAAAGTATTATCTCTCCTGCTTAGTATTTGGTTTTATATCAACTCATTAATTTATCATTTTTAATTTATGAATTCATTAAAATAAAATAAACTTTAGATAATTAAATTGAATAGTCAAAGTATATAAAAATCTAATGAGAATATTTAATATTAATTTTACAAAAAATAAAAAAATTATATTAGAGGAAAATGATCAAAGAAAAAAATATGATCAATATGATGAAATTGGGAAATTAGTAAAAGAAGCAAGGATTCAAAATAATCTTTCTATTGAAGAATTATCTAATATCTCTAAAATTCCAGAATCTTCTATAAATTCAATTGAGAATAATATTAAAGAATTTAGACCCAGAGATCCTTTTCTAAGGTCAATATTATTTAAGCTGGAAAAATGTTTATCTTTAAAAAATAATACCTTGGTAGGGTTAAGAATTAAAGAAACAAATACTTTTGAGAAAAATAAAAAAAAATACATTTTAAGGAAGTTTGATTTTCTAAATTCATGGCAGGGAAGTTTTTTTTATTTTTTATTTCTAATTTTGATACTATTTTTTCTTAATCGATACTTTATTTCAAATATTAATATTATTGAGATTCAAATTATTGAGGAAAAAGGAAAATAAAATATATATATGGTGACTAATTGCTTATTCTCCCATAATTATTTCCAAGGTCACTATATTTTTGTAAATTCATATCTATTTGGTCAAGAGTTTGATTTAATTTCCATCTCCAATTGTTAGTAATTGTTCCTGGAGTATTTAATCTACTTGAGTCATCCAAAGATAGGATATCTTGAATTGGAGAGATGAAAAGGTTTGCTTTTGTACTCATGCCAATTTCCATTAAATTCCAAGAGGGATTATTTGAGTATTTATAGTTATCTTTAATATGGTTTTTAATATTAATATCTAAAGATTCCCACCACGAAGTGGTAGTAGCGTTATCGTGTGTCCCTGTGTAAACAACCCAGTTCTCTTTTTCGATATTTTTAGGAAGATAAGGGTTATTTTCATTCCCGTCGAATGCGAATTGCAAAATCTTCATACCAGGTAATTCATAATTGTCTCTTAAAAGTTCTACGTCTTTATTAATTACTCCTAAATCCTCAGCAATGATAGGCAGATAATCAGATTTTAAATCTTTTTTTAAAATATCTAATAGTTCTTTACCAGGGGAATTAATCCAAGTCCCATTAATGGCATTTTTGGCATTACCATCAACTCTCCAATATCCAGCCAACGCTCTAAAGTGATCAAGTCTTAAAATGTCAACAAGTTCAAATTGTCTTTTAAATCTTTTTCTCCACCACTTAAAATCTGTTCTTTTGTGCTTAGCCCAGTTGTAAGTGGGTGTACCCCATAGTTGTCCCGTAGATGAGAAATAATCAGGCGGCACTCCACTTTGAAAAAGTAAATCTCCACTTTGAGATATCGAAAATAGTGATTTATTACTCCATACATCCGCACTGTCTCTTGAAACATAAAAAGGTAAATCACCTATAAGTGTAATTCCGTTTGTTTTGGCAAAGATTTTGATTTCCATCCACTGTTTATCAAGATGCCATTGTATTAATTTTGTTTTAAGTATTTCTTTTTTTTTGTCCTTTATCCATTTGTTTATAAATTCATTTTTCTTTTGTTTAAACTCCAACGGCCACTCCCACCAAGGCAACATATTGAATTCCTCTCTTATGACCATAAATATTGAATAATCTTCAACCCAAGTATTTTTTTTATTCCATAAATAAAAATCATTTTTCCTCTCTTCAGATTGAGATTCCCAATCGAATAAAAGATATCTCCCTAAATTTTTCGATAAATTATCTGCAAAATCAAAATCAAAATGATCCTCGTGTTGATTAATTGATTGTAAATCCTTCTTATTAATTGAAATGATAAAGTTTTTTTCAATTAATTTGTTGATATCAAGAAACCAAGGATTTAACGCAAAACTGGATGGAGAACTATATGGGGATCCAGTTGAATCTGTTGGAGTAAGAGGTAAGAATTGCCAGTGATAAATCTTATGCTTACAAAGCTTCTTAATCCAGTCTTTAGCTCCTTCACCAAAGGTACCGCAGTAACTACCTCCAGGGAGGCATGAGGGGTGAAAAAGTATTCCTAATGATTTTTTTTGTAGAACTGATTTTAAACTCATCGATATAAATTAATTTTTTATAATTCCTTTATCAATTATTATCTAAAATTAAGAATAACTAAATATATATCATGTAACAAATAAATTTAGATGTTTCTTATATTTACCTATGAATTTTTAAATTATATATTTCTTAATATTTTTTTTATTCAAACTTAGGACTTATGACTTTGAAAAATAAATAGGTTAATTAATTTTTGCGAAATTGATATAAGGTACTACGATACTAATGTATTTTTAAAAGCTAATTTCGTGACTAGTTCTATCACGGCAGTTGAGAATGAAGAACCAACTTTTAATCTAACTAATAGTCGACTTAGGTTAGTAAGTGGAACCTCTAATCCTAAATTAGCTGAAGAAATCGCATCATATTTAGGGATTGAAAATGTTCCCTTAGTTTCTAAAAGATTTGCTGATGGGGAACTTTATGTTCAAATACAACAATCTATAAGAGGTTGTGATGTATTTCTTATTCAACCTACATGCGCTCCTGTGAACGATAGTTTAATGGAGCTGATGATAATGGTTGATGCTTGCAAAAGAGCTTCAGCCAGGCAAATTACAGCCGTCATTCCATATTTTGGATATGCAAGGGCGGACAGAAAAACTTCAGGAAGAGAGTCAATTACAGCAAAACTCACCGCAAATTTACTTGAAAAATCAGGTGTTGATAGAGTTCTTGCCATGGATTTACATTCAGCCCAAATTCAAGGATATTTTGATATTCCTTGCGATCATATATATGGATCTCCTGTCTTAATTGATTATCTTGAATCTTTAAAGTTGGAAGAAGTTGTAGTTGTGTCTCCAGATGTGGGTGGAGTAGCCAGAGCAAGAGCATTTGCCAAATTAATGAATGATGCTCCATTGGCGATTATTGACAAGAGAAGATCGGCTCATAATATCGCAGAGAGTTTGACCGTTATTGGAGAAGTTAAGGGAAAAACAGCTATTCTTATAGATGACATGATTGATACTGGGGGTACTATTTGTTCAGGTGCAAATTTATTAAAAAAAGAGGGTGCAAAGAGAATTTTTGCATGCGCTTCTCATGCGGTTTTCTCTCCACCTTCTTATGAAAGATTAAGTTCGAAAGATTTATTTGAACAAGTTATAGTTACTAATAGTATTCCAGTTATTGATAATGATGACTTTCCTCAGTTAAAAGTACTTTCTGTCGCAAATATGTTAGGAGAGGCTATATGGAGAATTCATGAAGAAAGTTCGGTTAGCTCTATGTTTAGATAATAAATTTATTTTTTGTTTTCTTTTAGTATTTTCCTAACTTTTTTAGTCACTTCTTCTGGGACGCTATCAGGACAATATTGTATAGCTGTAGTAACTATTTGAAATTCTGCACCTGCAAATAATTTTTCTCTTTCTAATTTCTTATCCCCTAATTCTTTAACTGCACCTCCATGTTTGCCCTCAATTACTTGTACATATGTGGCAGAAGCAACACCTAAAGCTTTTGGGAATTCTATACCCGCTTTCGATGCTATACAAACATATGAAGCCCCCATACCTTTATATAAATATAAATCTTGTTCGGTAGCCGCTTGTAATTTCTTGTTTGCTCTTATTTCTTTATTTAATAATGTAATGTCAAAAAAAGTTAAATATAAAAATAAAGGAAGACTTAAAATTTTAAAAACTTTTTTTGGGTACAAATTTATAAACATTAATTAATTTTTATATTTACTTTTTAAAGATAACATTTTTTATTTTTAATCTAAATTAGCCAATAGAATTTATGTAATAATTTTTATTTCATGATGATTTTCTACAATTTTAAGCTTATCTTTATTCCATGAATATATAACCCTGTATCTATTATTATCTCCGTCAATAAGTCTTGTATGCTCAAGGATATACCAATCTTCGTAGGAAGATTCGAAAATCATCTCATGTTCATCAACTTGTTTAATATTGGATATTCCATCAATATCACTTAAATAAAATTTTTCTCTTATTAACTGGTGATCCTTAATAAATGCTTGCATTTCGCCTTTTTCTTTATATTTGGGATATTCATCAAAAAAACTATATTTCTTTTCTGGATACCAAGTAAATTTATAATGAGATTCCCATTCTTTTTTATTTTTGAGAGACTCAATATTTATGTACATGCAAAGGTTATAAGTTTTACTTTCTTCTTCTAGAAAATATGTCCTATTAGATTTCCAAAGCCCAATGTTACGAGAAAACCATCTTTTTAAATTACTATTGATGCTAACTTCCGGGGAATTATATTCCTCGTAATTAAAGTTATTTATTTGATTATTAACAACCATTTATAAATATCATCTATTTATTGGATAGCTTAACTGTAAATTAAATATAAATACTTTAATGTGTTTATAAGCAAAAACAGCTTATCTAAACTTCTGGGCAAATGATTTGAATGAAAAAAAAGAATTAAATCTAATATTAGTAGCTGCTAGAAATCATCTTTCTAGGGGCGATATTACATCATTATTATCATATTTAAAATCTGATGACTGCGAGTTTGAGATTTCTCTTCAGATTTCTGAACCAACCGAACAACCTGAACTACTTGAGTTGCATAGGTTAGTTGCTATCCCAGCTCTTATAAAAGTTTCACCAGCACCAAAGCAAATATTTGCAGGAAGTAATATTTTTGTTCAATTGCAGACTTGGTTGCCTAGATGGAAACAGGAAAAGGTTACAAATAATTTAGGTATTAATCTTCAACCTTCAAAAATAGATTCAATTAGAACGCAAAAAGAGTTTCTCCTTGAGGATGAATTATTGGTCCTTAGACAAGAAAATGAGACACTTACAAAAAGAATTGAATCACAAGAAAGACTGCTAAGAATGGTGGCACATGAATTGAGAACGCCCCTAACGGCAGCAACCCTTGCTATTCAAAGTCAAAAACTAGGACAAATTGATATAGAAAAATTGCAGGACGTTATTAAACGACGTTTAGAGGAAATTGAACTATTATCTCAAGATCTTCTTGAGGTTGGAACAACTAAATGGGAAGCTCTTTTTAATCCTCAAAAAATTAGTTTAGGAAACATAAGTGCTGAGGCAATTCTTGAATTAGAAAAGTTTTGGAGATTAAGGAAGATAGAAATTGATACTGATATACCCTCAGACCTCCCAAGCGTGTATGCAGATCAAAGAAGAATGAGACAGGTATTTTTAAATTTAATTGAAAATGCCCTTAAATTTTCAGAAGATTCTGGAACAATAAAAATTACAATGATTCATAAAACAAATCAATGGGTAGAAATAACGATTTGTGACAAAGGTGCTGGAATTCCAGTAAGTGAACAAAAAAGAATATTTCTTGATAGAGTTAGACTACCACAGACATCTGAGGGGACGTCAGGATTTGGTATTGGCCTTTCTGTTTGCAGACGAATAGTTGAAGTACAGGGAGGAAGAATATGGGTTGTATCAGAAGTTGATGAAGGTTCATGCTTCCATTTTACTGTTCCAGTGTGGCAAGGCCAAAACAAAGATCAACAACACTTGACGAAAGGATAGCTTTACTCCTAATTTTTTATAAGCTACTAAGCTATTTCCTTGGCCCCATCGTCTAGAGGCCTAGGACACCTCCCTTTCACGGAGGCGACAGGGGTTCGAATCCCCTTGGGGCTATTAATTAATTTTTAAAATTTTAATTGATTATTTATTTATTGAAGATTTTGCTTGCTTATCTACTGCAATTAAATTTTCGGAAAGGTCTTTTTTTAACCTTTTTTCTATCATTCCAATTGGCATCCATTGACAACCCTGAACAGTAAGATCGTAAATTAATGAGTTTTTTGAAGTATCTTTTATATTTTGAATTTTCCAGCTCCCTTCAAATCTTCTGAAATCTCCTTTTATTAGACTAAATTTTAATAAGCCTAATTCTTTTTCTTCGAATAAATCAATAGTAACTTCCGCTGAAAATTTCATTCCAAGGAAATCTTGAGCGCCAACTTGTTTTAGATGAATATTATTATTATTCTTATAAATTTTTCTACTTGATAGCAAATTTGGGATATAGAGATTTAGTCGGTCATAATCAGTTAGAACATTCCATAGAGAATCGAAAGTCGCAGAAGTAGTTAACTGAGCGGCAAGCCTTCTTGTTCCTCCAGAAAGCTTTTCCATGGTCTGCTCAATAGTTCTGTAATCATTATTTTGAGAATCAGTTACTGATCTCTGAGAATTATTCATAGATGAATTTTTTATTAAATAAAAAATTATTCCTGTGTAACTATACCGATAAAACAATTAAAAAAAGAAAAAAACACAATTTTATATGTATATATTCCGATCTCAAAACGTAACCATTTATATAAAATGAGTACAAATTAGGATACAAATTGATAATCTTTATAGTAAATAAATTTATAAGATGGTTTACTCCCAAGCAAAAGTAATCGCAGGTGGATTAGCTCATATCCCAATCGTGATAGGTCTTTTTTATTTTATTATGACTTTCTTTAATAAAAGAGCCATTGATTATGCTGAAGCAAATAAACCTAAGAAAGTAGAAAAGAAGGAAGTAGAAACTAAAGTTCAAGTCAAAGAATCTTCTTCAGTAAGTTCAGAAACAAAAACAGAAGCTCCATCAAAAGTAGAAAATACTAGTATTGATAAAAAACCTATGAAGAAAAAACATGCCGATGTCCCTGTAAATATATATAGACCTAAAACTCCATTTGAGGGAACAGTTACTGGTAATTATAGTCTCCTAAAAGAAGGTGCTATTGGAAGAGTAAATCACATAACATTTGACCTGAAAGAAAGTGATCCTTTCTTGAATTATGTTGAAGGACAAAGTATTGGTATTATGGCTGCAGGTGAAGATGCTAATGGCAAACCACATAAGCTAAGGCTTTATTCAATAGCAAGCACTAGGCATGGTGATGATTTCGAGGGTAATACTGTTTCTCTATGTGTTAGACAACTCCAGTATGAAAAAGATGGTGAGACAATTAATGGTGTTTGTTCTAGCTACTTATGTGATATCAAGCCAGGAGATAAAGTTAAGATTACAGGACCTGTGGGCAAAGAAATGCTTCTTCCGGATGAAGAGGATGCAAACATAGTAATGTTGGCTACTGGTACGGGTATAGCTCCTATGAGGGCTTATTTAAGGAGAATGTTTGAAGCTACTGAAAAGGAAAAAAATAAATGGAATTTCAAAGGCAAAGCCTGGTTGTTTATGGGTGCCCCTAAATCAGCTAATTTGTTATATGAGGAAGATTTACAGAGATATCTTGAAAACTATCCAGATAACTTTAAATATACTAAAGCTATTAGTCGTGAACAACAAAATACAAAAGGCGGAAGAATGTATATTCAAGATAGAGTTTTAGAATCTGCAAATGAAATTTTCAATATGATTGAAGATGAAAAAACTCATATTTATCTTTGTGGTTTAAAAGGAATGGAACCTGGTATAGATGAAGCTATGACAAAAGCAGCACAGGAAAAAGGATTGAATTGGTCAGAGTTAAGACCACAGCTAAAAAAAGCTGGTAGGTGGCACGTAGAAACTTATTAAATTTCTTTTTAAATTTTTTTTAAATTTTTTTTTAATAACAAAAAACTTTTTTGGTTTAGACACAAAATGTAGCTAATTAACCAAAAAAAGACGATTTTATCTATATAAGACTTTTAAAAAAATATGCCCTCAACCTTAAGTAATCCTCTTAGATTAGGTTTGCGACAAGAAAGAGTGATACCTCCACAATGCCTAATAATATTTGGAGCTAGTGGAGATCTTACTCATAGGAAACTTATTCCTGCCTTATTTGAACTCTATTTACAAAGAAGGATCCCTAGTGAATTCGCTATAGTTGGATGTGCAAGAAGGCCTTGGAGTGATCAAGACTTTAAGGAAAAAATGAAAGCTAAGTTAGCTGATCAAATATCTGAAAACGAAAAGGAATGGGAACAGTTTTCAAATTATCTATTTTATGAACCTGTTGATTTGCAGCAAAGCGATCATGTTGTAAGACTTTCCAAAAGATTAAATGAAATTGATAAATTACAGGCTGCACATGGAAATAAAACCTTTTACTTATCAGTATCTCCAAACTTTTATGGAAGTGGATGTAAGGCTCTAAAGGCTGCTGGATTGCTAGATGACCCTAAGAAAAGTCGAATCGTGATTGAAAAACCTTTTGGAAGAGATTATTCAAGTGCGAAGAAATTAAATAAGATCGTTCAAAGTTGTGCAGATGAAAGTCAGATATATAGAATAGATCATTATTTGGGGAAAGAGACTGTTCAAAACATTCTGGTAATGAGGTTTGCTAATACTATTTTTGAACCTATATGGAATAGGAATTATATTTCAAGTGTCCAAATAACATCATCGGAAACAGTTGGGGTTGAAGATAGAGCTGGTTATTATGAAAGCTCTGGGGCTTTAAGAGATATGCTCCAAAATCATTTAACTCAAATGCTTGCTGTAACTGCAATGGAGCCTCCTGGTAAATTCGAACCTGAGGCAATAAGAAATGAAAAAGCAAAAGTTCTTCAAGCTTCAAAACTTGCCGATGAGAATGAACCATGGAATTGCTGTATCAGAGGACAGTATTCAAAAGGAGGTAATAGTCTAAAAAGACTTAAAGGTTACAGAGATGAAGATGGAGTAAATTTGAACAGTACAACAGAAACTTATATTGCTACAAAAGTATTTATTGATAATTGGCGATGGCAAGGAGTTCCTTTCTACTTAAGAACTGGCAAAAGATTACCTAAAAGACTTGGGGAAATTGTATTAACATTTAAAGATGTCCCAGTACATTTATTTGAATCAACAATAATTAATCCTGCTCCAAATCAGCTTATTCTTAGGATTCAACCTAATGAAGGAGCTACTTTTAAATTCGAAGTCAAATCACCTGGTTCTGGAATGAAATCAAGACCAGTTGAGATGGAATTTTCTTACGATGAATCTTTTGGAGAACCTTCTGATGAAGGTTACGTTAGGTTGTTGGCTGATGCCATGCTTTCTGATCCTACATTGTTTACAAGAAGTGATGAGGTTGAAGCTGCTTGGAAACTCTATACACCATTAATAGAATTAATGGAAGATGCTCCTTGGAAGTTACCTATTCACAAATACGAATCAATGACTTGGGGACCTCCTGAATCAGATCAATTACTTTCCAAAGACAATATTTTCTGGCGCAGACCCTAACTTTAAAATGAAACCTCAATTAACACTTCAAACCCCATTAGAACTACCTCATCAAGAAATATCTAATTATTTAAATCAATTATGGATTTCTGAGGATGAGGATAGCTCTGGAGCCAATACTTTTACTTTGATGGTTTGGCAGCCTGCATGGCTTGAACAATGTTTAGTTAAATCAGGATTAATAAGTGGACCAATTACAGGAACATTAAGTCCTGAGATAATAAAAATTGCTAAAAAATTAATTATAGATAAAGGATTATCACATACTACTTCCATATATAGTGAAGAGTTATTGACTTTATTAAAGGAAAATTTATCAAATAATGATTTTGAAGACTTTAGAGGGCAATTCTTTGAATCTTCAATAAGCACATTAAATCCTAGAAGATTAATTACCTTAGCTCCAACTTTAAATAAAGAATCTGAGATAAAAACTTTTGTATCTGCCTATTGCCCACTTAGCGAAAATACTATAACTCAACCTATATGTGGTGATTTAGTTGTAATAAGGGGTGACTCTAATTCTATTAACAAGAAAGGATTGGAAATTATTGATGACCTATCTATAAAAGATTTACCTACATGGTTATGGTGGAATGGCAACCTTGATGAATCACAAGAAATTTTTAATTATTTTACCGATCAGGGTATTAGGTTAATTATTGATACTGCAAATGGGTCGCCCAATAGATGCTTGAAAATCCTATATCAATCAATAAAATCAAATAAGGCAATTAATGATTTAAATTGGGTGAGACTTAAAAGTTGGCGAGAATCATTAGCAATGATTTTTGATCCTCCATCTAGGAGACCCATATTAGATCATATCTCAGATATAGATATAGATATAGCAGAAGGTAATTTTCTCCAAGCTTTACTTTTGATTTCGTGGATTAGTGATAAACTAAAATGGGATTTTTCAAAAATAGATAAACATGGAGAATTAATAAACATAGAATTCAAGAGAAATAATGGTGAGAAAATATCGACATGTATAAACCCTGTACCTTTGGGAAATCCAAGTATTCATTCAGGCCAAGTTATTGGATTAAGGTTAATTTCCAAAATTAGTGAGGTTCGTAAAAACAATACTTGTGTAATTCTTGGTTGTGAATCTGTTGAATGTATGAGACTTGAAGCAGGAGGTATGGCTGATATGCAATTAATAGAGCAAGTCGTTCCTAACGCTTTTTCTTCCTCAGAATCTGAGGTAAGTAAGTTGTTGGGAAGTAGTAGAGGAAGTACTAGTCCACTTTTTGAAAATGCTATCAAGGTCGCAGTTCAAATATTTAATGGTTTTAAAAAATAAAACTAATTAAATGTCTTGTGTTATATCTTCTCCTTCAACTGATAGTGGAAAAACTACTTTAGCTCTGTTGATTTCTTGTTGGGCTTTTTCAAAAGGGATAAAAATACAAACTTTCAAGGTTGGACCAGATTATCTTGATCAACAACAACTTAGTTCAATTGGCCAACCTATTTGTCGAAATTTAGATATTTTTTTAAGTGGTGAAGAATGGGTTCAAAAAATTTTTTTAAAGCATTCTTTGAAATATGATTTCTCATTGATAGAAGGAGCTATGGGTCTTTTTGATGGATTAGGTGCAACTTCTTATTCAAGTACTGCAAATGTTGCCAAACTTCTTGATACTCCAATAATTTTTATTGTTAATGCTAAAGGTCAAGTAACCTCTCTTCTTCCAACAGTTAGAGGTTTTAAAGATTTTGATAATGAATTATCAATAAAAGGAATTATATTTAACAATGTCAATTCAGATAGACATAAAAGATTAATTAGAGAAGTTTTTAAAAATGATGATATCGAAATCCTTGGTTTTTTACCTTCTGATTCAAAAATAAATGTTAATAAATCTAATTTAGGTTTAATTTCTCCATTTGATAGTGATAGAAAAATTGATGTTGATTATTTTGCAAGTTTTGCTGAACAAAATCTTGATATTGTTTCTCTAAGTAAATTCCTGAAATCTCCTCCAAAAAAAAATATATTAAATACCACTAGTAGTAAAAATTTTAAAATTGATAAAAACAAACCTATCGCAATTGCAGAAGATAAAATCTTTCATTTTCAATACCCTGAAACGAAGGAGTTTCTTGATGAAATAGGAATTCCTCTAATTTCATGGAGTATTTTTAATAATGAAGAAATTCCAAATGAGGCTTCATCTTTAATTATTCCAGGAGGGTTTCCTGAAAAATATGCTTTTCATATAAGTAATTCAGATAAAAGCTTAAATTCATTAAGGGAATTCCGTAAAAAAGGATTTATTTATGCTGAGTGTGGTGGGATGATGATCTTAGGAGACTTATTAAAAGATGAAAATGGTAACAACCATAAAATGAGCGGAATATTACCTTTTAAATCAAAAAAAAGTAATTTGACTGTTGGTTATCGATATATAAAGGGTTTAAAAAATACTCCAATAATTAAACAAAATCAATCAATGAGAGGACATGAATTTCATTATTGGGAAGTTGAAAGTTCTTCATCAGAATTTGATTTAAAAAAAACTGAGTATCAGAACCAATTATGTTCTCCATGGGAAATTAAATCGTGGGAGACTAAATTTAAAAATGAAGGTTGGTCAGATAAAAAATTACATGCAAGTTGGATTCATTTACATTTACCAAGTTGTCCAGAAGCTGCAAAGAACTTCGTAGATGCTACACAAGTTAATTATTCTCAAGATTCTTAATTTATTATCAAATTAAACATGTTGAGAGGAGAACCTATAAAAACAATTCCTGGTAATGTAATTAGTGGACCTAAAAGGCTTCCTACAATAACCTCAAATTTTGTATGACCTAGAGTTTCTTTTAAAGCTAATTGAGACTCGGGATCTAATTTCTTTGCTAGTTTGTTAATTTCTGCAGCCTGAATTCCAGCTGATTTCCTAACCCCACTGGCGTCGTACATAACAATTAGTGAAAGTGCAATCGCTAATGCAAATATTGGGTTATCAAAGCCTAATTGAAAACCTATTCCTGATGTAGTACCAGTTATTAAAGCAGAATGACTTGAGGGCATCCCTCCTGTTTCAAACATAATTCCAAATCTAATCTTTCCTGTTGAAAAGAAATTAAATATAATTTTAAAAAATTGAGCTATTAAACAAGATAATAAACTCCAGAAAAGAACTGAATTATCGAAGAAAGCTGAGAATTCTGACATAAGTTAAATACTCTTTACCTATCTCTATTTGTTATGAAATCAGCTAGGGAGATTAAATATTTTGCATTTAAACCCCAAGGCTCAATAGCTTTCTTAGCTTTGTCCACTAAATCGAAAGCTCTTTTCTTTGATTCTTCCATTCCAAGTAATTTGGGATACGTAGTTTTATCTGCCAAAAGATCTTTACCTGCTGTTTTGCCAAGTTTCTCACTGCTTGAAGTTAAATCAAGGATGTCATCTATTATTTGGAATGCTAAACCAATCCCCTCTGCATACGTTGTTAGTGCCTTTAATAATTCTTCATTAGCACCGGCAATCATTGCCCCAGTTCTTACGCAAGCTTTTAATAATGCACCAGTCTTATGAAGATGAATATACTCAAGGGTTTCGAGGTCAACCTCTTTCCCTTCACATTCCAAATCAACAACTTGACCCCCAACTAGTCCGGGTGCTCCTGCTACTAGCGAAAGTTCTCCAACTACATTTAATAATCTATTGGGATCAACTCCAGGGCTTCTTAATGAGACCATTTCAAAGGCTCTCGTTAGTAATGCATCACCAGCCAGAATAGCTAACGCGTCCCCATAAACTTTATGATTAGTAGGTCTTCCTCTCCTTAAGTCGTCATTGTCCATCGCAGGTAAATCATCATGAATTAAGGACATGGTATGAATCATTTCTATGGCAACTGCTGTAGGAATAGCTAGAGAGGGCTCACCTCCTGCTAGAGAACAGGATGCTAGACACAAAATAGGACGTATCCTTTTACCTCCCGCTAGGAGAGAATATCTCATTGATTCCCTAAGTATTTCTGGATTCTCTGGGCCTAATGAGAAATTAAGAGCTTCTTCGACGAGATTTTTTGTTTCTTTTAGATATTTTTCAAAATCTGAAATATTATCTATAACTTCTTTCATTTTTTACGTTGAGTAATGTTTTTCTGCATAGTTGGCTTTATGGCTGCAGGTCATTAAGAGTTGATGATAAACCAAATTGTTTTTGCCAGCTGGAAATAGTATTTACTAGTAACATTGTTACTGTCATTGGTCCAACCCCTCCAGGGACGGGAGTGTATGCAAATACTTTTGTAATGATATCTTCTAATAATACATCTCCGCACAATCTGGTTTTGCTTTTGTCGGCACTTTTTAATCTATGAATTCCAACATCAATAACTACAGCACCTTCTTTAACAAAACTTGAGTCTATGAGGTTAGGTTTTCCTGCCGCAGCAATTAATATATCCGCTTCTTTGCATATTTTATTTAAATTTATAGTTTTTGAATGAGTCATTGTTACCGTCGCATTGAGATTCAGCAACATAAGAGATAGGGGTTTTCCAACCAACAAACTTCTTCCAATAACAACAATTTTCTTTCCTTCAATTTGAATATTTTGGGATCTTAGTAAATTAATAATCCCAGCTGGAGTGCAGGATCTCATGGCTGGTTCATTTTTTACTAACTTCCCAATATTTTGCTCATTTAATCCATCTACATCTTTTCCTGGATTAATGTTACTTATCAATCTCTGTTCATCAAATTTCTTTGATATGGGCAGTTGTAATAACATTCCATCAATATCATTATCAAGGTTTAATTTATTTAATAATTGTTCAACTTCTTTTTGATCTACTGTATCTTTTAGATGAAAAATATAACTCTTTATTCCAACTCTTGAACAAGCTTTTTCTTTATTCCCTACATAAACTCCGCTTGCGGGATCTTCGCCAATCCTTATTACAGCCAAACCAGGATTTCTTTTTGCAATTGTTTTATTAATTTGAATATAGTTTTTTAATCTTTCTTCGATTTCTAAAGATAATTTTTTACCATCTAGTTTTAATGACATTTAGAAAAACTTCTCCTTTTTACTTCTAGCATGCCTATAATTTTAGATTAATCAATTATCTTTAATTGTATTCTGTGGAAACTACTACAAGAATTATAAAAAAATTAAATAACTTATGGAAGAGAAGTCAATTTCCTGCGCAGAATCCTATTCAAATTTCAACAATAGATAAATTAATTATCTTCTTAATATGTATTGTTATCTCCGTAATATCTTCTTATGAAATTCTTCTTGTTCAAACGTTAAAAGTTGCAGATGTTTTTTCTTGGGGCTTGAATTTTGCTGAAGTCTTATTCACTTGCGGATTTTTAATACTAGTTTCTAGAAAAGAAAATCCAAACATTAATTCAAGACAAATCTTATTAATTATTTCAATGCTGTTAATCGTTCAAATTATGAAAAATATATTTGGATCAGGATTTAGTCCCCTTTCAATTATTGTACCTCCTTCTTTAATTATTTCTCAAGGTATGGGAACCATAACTGCTTTAGCTTGGGTCTCAATAGCAAGTCTAAGTTGGCCAGATTCTATGATAAATATTAATAGTAATCTGCTACTCATAACATTGATTTGCGCCTGTGTCGTTTCAGTTCTTGGAGGAAGAATAAGAAGTCGAGCTCAGTTACTTCAACTTTCAATATTTGTACCAATTGGGGCATTGATTCTTCAATGGTTACTAATTGGAAATGAGGAATATTCCTTACTGGATAACCAAGAAATTTTTACTTCAAATGGCAAAATATTTTCTGATTCTTTGTTATTGGCAATAATAATGCTCATAACAATATTATTTATCCCCATTTTTGAGTCCATATTTGGATTATTAACAAAGGCAAGATTATTGGAATTGGCTGATAAAGAAAAACCTCTTATAAGAAGACTCTCTATTGAAGCTCCAGGTACTTTTGAACATACCTTGTTGATCTGTGGTCTAGCTGAAGAGGCGACAAGAATGATAGGAGGTGATATTGATCTTATTAAAACTGGTTCTCTCTATCATGATGTTGGGAAATTACATGCTCCAAATTGGTTTATTGAGAATCAAGATGGGGGGGTAAATCCACATGATGAAATAGATGATCCTTTAAAAAGCGCAGAGGTTTTACAAGCCCACGTAGATGAAGGCCTGAAATTTGCAAGAAAAAATAGATTGCCAAAACCAATAGCTAATTTCATCCCAGAACATCAAGGAACTCTAAAAATGGGATATTTTCTTAATAAAGCTGAAGAGAAAAAACTAAATTTTAATGAGAGCGATTTTAGATATAGAGGTCCTATCCCCCAATCTAAAGAAACGGCTATCTTGATGCTTGCTGATGGATGTGAAGCGGCATTAAGAGCAATGGATATTAAGGCTTCTGATTATGAAGCACTAGAAACAATATCCAAAATATTTAATTCAAGGATAGTTGATGGCCAGTTAAATGATAGTAATCTTTCCAAGGGAGAAATTTTTCTAATTAAAAAATCTTTTTTAAATGTTTGGAAAAGAATTAGACATAGAAGAATTCAATATCCAACAACAAAAAATAATACTTTTTCTTAATTTAATATTTTTATAGTCTAATATTCCTTCGATGTTTCGGATTGCACCAATATATTAAAGCCAAAATACTAAATAAAGCAGATAAAAGTGTAAAACCTCCAATTCCAAAAATATCTTTAAGGACGACTAATCGAAAAATAGAATATGGAGCTGTTCCAGAAATTATCATTGAAAGAGATACTAGAGTTAAGGTAATACCCCATTTCTTCTCTGCTAAAAGAGCAAAAGAAGAGACTATTCCAACTATTGCTGCAGGCCACCCAAGGCTTATAGCTAGTGTAATATTAGCCACTTTTAATGGAGGCCCATAACTTACTATTAAAGCGATTATGGGTAAAGCAATGATGTTACTTATCAAACCAACCCATGCAAGAGTCCAATATCCTAATACCCTTTCTCTCATTACTTTATTTGTTTAAATATAAAATTAAAGCTTTAATCTACATTATTAAGTTACTGGTTTTTAGTTAAACTTAATAATCCCCAAATTAAATTAATTGTTGGGATTTGATAATATTTTATTTTTAGGATTTTCTAAATTGTCAAATTGGGGATGAATAGAGTTTTTCTTCTCTGAAAATACAAGCCTGTTTAAAGCATTTACAAAAGCATTCGCAGCAGCAACAACTACGTCTGTATCCGCAGAGTGTCCTGAATATATTTTATTCTTATTCCGAATTCTTATAGTAACTTCCCCTAATGCATCTATTCCTTCAGTTACAGACTTTACTGAAAATTCTATTAATTCATTGGGAACTTTAGCTAATGCATTTAGTGCTTCGCAAACCGCATCTACAGGTCCAGTACCTATTGCGACAGCAGTATCTTCAGTATGATCTTCTGTATTTATAAGAGTTACTGTCGCGGTAGGCCTAGATGTACTGCCACAACTAACTTGAACATGACTTAGTTGAAATTTAGATTCTGGAAGTTGAACCTGTTCACTAACTATAGCTTCTAAATCTCTATCAGTAATTTCTCGTTTTCTATCAGCTAGATCTTTGAAGCGAGCAAAAGCATCATTCAGGTCTTCTCTACTTAAATCGTATCCCATCTCTTCCAATCTTGCTCTTACGGCACTTCTTCCGCTAAGTTTCCCTAATGAAATTTTATTATCATTCAAACCAACAGTTTTTGCATCAATAATTTCATAGGTGAGTCTGTTTTTAAGTACACCATCCTGATGAATTCCTGACTCATGAGCAAAAGCATTTGCCCCAACAATTGCCTTATTAGGTTGAACATTCATTCCGGTTAAGTTAGATACTAATCGCGATGTTTTTGTGATTTCTTCTGTTCTTATTGCTGTTAGCGGAGTAGGTGAATCTGAACTTCTTCCAAAGAAACTATTAAAAAAACTTTTCCTCACATGCAATGCCATTACTAATTCTTCTAAGGAGGCATTCCCTGCTCTTTCACCTATACCGTTTATTGTGCACTCTAATTGCCTTGCTCCGTTCTTTGCTGCTTCAAGAAAATTAGCAACGGCTAAACCTAAATCATTATGACCATGGACTGAAATAATAGCTTCATCAATATTTGGAACATTTTTATTAATATCAAAAATAAGCTTCCCAAATTCACTTGGAGTTGTAAACCCAACTGTATCTGGAATATTAATAGTTGTAGCTCCTGATGTTATTGCTAGTTGAATTACTTCATAAAGAAATTCAGGATCACTCCTTGAGGCATCTTCACAAGAAAACTCAATATCATCGACTAATGATTTAGCATAACCTACCATTTCTGGAACTATACAAAGAACATCAGCTCTTGTTTTTCTAAGTTTATGTTTTAGGTGGATATCGCTAGTAGCTATAAACGTATGAATCCTTTTTTTAGGGGCTGGGTTTATAGCTTCATAACAAGCTTTTATATCATTTGTAGAGGCTCTAGCTAAACCACAAATTATCGGGCCATTTTCTCCACCAACTACTTCTGCAATTTTATTTACTGCCTTAAAATCTCCAGGACTTGCATATGGAAATCCTGCTTCTATAACATCTACTCCTAATCTTGCAAGTTGATGAGCAATTGCAAGCTTTTCCTCAAGATTTAAACTTGCACCAGGAGATTGCTCACCATCTCTCAATGTTGTATCAAAGATCAATATTCTTCCTGGATCTTTTGACATTAGTTAAATATAATTAATCCTATATTAAGCTAATTAAAAAAAAATTACTAGATACGGATAAATTAAAGGAGTCTTTAGGAATCAACTCCTAATTATTTTTGGTTAAATTTTTATAAATAAAGAGTATTTATATTTATTAAATAAAGTATTCTTTAAAAAAAATAAAAAATTAAATAATTAAATATTTGCCCCAAGGTAAATTCTGATATTTTAAATGCACTTTAATCATAAATCTTAAAAAACTATGAATGGGCCTCTCCCTAATAAAAATTACTTAGGCAGATTGGCAATAGTTCTACATGCTCATCTCCCTTATGTTAGAAAAAATGAAAAAAATTCCTTAGAAGAAGATTGGTTATTCCAAGCAATACTCGAATGTTATATTCCATTACTACAAGTAATGGAATCAAGTAAAAAACAAGATATTAGCAATACAAAATTAACCCTCAGTTTATCTCCAACCTTATTATCTTTACTTCAAAATAAACAAATTCAAAAGAAATACTCATCTTGGATTAAAACAAGAATAGAATTTTTGAGTGATTTACCTAAAAAAGAACAAGCTGCATCTGAATTTCTTCTGAGAAATATTAAAAATAATTATTTATATTGGGAAAAATATTCTGGAGATTTAATAAAAAGATTTGCAAATTTAAATTCGACTGGAAATTTAGATATTCTTACTTGTGCGGCAACACATGGATATTTGCCAATCCTTAGAGAAAACCCTGAAACAGTTTTAGGTCAAATAAATACTGCTATAAGAAGTCATGAAGTTATTTTTGGAACAAGACCCTTAGGTATTTGGTTGCCTGAGTGCGCATATTATGAAGATCTTGATGACGTATTAATTAACTGCGGAATTAGGTATGCAGTTTTAGATGGTCATGGGATTTTGAATGGATCACCAAGGCCAAGGTATGGTGTATATGCACCTATTTGTTCAAAAAAAGGGGTGGCTTTTTTTGGGAGAGATAGTGAATCAACATTGCCAGTTTGGTCCTCAAGAGAAGGATACCCAGGGAATCCAGTTTATAGAGAATTTCATAAAGACCTAGGGTGGGAATTATCTTCCTCAGAACTACAAAAAAAAGGCATTCCGACAAGCAGGCCTTTAGGATTGAAATTTCATAGAATTACGAATAATAAATGTTCATTAGGCAAAAAAGAATTTTATATAGAGGATGAGGCTATAAAAAAAGTTGAAGAACATGCTGAAAATTATCTTTTATCAAGATCTAAACAATTAAAGAACCTTTCTTTATCAGGATCATTTGAACCTTTGCTAATTGCTCCATTTGATGCTGAATTATTTGGACATTGGTGGTATGAGGGACCAAGATTTATTGAAAATATACTTAAAAAATCTACAAAATATTTCATTAAGCTTACAAATCTAAAGGAAATTCTCCTACAAAATCCTAACCTTCAAATTTGTGATCCTTCTCCTTCAAGTTGGGGGCAGGGGGGATTTCATAATTATTGGCTTAATGATAAAAATGCATGGATAGTTCCAGAAATCACAAAAGCAGGGGCTGTTTTTGTTGAATTATCTAAAAAAAAATTTAATGATGATTTTTCTATGAGATTATTAAAACAGGCTGCGAGAGAGTTACTTCTTTCTGAATCGTCTGATTGGAGTTTCATTTTAAAGGCGGGAACTACAACTGAACTGGCTAAAGAAAGGATTGATAGACATCTTTTTAGATTCTGGAAATTAATTAAGATGTTAGAAAACAAATCTAATATTGATTATAAATTTCTCGAAAATATTGAAGAAGAAGATAAAATATTTCCTAATATAAAAATTAAAGATTGGCAATTGTAAAAATCTTATTTTATCTTTAGCATCCCAAGCTTAACTTTTAAAGGTGAATTTATAAACATTTTACTCATCACATAAACTAGTTTTGGTAATGGAAGTGTATTGGTTAGAAAACCAACCCATTCTTCTGTTGACAATTTGAAGAAATTAGAAAAGAAACTTCTTAATCTACTTTCATCAAAGCTCATTAATCTCCTGAGACCGTATTGATAAAGCTTATGTCTTTGAGTTAGTTCATATGGCCACAAGACTGACCATCCTTTGGTGGCTAACTCTAGTGAACTATAGTTTGGTTCTTTCAAAAAGATTGCTAATTTTTTAGCAAGAAGTGGAGCTCTTCTTAATAGAGATCCAATCATATATCCAGATGCGGGATGAACCATACTTGCGGCTCCTCCAAAACCAAGAACTGATTGATTTTTACATGGTAGTGGTAAATTCATAGGGAATAAGCAATTCTCTTCATGAAATATTTCAACTACTTTTATACCCTTTTTATTTAGTCTACTAAAAAGTCTTTTTTTTAGATTTTCCTGCGAAAAAGCAGGGTAACTAGCTAGAGATGTCTCTTCAACAAAATAAGTTTCACTCCCTAAATCCATTGCATAAAGAAAAGATGGCGATTTCAACAACTCTTCATCATCTAAATGGTCAGAACGAAAATCCATTAAAACAAATTGATCTTTTTTTACAGGAGGAATAGAAAATTTACCGACTATTCCATAAGCAGCTTGCTGGGCGACTTCTTTTGAAAATGGCCTTTGAATAAATTTACTATTGTGACCACTTGCATCAATTACTAATCTTGCCTTTAGTTTTAACCCTGATAAACAAATTACTTCAGAAATTTTGTTTTCTGATTTAATAATTTTTGCGGTTTCATTCAACCATTGAATACCTTTGCATGTTTTCAAAAGTTCATTTTGAAAAGCTTCTTGATTTATCAAACCATAATCATAACAATGTTTTGTGGGATTATTCCCTTTGTCCTTTATTCCATCTCCAAAATAGCTCACAGTTTTTGACCATCTATGAGACAACAAAGACGCTAAACCAAATTCCTCTAATTCAGAAGCCCAAATCCCATATGTGTTTCCCCATTTTTCATATGGAGATTTAGTTGATATTCCCTTGATATTAAGATTTTGTTTGGCTAATTCTGAAGCTAAACATAATGCTGCAGGTCCAGAACCTAATATTAAAATATCAAGAATTTCCATAAGAACTTTCTAATCTAAAGGTTGTTAAGTTTCTTTTTCATTGGAAATTGATTGATCTTCTTCATCAATTTGTTCATGAGGAACCAACACAACCTCGGATAAATGATCTCCATCATCCAGTCGTTGTAATTTTACACCTGTGGCAGCTCTTGATTGTTGAGAAATTTTATCGGCATTAGTTCTTACAATTACACCTTTTTCGGTAACCAGAAGTAATTCTTCACCTTCTCCAAGAACTTTAAGGCCTACGAGTGAATCATCTTTGATTCTGAATTTTATTGCTCTTAATCCCATACCCGCACGTTTTTGTAATCTAAATTTTGTAACGGGAACTCTTTTCCCAAGACCAAAAGAACTTGCTACTAGAACCCAAGGACCATTTGAAGACTTACTTTCAAGATCTTCCTCATTCTCAATATCTTCCTCGTCAAGATTTGCCAATTGATCAACAAGATCACAACTTAAAACATCCATTGAAACAAGTTTATCTCCTTCTTTTAAGTTCATTGATTTAACACCTCTAGCAGTTCTTCCAAGAGGTCTTAATTCATTAATATCTAACCTAAAGTGAATAGTCATTCCTCTGCTTGACCCAATCAAGACACTATCTCCTTCTGTTGATAATCTAACCCAAGTTAAAGCATCTCCCTCTTCTAGGTTAATTGCTATTAAACCATTTGAACGTACTTTTGAAAAAGCAGATAGTGGAGTCCTTTTTATAAATCCAGCTTTGGTAAGCATTAACAAATAACACTCATTATCGAAAGAATCTACTGAAACAAGAGAAGTAATTTGTTCTTCTCTTGGTATTGGGAGTAGTTGTACAGAAGGAGTCCCTTTAGCTGTTCTACTACTCATGGGTACTCGATATGCTGGAAGAGCATAAGTTACTCCTCTATCACTGAAAAGTAGAAGCGTATCATGGTCATTGCAGCTTATGAATAATTTAACTTCATCATCTTGTTGATTCTTTGTTCCGGCTTTACCTCTGGATCCCCTGCTTGTAGATTCGAATTCATTTACAGGCATTCTTTTTAAGTATCCTGCAGCCGTTAACAAAACAACGGATCTTTCATTGGCTATTAAGTCAATATCATCTAGTCCCCCGCCTAAATTGAGAATCTCTGTTTTTCTCGGAGATGAAAATCTTTCATCTATTTTACTAAGCTCTTCAAGAATAATTTCATTTATTCTCTCTTTATCATTCAATATATTTTTGTAATCTGTAATTTTTCTTGTAAGTTCATCATGTTCTGCTTTGATTTTATCTGCCTCTAAAGCTGTTAATCTTCTTAATTGCATTTGTAAAATTGCATCTGCTTGAATTACAGATAATTCATGATCATTTTGCAGTTGCTCTCTTGCTGAATTCGTATCTTTTGCAGATCTTATTAAATTTATAATGTTATCCATAGCTTCAAGGGCTAAAAGAAGTCCTTTGATAATGTGATCTCTTTCCTCTGCTTTTTTTAATAAGAAACTTGTTCTTCTTTTGATTGTTTCAATTCTAAATTCTAGAAATACATCTAGCATTTTCCTCAGAGAAAGTGTTATTGGTTCTCCGTTAACAAGAGCTAAAATATTTGCACTAAAGTTATTTTGCAGAGGTGTTATTTTAAATAAATTATTTAGAACAACTTGAGGATAGGCATCTCTTTTAAGCTCAATTACAATTCTCATCCCATCTCTATCACTTTCATCTCTAATATCAGATATTCCCTCTAATCTTTTCTCATTTACTAGATCTGCGATTCTTTCTATAAGAGCTGCTTTATTAGTTTGAAATGGAAGCTCAGTGATTATTACTGCATCTTTTTCTGCTCTTCCGGGAGATTTGATTTGTTCAATATCTGCAACCCCTCTCATAGTTATCGACCCTCTTCCAGATTTGAAGGTCTCTTTGATACCATCTCTTCCTAATATCTGGCCTCCAGTAGGAAAATCTGGTCCTTTAATTAATTCAAAAAGTTCTTTGTCTTCCGTTGAAGGGTTTCTGATTATAGCTTTAAGACCATCAATTATTTCTCCTAAATTATGCGGAGGTATATTAGTTGCCATTCCAACAGCAATACCTGATGATCCATTTAATAGAAGTTGAGGAATTCTAGCAGGTAAAACAGTTGGTTCTTGCTGTGAACCATCAAAATTATCAGAAAAATCTACAGTCTCAGATTCAATATCCTCGAGTAAACTTTCATCTGTTAGGGATTGAAGACGTGATTCTGTATATCTCATGGCGGCAGGAGGATCATTATCTACCGACCCGAAGTTCCCATGTCCATCTATTAATGGCATTCTCATAGAAAAATCTTGTGCCATTCGTACTAATGCATCGTAAACAGCCGTATCACCATGAGGATGGTACTTTCCTAAAACCTCTCCGACAACCCTTGCACACTTTCTGTATGGCCTACCGCTCGTTAAACCAAGCTCATACATTGCGTATAGAATCCTTCTGTGAACTGGTTTTAATCCATCTCTTGCATCTGGAAGAGCACGTCCGACGATAACACTCATCGCATACTCTAGGTAAGAGCGTGACATCTCATTTCTTAAATCAGTCTGAATTATTCGATCGTTATTTTCACTCAAACCAGAATTCTCAGAATTAACAATATCGGACATATAAAAACCCTTTACTTAATAATAATCCCTGATTGTCAGAATGAATAAAAAAAAGCTATTAATTAATTATCAAATACGCACATTTATATTCAAATAATAAAAAAACTCTTTTGTTTTTCAATAATTATTGGCTTATTACACCTTTAGTTGTTAATTTAATCAGAATAAATAAATTAATTGTGAATATTGAAATTGGTTTAAACAAAAAAGTTAGAAGAGCTTATGGTATTGATGAAATAGCATTAGTTCCTGGAACTCGTACTCTTGATTATGATTTAACTAACCCTTCTTGGTCAATTGGAAATATTAAAAGAGAAATTCCAATAATTGCAAGTGCAATGGATAGTGTTGTTGATGTAAATACAGCTGTAGAGCTCTCTAAATTAGGAGCTCTTGGTGTTCTTAATATGGAGGGTATTCAGACCAGATATGAAAATCCAAAAGAAATATTGACCCAAATCTCATCTGTTGGAAAAGGAGAATTTGTGCCCTTAATGCAAAAAATATACAGTGAACCTATAAAGGAAGATCTAATAATTCAAAGGATTAACGATATTATAGAAAAAGGTGGGATAGCCGCTTTAAGCGGAACACCACAAGCGGCTATTAAATTTAAAGAAATACTAGTTAAATCAAAAATAGATTTATTTTTTCTGCAAGGAACAGTAGTTTCTACCGAGCATTTAGGTATGGATGGAAAGGAGACCTTAAATATTAAAAGTCTCTGTCAATCTTTAAAAGTTCCAGTTATTGCTGGAAATTGCGTGACTTATGAAGTTGCAGATCTTCTTATGAAAGCAGGTGTAGCAGGTCTTATGGTAGGGATTGGTCCAGGTGCTGCTTGTACTTCAAGAGGTGTTTTAGGTATTGGCATACCTCAGGCAACAGCAATATCTGACTGCAGTTCAGCAAGAGATAATTATTTTGAAGAAACTGGTCGATATGTTCCAGTAATTGCTGATGGGGGAATTATTACTGGTGGAGATATTTGTAAATGTCTTGCTTGTGGTGCTGATGCAGTAATGATCGGGTCTCCAATAGCTAAATCATCAAGTGCCCCAGGTAATGGTTTTCACTGGGGGATGGCAACACCTAGTTCAATTTTACCCAGGGGTACAAGAATTGAAGTCGGTTCTACAGGTTCTTTAGAAAGAATCTTGAAAGGACCTGCATTACTTGATGACGGGACACATAATTTACTTGGAGCTATTAGAACATCAATGAGTACTCTTGGAGCCAAAAATATTAAAGAAATGCAAAATGTAGAGATTGTAATTGCACCCTCTCTCTTAACAGAGGGTAAAGTGTATCAAAAAGCTCAACAACTTGGAATGGGAAAATAACATAAAAATTTATCGCTTTAAATGTTAAAAATTTCTCTTAAAGAGCTATCATTAGTTTATGGGGGAAACCCCATACTCCTCACACACCAAATCGCCCGATTTATCGGGCTTTTTTAAGTCGTTTTGTTACTTATATGTTTTTATCTGTAATGAAATCATCACTTAAAACAATAGCTTGCTAAATTTTCTAAAAGGAATATCTAAATTATGTCATCAGCCCCCGCCGTAACTGATTCTTCATTTGACAAAGAAGTTTTGCAAAGTGACCTGCCAGTCTTAGTAGATTTTTGGGCTCCTTGGTGTGGACCTTGCAGGATGGTCGCCCCAGTTGTAGAGGAGATTTCTAAAGACTTTGAAGGGAAAATTAAAGTATTTAAATTAAATACAGATGAGAATCCAAATGTTGCAAGTCAATATGGAATCAGAAGTATCCCAACCTTAATGATCTTCAAAGGTGGTCAAAAAGTTGACACTGTTGTTGGAGCAGTACCAAAAGCGACTCTTTCAAGTACCTTATCAAAACACTTATAAAATAAGGTATTGGCAAAAATAGGATTAATAGATTATGGGATGGGTAATATTCATTCCGTAACAAAAGCCTTAGAAACCCTTGGTGAAGAAATAATTTTAATTAAAAATAATCATCAAATAAAAGACTGTAAAGCATTAATACTTCCAGGAGTTGGTTCATTTGATCCTGCAATTAATAATCTCAATAAAACAGAGTTAATAATTGATATTAAAAATTGGATTAAAAGCGGTAAATCATTTTTAGGTATTTGTCTTGGATTGCAATTACTTTTTGAATCAAGCGATGAAGGTACATCTAATGGACTTGGAATAGTAAAGGGCCAAATAAGAAAAATTCCTCAATTGTCTGATCAAAGAATCCCTCATGTTGGTTGGTGTGAACTTCTTCCTACAAGAAAAAATAGCTTATTAAAAGAGGATGAATTAAATAATTGGGTATATTTTGTTCATTCCTATCATGCAGTGCCCTTAAAGACTAATTTAATAACTGCAAATGTTAGTTATAGTTCTGAGAAATTAACAGCAATGATAGAACAAGATAATTTACTAGCTTGCCAGTTTCATCCTGAAAAATCAGGTAAAACAGGAGAAAAACTTTTACGTAGATGGGTTAAAAGTATTCAATAATTTTATTTGTGATACATGAAAACAAATTTGAGGTTAATTGGGGGACGAAGGCTTGAGAGCCCGAATAATATTGATACTAGGCCAACAACCTTAATGGTTAGAGAAGCAATTTTTAATATTTTGAAAAATACGGTAGAAAATTCTAATTGGTTAGATTTGTTTAGTGGAACAGGTGCTGTTTCCTGTGAAGCATATAATCATGGAGCAAAAAAAATAGTTGCAATTGAAAAAAATAAAAACAATTCAAAAATATGTTTAAAAAATCTATACTCATTGCATAATATAGATAATAGAAAAAATGATATTGAAGTTATTTGTAAAGATGTATTAATTTGGACAAAGCCTGATAATGATAGGAATATCTGTTCTATAAATGATTTTAATAAAATAAAATTTGACTTTATCTATTTAGATCCCCCATATAGAGTTAATTACCATGAGTTAGTTTTAAATCAAATATTTAATTGTAATTTTATAAAGAAAGGTACTATTGTTATTTGCGAACATTCATTAGATTTGAATATTAAGACGAACATTCTGTGGGAAATTTATGATGTTAGAACTTATGGTCAATCAAAATTGTCTTTTTTAATCCATATCTAACATTCCTGATCCTCTCCTATATTGATTCCACGCGCTAACAAATAATCCTAGAAGGGTTATGGGAACTAATCCTAAAACAATCCCACATAAAAGAGGTTCAATCATTTTCTGGCATTTTTTTCATTTCTCATTCACAATTGTTACACGTAGACATTTTTTTGTGACAATATCTTCATCATCTGCAGCAGAAAAAACTTTGAAAATGAAAATCTGGAAAAGGTTTTTTATTTTTTTTGTGATTTTCTTAATTAGTTGCTTTTTATTTTATTTTAATTATGAAGAAAATAATACATATATTCTTAAAACTCTTGAACTCAAAGGTTCTGTTAAAGAAGGAGATACTCTCTTTAAAATGAATTGTGTTGGATGTCATGGTATTACTGCAAGAGGATTAGTTGGACCAGATTTACATTCAATAACTCGGCGTTTAAATGATACAGAAATTATAAAACAAGTTATTGAGGGAGTTACCCCTCCTATGCCAAGTTTTGAAATTGATCCTCAAAACATGTCAAATTTATTAACGTATTTACATAGCTTGTAATAAATTTGAAGAATAAAAGTCTTAACTTGAATATTGTATTGGTCGAACCAAATGGGCCTATGAATGTTGGCAGTATCGCAAGATTATGTTCTAATTTTGATATTAATGAATTAAGGATTGTTTCCCCAAAATGTGATATTTTTTCCTTAGAAGCAAAAAAAATGGCTCTAAAAGGCCAAAGATATATTGATAATTGTAAGATTTTTAATAGTATTGAGCAAGCAATTTTTGATTTTGATTTAGTCCTGGCTACGTGTGGAAGGATTGATTTAAGTAATGATATTGAATGTCAATCTCCTGAGGACATATCTAAATGGATTTCATCTTTTTTAGAGATTAATAATATAGGGATTTTATTTGGAAGAGAGGATAGAGGTTTAAGTAATAATGAATTACTTTATGCTCATAAGATTCTTAATATTGAAACTTCTCAAAATTATACTTCTTTAAACCTATCTCATGCAGTTTCAATTGTTTTGTATGAACTAACTAAATCTTCAACAAATAATTTAGAGAAAGATTTACAATTATTTGACCTCGCATCATCAAAACAAATTTATGAATCTTTTAATGAAATAGAGGAAATGCTTATTAAAACTGGATATCTTTTGGAACATACTGCTAATTCAAAAATCAGTAAGTTTAAAAAATTTATATTAAAAGCTAAGACATCAAGTTATGAGATAAATGTCTTGAGAGGAATCGTTCATCAAATTAACTGGTTTTTGACTAACTCAAAAGGTAGGTAAAATTGATGAATCTCAAAAAATTCGAAGCAAAAGATTGACTCTAAATTAAACATTTTATAGATATAGATTTGAATATACTCTCTACCTTGCGTTTTTACTGGAATAAAATTCCAATATTTTAAAAAACTTGGAATGAGAAATTATTTCAAATATAAATAATCTCAAATATACTCATAATGTTCAATTTGATTTGGATATTTACTAATAACATTTTCTGAAGTATCATCTATTGATCATTCGAAAATAAAGTAAAACTAAAGTTGTGAATACTACAAAGAAAAGAAGAGTTTTTCCTTTTACGGCTGTAATTGGTCAAGAAGAAATGAAATTAGCTCTTTTGTTAAATGTTATAGATCCAAGAATTGGAGGTGTAATGATTATGGGTGATAGAGGAACTGGTAAATCTACTACTATAAGAGCTCTTGCGGACTTATTACCAGCAATAGATGTAGTTAAAGATGATCCTTATAATAGTTCTCTTATAGATCCTGATTTACAAAGTAAAGAAGTTTTAGAGAAAATTGTAGAAGGAGAAAGTTTAGAGAAAGATAAAAAACAAGTGCCAATGGTTGATTTACCCTTAGGGGCAACAGAAGATAGACTGTGCGGAACTATTGATATTGAAAAGGCTTTAAGCGAAGGTATTAAAGCTTTTGAACCAGGCTTATTAGCAAAAGCTAATAGAGGGTTGTTATACGTAGACGAGGTCAATCTTCTTGATGATCATTTGGTTGATGTTCTTTTAGATTCTGCAGCTTCTGGATGGAATACAGTTGAGAGAGAGGGAGTCTCAGTTAGGCATCCTGCAAGATTTGTTTTGATTGGCTCTGGAAATCCAGAAGAAGGAGAACTTAGACCTCAGTTATTAGATAGATTTGGAATGAGCGTTGAGGTTAAGACAGTAAGAGATGCAGAATTAAGGGTTCAAGTTGTTGATCAGCGAACTTCATTTGATGATAACCCTGATGAATTTTCAATAAGTGTTGAAAAACAGCAAGATGACCTTCAGCAAAAAGTTATTAAAGCTCAAGAGTTACTAAATTCAGTTGAGATGGATGATGATCTTAGACTTAATATATCTGCCATATGTGGTGAACTTGATGTTGATGGATTAAGGGGAGATATTGTAACTAATCGATCTGCAAGGGCAATAGCTGCATTTGAGGGAAGAACCGAAGTACAAGAAGAAGATATAGCTAGAGTAATTACGTGTTCTTTAAGACATCGATTAAGAAAAGATCCTTTAGAACAAGTTGATTCAGGAGAAAGAGTCATTCAAGCATTCTGTAAAGTCTTTGATTTAAATGAAAAAGATGACCTTTCCAAATTTCAATTATCATCACAAGAATAATAAAGTGAGGATTATTGGAATTGACCCTGGATTAGCAAGAGTTGGATATGGAATTATTGAGATTCAAAATGAAAAGAAGATATTTCTTGATTGTGGAATAATTGAAACCAATAAAAATAAAGAAGAAGGAGATAGACTTTATGAAATATTTAATGACCTCAATACATTAATTGATCAGTGGAAACCTGATATTGCTGCTGTAGAGAAGTTTTTCTTTTATAGATCTAGCACTACTATTAGCGTCGTTCAGGCTCGGGGAGTAATCATGATGGTATTTGCTTCCAAGAGTATCAAAGTTAGTGAGTACGCACCTTCTCAAGTCAAGCTTGCTATCGCAGGCTCTGGTAAAGCATCAAAGAAGGAAGTTATTGAAGCGGTAATGTATAACCTAAATTTGACCCATGCGCCAAAACCTGATGACTCGGCAGATGCACTAGCTATAGCCTTAACAAAATTAAATGAGGAAGGATTTAATTAAATAAAATTTATGATTATTTCAGAAAAAAAGAATTTGGAGAGGAAATTTTTTAAAAATTTGAGAAATAAAAGTACAGCTATTGATATGAGAAATGTTGAAATTAATGTAAAAACTTATGTCGATTCAATTTTTAGTAAAGATTTAAACAAAAAACATATAGGAATTTATTGGCCTCTTGAAAACGAAGTTGATTTAAGAAGTCTTGGAGATGAATATTTATTAGCCTTACCAAGATGTGAAAAAAATAAAAATCTCTCATTTTGTCTCTGGGATAAGAAACAATTATCTAAAGACTCACATGGGATACTAGCTCCTGATTCTTCAAATAAATTAAGTTATGAAAAAATTAGTATTATTTTTATCCCGTGTATATCCGTTGATAAAAACTTAATAAGATTAGGTTACGGGGGAGGATATTTTGATAAATTAAGGGAAGATAAGAATTGGAGAGCTATTCCTTGTATTGGGATCTTAACTTCTAATTGTGTAAGCAATAAATTATTGACTAGAGCTGATTGGGATATCCCTCTATCAGGTTTTATTACAGAAAAAGAAATATTAGTATAGTGTGTATCTAATTTAGTTTTTTAATATTTGTATAAGAATGGAAAATAAAGAAACTTATACTGAATTATTTAACTTAGTTAAGAAGCTGAAAAAGGCAGAAGATCCCAAAAGAAAATATGAATTTATTTTATGGTTAGGTAAAAAATTGAAAGTTCCAAATAACAGCATCTTAATTCCAGAAAATAAAGTTCAAGGATGTGTTTCTGAAGTCTTTGTTAAAGCAAGTTTTCAAGATGGGAAACTTTATTGGGAAGGCTATTCTGATGCTTTGATAACAAAGGGTTTACTTGCATTCCTTATTAATGGAATGAATGAATTAACACCAAAAGAAGTCGTTAATATAAATAATAAATTTATAGAAGATACTGGTTTAAAAGCAAGTTTAACCCCATCTAGATCAAATGGGTTTTTAAATATTCTTTTAAAAATGCAGTCTCAGGCAAATGATTTTTTGTCGGAATAATATTATAAAATTGAAATTATAATTAAAGATAACAAATGCAAAAATGTAAAATTGGAATCATTGGTTTTGGAACTGTAGGAAAAGGTATTTTTAAAATTCTAAAATCAGCAAATGACTTACATCCAATTTTAAAAGATATAGAAATCGTAGGAATAGCTGTTAAAAATATCAATAAAAAAAGGGACATTGAATTAGAAGAAAATCTATTAATAAATGATCCTTATGAATTAATTCAAGATCCAAACGTTGATGTAATTGTTGAAGTAATGGGTGGGATAGATATAGCGAAGGATATTATTCTGAAATCGCTAAAGGCACGGAAATCAGTAGTTACAGCTAACAAAGCGGTAATTGCAAGATATGGAAGTGAAATATATTCTACAGCTGCTAAGAATGGTGTTTATGTTTTAACAGAAGCCGCAGTATGTGGAGGGATACCAATAATTGAACCTTTAAAAAGATCTCTTAAAAGTAATCAAATAAATAAAATGATTGGGATAATAAATGGCACAACAAATTTTATACTTTCAAAAATGACAAATGAAAAGGCTGATTATAAGGCAACATTACAATTAGCTCAGAAACTTGGTTTCGCTGAATTTGATCCAACTGCTGATGTTGAAGGACATGACGCGGCAGATAAGATTTCAATTCTTACTGAACTCGCATTTGGAGGCAAAATTAATAGAGATTCAATTAGCACAGAGGGTATTAATCAAATAAATATTAAAGATATTGAATATGCAAATAAATTAGGTTTTGAAATAAAACTTTTAGCCTTTTCTGAGAGAAATCTTATAAATATTAATGATTCTCTCTCCCTAAATATTTGGGTAGCTCCTTCTTTAATCCCTAAATCTCATCCTTTAGCAACGGTTGATGGTGTGAATAATGCCATTCTTATAGATTCTGAACCACTAGGGGAGATAATGTTGTACGGCCCAGGAGCGGGAAGTGGACCAACTGCCGCTTCTGTTGTGTCTGATATCTTAAATCTACAGGCTTCAGTAACAAAGGATATGTCCTCTATTGATCCATTATTATCTTTTAATTTTTGGAGAGACTGTCATATCATAAATTTTGATCAAATATCAAAAAAGAATTATCTTAGAATTATCTGTTTAGATACTCCAGGAGTAATTGGTAAGATTGGAGATCTTTTTGGCAAGAATGATGTCTCAATAGAATCAATTGTCCAACTAGATGCAAGTGAGAATAAAGCAGAAATAGTTGTAATCACTCATGAAGTCTCAAATGGTAAATTTGAAAAATCAAAGAAGGAAATAAATGCTCTTTCTGAAGTTGAATTAATTGCTAGTCAATTAAGTTGTATTTGAAAAAAACATTTGCATATCTTTCTTTAGCTTGTTAAACCAAAGAGAGGATAAGTATTTATGTAATGAGTTTTTCAAAATTAGTAGAAAATAAAAGTAGTTTTAAATTCAATTCTAATAACAGTTGTAAAAACATATATAAAGGAGCTTGTGTGAAAATTAAAAATAGTCAAAAGACATTTCAGGTTGTAGGAATTAATCCAGAGAGTAAAGTTTGTTGGATAAGAGAGTGGCCCTTCGCTTTGGATGTTAATAAGACATTTTCTTTGAAAATTAATCAAATTACCCTACAAACCTTTTGCACTGATGGTTTAGATGAAAAGTAAATTTCTGAACAATAATTTTTTAATAGCTTTATTTGTTTTTTTAGTTTCTCTATCACAATATTCTTGCCTTTCTAATAATAAATCCAAAAGAATTATAGTTGCAAGTTCAGGTAAAATTGAATCTTTAGATCCTGCTAGGGCAAGTACTCTTAAATCATTACAACTCTTAAGTTCGCTCGGTGATACTTTATATGAATTAAATTCTGAAGGAGAATTAATTCCTGAATTAGCTTTGGGAATGCCAATTTTTTCAAAAGATAAATTACAAATAACAATTAATCTAAAAAGAAATGTTCTTTTTCATGATGGAACTGCATTTAATTCAAATGCTATAAAGTTTTCTTTTGATAGATTTAAAAGAATCGGAACAATGAATTATATTTTTGGGAATAAAATTAAATCTTTAGAAACTCCAAGTGATTATAAGGTAATCATTAATCTAAACAAACCATCAAGCTCTGTTAACGGGGTACTTACATCTGTAAATTTAACACCTATTTCACCCAGTTATTATAAAGATTATTCTGATAAATTTTTAAATGATAAATTTGTTGGTACTGGTAAATATATATTGAAGAGATTTTCAAATGAAATTCAAATAATTGATCCAAATTTAAATTATTGGGGAGATAAACCTTATAATGAAGGTATTAGTTTTATTGGATATTCCAACTCTTCTTCTCTTTTCGGAGCTCTCAAAAGTAAACAAATTGATGTTCTTTTATCAAATTCAATAGATGATATTCAAAGAAATTATTTAAAGTCATTAAGTAAAAATAATGAAATTAAAGAAGGAAAGAGTCCTGCAACCGAAATAAGTTTTATTAGTCTAAGAACAAATTCTTATCCCTTAAATAATCTTAATGTAAGGTTAGCTATAGCTAAAAGTCTTAATAGGGACTTTATTAGCGATAAGGTTAGTTATGGATTAAGGCAACCATCAAGATCGCTTGTCCCACCAATTTTTAAAAAAAATAAGAATGAATTATGGCCAGAATATGATCCCTTAGAAGCAAAATTATTACTACAAAAAGAAGGTTACTGTAACGGTAATGTTTTAGATTTTCCTCTTACTTATAGATCTAACGTACCTGCGGATAAACTGATTGCTCTTTCTTGGCAAGAACAAATAAAAAGTATTTTGCATGAATGTATTAATATTCAACTCAACGGAGTAGAGTCCACAACAATTTATAAGAATCTAAATCTAGGGATATATACAGCGGTTATTCTTGATTGGACAGGTGCTTATTCTGATCCAGAAGCATATTTAACACCACTTCTAAGTTGCAATGAAATAGATGGTGAAAATTGTAAAAAAGGAGAATCAGTCTACAGCGGTAGTTTTTGGGGATCAAAGAGAGTAGAAGGTTTATTTCTTGAAAGCGAAAATTTAAACGGTAAAGAAAGACTAGCGAAATTAATTGAAATAGAGACAATAGCTTCAGAATCAATACCTTATATTCCAATATGGATTTCATCTCAAAAAGCTTGGTCCCAAAATGAAATATCAAAGCCTATTTTTAATGGTGCAGGAATTATTTCTATGAGTGATCTGAAATTCATTAATGAGTAGAAATCTTAATAAACTTTTAAATTATTCTTTATTAAAGATTTCTTTAATACCTTTAATGTTGTGGATCATATCAACATTAGTTTTTGTGTTGTTAAGAGTTGCGCCAGGAGACCCAGTTGACGCAATTTTAGGTTCTGGGGCAAATGAATCTTCAAGAGAAATTCTTAGATATAAATTAGGGTTAAATGAATCTCTTCTTACTCAATATCTTTCTTATATTAATAATATTTTACACTTAAATTTTGGAGAATCTTTAAGTACTCAAGAACCTGTTCTTGATATTATTCTAAAATCATTACCAGCAAGTCTGGAACTAGGTATCTTTTCAATAATTTTTGCAATTCTAATAGGCTTCCCGCTTGGCTTTTTTGGTTTAAAAAATGAAGGAAAAAAAGGAGACTACTTTGCTAGAATCATAGGAATCTCTTCATATGCAATTCCACCTTTTTGGGGAGCAATTTTAGCTCAATTAATATTTTCTGTATATTTAAGAATTTTTCCAATTGGTGGAAGGTTCCCAATCACTTATATCCAACCTCAAATTACAGGCTTTTTAGTTTTAGATAGTCTTCTAAATAATGATTTTATCTCTTTGAGAGAAAGCTTATATCATCTTGCACTGCCATCAATAACCCTTGGGTTTCTATTGAGCGGAATTTTTAGTAGATCTTTAAGAATAAATTTAGATAAGACACTAAAAAGCGATTATGTTAATGCGGCTGTATGCCGAGGAATTACAAGAAGGAAAATTATCCTAAATCACTCTTTACCTAATGCACTTTTGCCTATTGTGACAATTTCAGGTTTAACAATAGCTTCTTTGGCTGGGGGAGCGCTTCTTTTTGAAGTTACTTTTTCATGGCCAGGGATAGCTTTAAGATTACATGAAGCTATTTCTCAACGTGATTATACTGTTGTTCAAGGGATTGTAATTATTACCTCTTTACTAATAGTTTCATTAAATCTTTTTGTAGATATTTTGATTTCTATATTGGATCCTCGAATCGAATACTAATTTTTCATAATTGCTTTTAAGGTCTTTCTATCTAAGATATGAAAACCAAGATTGTCTTCTGTTTGATTTTTTATAATTTTAATGCTTTCATTATTTTCTATATTTTCTAAAAATTCTAAGATAACTTTTAAAGATAAGTTTTGAACAGAGTTAGGATTAGATCCAATAAAAGATTTATTGATTTTAAAAATATCATTATTTTTGATATTTTCTGAATAATTATCATTGATTCTTATTGGTGAAAAATGACTTGATCCTTCAATAATTAAGAATCTATTTAAAGGATTAGAAGTCGTAGATAAAAATACTTTGAATTGCTCACTTATCAAGGGAGTTATGAGATCATAAGTCCCTCCAATAAAAAGTACTGGCATCTTAATTCCTGAACTTTTTTCATTTGGCCAGATTAAGCTTCCAAATGAATTAAATCCTATTATTCCATTTGATTTTTTTGAGTTGTTAGTTCTAGGTAATGGAATTTCGTTTAATTGACATTGGAGTAATTTTGATAAATTTGTTAGTGCAAAATCTTTTAAAGCTAAATCGCATCTTTTCTCTAATTCATCATTAGGTAAATTACCTTCATATAAAAAAGCTATTAAAGCTCCTAATGAATGCCCCATTAAAATATAGGAATCATTGGCTAATTCTAATTTTCCATTTTTATGTGCTTTTATTACTGTATCTAAATCTTTGATACGGTATAAGAAAAACTCAGCACTACTTGGAATTGAATCAGTACCTTCGATAACTTCTACAAAAGCCTCTGAATTGCTTCCTTCATGGTCTATAAATACTACTGGCCAACCTCTCTTACTTAATTCAAGTCCAATCCATCTGAAATTATCAATATCTCCTCCAAGTCCAGGCATGAATATAACTAGATCTTTATTTTCATTATTTTTCGTGTTTTTCCATAATTCAATTTTTAAAGGCTCAACTCGATGAGGCGAATAAATTATCTTATTAACTTTTATAAGATCTGAATCATTTTTATTTACTTTTTTCTTTGAAAGAGAGTAATTTGTTTTTTTTAATGATTTTAATTTTAGGTTTAGATTTTGTTGCTTTGCTAATTCCTTTTTCCATGATGAAATTATTAAAATTAAATTATCAATATCTAATGAAATTTCTTCTGAAGGTAAAGCCTTTAGGATATCCAAAGTAGAAACTTCATTTTTGGCTTCCAATAAACTTTCTATAGTATTAAAAACCTTAATACCAACTTTGTCATTCGAAACTAAAATAGTATTACTTAATTCTGAAAGAATCTTTCTACCTACCCAACTTCTTAATACTTGCCTATTTAAACTTTCTTCTTTAAAAACTGGGAATTTTAAAAATTTAGATAACTCAAATACTTTTAAAAAGCCATTTTGCTTAAACCAGTCTATTACTTCTGTAGAATCATAACTATAACTCTCTAAGTTTATTAACTGATCTATAGTTAGAGGGATTGACATCTCTTCGAACTTGATATTTATCTTTTCAGCGGCTATTAAATCTTTTGCTGAATAAAAACTAAAGAAACTTAAAAAAAGTACAAATATGAATTTCAATTGTGGTTATTCCTAATAGATTTTTTATAAGTAAACTTTGGTGGAGTCAATTTCCCTTTCATTTAAGGTTAATTACTAAAATAAGATTTTTTGCTTCATTTGGAGCAGGAGGTGTGATTTATTTAACATCCCTTATTTTTAATAATATTGGATTGTCAGCAACAGATATTGGTCTAGGTTTTACGATATCAGCAATCATTGGTACTTTAACAAGAATTTTTACTGGCAATTATTTAAACAAAACAGGCAAAATTCATAATCCTTTAGTTGCCTCTTCATGCATAAGTATTGCTGCAGGATTTTTTCTAATTATTTCAACAGATACTTACTCTTACATTCTTGGTCAAGCTTTCATCGGAGCAGCCGCTGGGATATATTGGCCAACTGCAGAATTTGTAGTTCCATATTTTTGTCAACCTATTGATACTAGAAAAGCTTATGCCCTAGTAAGAACTTCTGAGGCTTTGGGGATATTTTTAGGAGTATTTATTGGTGGATTTATGAACAATTTTATATTTCTCAAATCGATTTTTATAAATGATATTTTTTGCATGCTTTCAATTATTTTTTTGATTTCAAGAAATAAAAAGTCGATACAAAAAACTTTAGAGAACTCTCAAAAAAAGGCTTTAGATCACCTTAAAACCTATCAAGAGAGGTGGAACAAAAATACAATCATGATAGTTTCATCTCTAATATTGATAACTACATCTCTTGCTTTAATTCAGGTGACATTGCCGCTTGATCTTGTTAAGGGTGGAGTTTATAGAGATGTCTTAAATGAACAACTTATTAGTTTTATCATTTCTTTTCAGTTGATTTTATTATTAATTTTACAATGGCCAATTGGTTCATGGATATCAAAAAAAGGGAAATTATTTGGTTTGAAATTTAGCTTGATCAACTTTGCTCTATCCTCACTTTTGTTATTTATTTCTAGTTATTTAAATAATGCAGCTTTTTATTTTGTGTTTGTTGCAATAATCTCAATAACTTTAGGCACATCTTCTTTCTTACCAACATCTACAGATGTTGTTTTCAGCATTGCTCCTTCAAATAAAAAAGGTTATGCACTAGCACTTCTATCGCAATGCTTTGCAATGGGATATTTCTTTGGGCCATTTATTTCTGGGAGGATATTAGATCTTTTTGGTTATGCCTCGATTATGTGGGTAGCTATTTCATTTTTTTGTTTTTTAATGTTTGCGATAATATTTAAGAAATCATTTTAAAAGTTTTATATAAATAATATTTATTGATTTTCTATTTCAATGATTCTTCTTTCTCTAAGAAATAAGAAAAATGGGGCAGAGAAAGCAAATGCTATTAAAAAAGTTCCAATGTAAACAACCCACATATTTTTTATATTCAATTTTTTAGATTCATTTACTATCCAAATAAAAACTGCAGTAGCACCCACCAATAAATCTCTAGATATTGATTGAGCTGCTGGATTGGCATTCGCTAATGAAATAAAATTCTTAATATCAAAACTATTTCCATATTCAATAGCAAAATCAAAATTTGCCGTCATTGTAAGGATTGCCCCAAGGATTGATAGAACAAGGTAAAGATAAGAGAGTTTTTGTTTATTATCTTTTAGTAAGTTTAATGAATTCATATGGAAATAATATATACCCTAATAATAGTATTTATGAACTTATGATTAAAGAAGAAACTAATAAAAATAAAGATTTTAAATTTGTAAAAGGGAACTTAAAGTTTGCCGTTATTGGTCATATTGAGTGGATAAATTTTATTGAAGTTGATCAATTACCTCAACCAGGACTAATCTCTCATTCTAAAAGATCTTTAGAATATCCTGCTGGAGGTGGATCAGTAATTGCTAAGAGACTAAGTGAATTAACCAATAGCAAAGTCCATTTCTATACAGCTTTAGGACATGATTTTTATGGTAAGCAATGTTTAAATATACTTGAAAATATGGGAATTAAATTACATGTAGCATGGCGTGATCAACCCACAAGAAAAGGATTCAGTTTAACTGACTCTGAGGGAGAAAGATCTATCACTATTATTGGGGAAAGATTGTCTCCTAATCATAATGATGATTTAGATTGGAATACTCTAAATGAAATGGACGGGATTTTTATCACAGCAGCCGATAAGGAATTATTAAAAAAATCAAGGTTTGCTAAAACATTATGTATGACTCCCAGAGTGGGATTAAATATGATTAATGAATCCGGGATATTATTAGATGGATTAATTGGAAGTAATCTTGATCCTGGAGAACACTTTTCTTTAAATGAATTAAAATTAAAACCGAAATATGTTATTAAAACAGAAGGAGAGAATGGTGGGATAGTATTTCCAGGAGGTAGATATAAAGCTATTAAAAATAAAAAAAATAACGTTGATTCATATGGATGCGGAGATTCTTTCGCCGCAGGAATCCTTTACGGTTTGTCTTCAAAATGGAATATAGAAGAAAGTTTAAATCTTGCTAAAATATTGGGTAGAAACTGCAGTGAACATTTTGGACCATATGAAAATAGTGAAAAACTATAGTTAGGTAAATTTATTATGAACAATTTGTTAAATAAAAAAAGAAGTTCTCTTATTGATTCAATTATTGTTTTTTTCTTATTTGTTTCTGTATTGATTTTTGAATCTCTAAAAACTTTATCTGGGATTTTTACTTATGGGATTTTTAAAAAAGAAATATTAACTACTAAAAGCAATTTGGGATTTGATTTTAAAATTAAAATTAGATGAATATTTATATTATTGTCTTTGTTTTAGTTTTAATTTTATTCGTTAATAAAATTATAAATTTAAAAAAAAATAAGAATAATAAATTATTTAAATTTAAAAAGAAACTTCTCAGTAAAGAATCAAATATTGAAAAAATTTTTTTAAGAGATGATGAAAAAACATCTTCAGATCCAAATATCAATATTAATATTAAACTTTATGAGAATGAAGATAATATAAATAGAAAATCTAATATTCATAGAGCAAGACTTTCAAAATTTAAAAAGTCAAAACTAAATGGAGAAACTATTTTTATAGATCCAGATCAAAAAATCTATAAATATATTAATGGAAAGAAAAAATATATCTAATATAAAACTACTTAATTACATTCAAGACTATCTCTGGTAGAAACTCCTGTAGTTGGATTAATTCCTTCAGCAATTTTGCAAAGATTCCTCTGATCTTCACTATCCAGAATTGCATAAGAAAAATCTGCTCCCTCTATTTGAGCACCAGCAAAGCTACTCCCAGAGGCTATCATATTAACCAAAATTGAATTCCTTAAATCAGTTTTTTGGAAATTCACTCTATCTGCAAGAGTGTCTGTCAGATCTATACCGTTAAGATTAGAACCTTTTAAGTCAGATAAAGTTAATGTTGTTCCATGAAGATCAACTTCACTAAAGTCAGCATCTCTTGCTACTGCTCCTGCGATTGAGGATAAATGAAGATCTTCGCCATGAAAATCAAAACCAGTAATATTAGATCTTACGTAACTAGGTACTTCATCCCCCTCTCCTTTAGAAGCAACGTTTGCACCTGCAAGAACAGGAGAGGAAAAAATCAGAAAAGAAAAAGTTAGACATAAAAAGTATTTCAAAAAGCTAAATCGATTCATATTGAGATTTTTACAATGCTTTTATCTTATATCAATAAGATAATGATTTAAATTGTTTTTAAAATTTAAATAAAGTTTTTAAAGTTATTTAACACTATAAATTTTAAATTTAGGTTTCAGATTTGTTATGCAATCGTAGAGTTTTTTATTATCTTTGCTATTGGTCACTTTGAATTCAGATTCAATACTTCCTTCCTTGTCTCTTATAGCTTGGTTTAGAACAACAGAACCATTTTCATCAGAAACAGATCTATGAAAGGTTCCTCTAGGGATTTTTAAGATTAATCCACATGATTCTAATCTTACTTTGTAGAAAGGATATTCCCAGTTAAAGTTTACGAGATAAAAAGTTCTTCCTCCTGAAATAGCTAAAAGGTTATCTTCTTGTTTGTGATGAATATAAAACTGCCAATTACCTAATTCATTATCATCAGGTGGACTCACAGCTGGCCCTTTATGAATCACCAAGTCTCTAAAATTTGAGTTATTAATACTAATATCGAAAAACCTGACATCTTCCGTATCACGAAATTTTTCGTAACTTTTCAATTCAAACATTTCAGATTTGTTTGGCTTGACAAGTTCGATTTTTAAAGTTGAGTTCAATTTATTTGAAATATTACTTAAATGAAAACAGATAAATTTTGAAGATATCGTATCAGTTAACACTAAATAAGGAACACTCCAAATAAATAAATAATTAGATTATTTTTTAAATATCCTTCCACCTAATTTTAAAGATTAAAAGACTTAATTAATTACAAATTTCTAAAGGTTTTATTTCCCATGTCAAATTATTCTTAAGGTTTGTTTTGCCTTTGAAGTTTCCTGTTATCACTGCCGTTAGGTTGGATTTTGAAGAAGATACTAATGTTAAATACCTTTCATCTATTAACCCTTTACCGCTTGGATCAAAACCTCTCCATCCTGCTCCTGGAATATATAATTCAGCCCATGCATGTAATTCAAAATCCTTTGGTAAAGGATCTTCAAAGTGATAACCACTGACAAATCTGCTTGGAATTCCAACTGATCTGCATGCCTCAACCATTAACATAGCTAAGTCTCTGCATGAACCAACCCGTTCTCTAAGAGTCCTGCTTGCTGGCCATGCTGGGCCAGTATGTCTTTTCGTATATTTAACTCGATCTTGAATAATTTCTATAAGTTGAAATGTGAAAGATAAGGCATTATTGCTACTTCCTGCTAAAGACTCTTGCGCTAGTTCAACCGCAGAAGGATCATGCTGCCCGTTGGGCATCCATCCTTCTAATGCACCCTGAAGATCTCTATTAATGATGCTTCTACAAAATGGTAATGTAAGGTCCCTTTCTTTTATCCCATCAAGAATGCAAGGATGTTTAAGTGTCTCAACCTCGCTTATTGCTTTAATAGATAAAGCATCGGTATACCCCTCAAAGGTAATTCTATTAATCTCTTCACCACTAGCTGCAAGCAACGGATAAAGAATTTTAGGATTTGGAGAAATATTTAAATTAAAGTTTATTAGCCTTTGAAATCCATGGGATCTGGGCTTGATACATAATCGATGTTCACCCAATTGAACTAACTCTTCGTACGAATATTCAAGGTTATGGATATATTTAATTTTCATTAATCGAATTCTTTATTTATAAAATACTTATCTTCTATGAGATTATGCAGTTTGTTCAAATCAATTTGTAAGGAATCAATAGCCTCATGAAGTCCGTTATTAATTATATCTTCAATTCTGATATAACTCCACTTTGCTTTAAGTAAACCTCTCATACACTCAAGTTTTGAGGGGTTATCTGAACTTGGATAATTATCAATCATTTTTAGTGTATTACTAATACCATCCAAACAATATCTAACAGATCTTGGGAAATTATTATCTAGTAAGAGAAACCTTGCAACTGAATTTGGCTGGATAGAATTTTGTTCTGCTTTCCTGAACATTTGATAAGCACCTGCCGAACGCAAAAGAGCAATCCACTGCAACTCATCAAGGACACCTCCAAGCTCATCTAAGCTTGGTAGTAATAAATAATATTTTACATCAAGTATTCTTGATGTCTTATCAGCTCTTTCTATTAATCTACCTAAAATACTAAATTGACATGCAAGATCTTTGCTAAGAGTGGCATCTGTGATGCCATAAAATAACTGACATCCTCTTCTTATTTCGCTTAATTGCTCTTGCCTTGGAAGGTCCCATATAGATTCACCTTCTTGTAAATTCCAATATAAAATATTTATTTGTTCCCACATTTCAGATGTCATTACATCCCTTATTTGTCTAGCATTTTCTCTAGCCAATTGAATACAAGAGATTATGCTGTTGGGATTTATTCGATCCCTAATTAAAAAATTAATAACATCATCCTGTTTTTTTTCAGGAAATCTAGTGTCAAATGTTTCTCTATCACTTGAAGCATCAATTAGAGGCAGCCATGGTTCAGCACTGCCCGGTGGACAATCTAAAGACATTGCTTCACTAACCTCCACGAATCGAGATATATTTTCTGCACGTTCTAAATAACGATTAATCCAATAAAGAGATTCAGCTACCCGACTTAAAAGCATTCTAATTTCCTACAACCCATGTATCTTTGCAACCCCCTCCTTGAGAAGAATTGACAACTAATGAACCTTTTTTTAAAGCAACTCTAGTTAGACCTCCTGGACTTACCCATGAATCCTTTCCTCTTAAAATGTAAGGTCTTAAATCAACGTGACATGGATAAAGTTCACCATCGCATAATGAGGGAACTGTAGAAAGTTCTAGAGTAGGTTGAGCTATAAAATTTCTAGGATTATTTTTGATTTTATCTGAAAATTCATTTATCTCAGTTGTAGTAGATTGAGGACCAATTAACATTCCATAACCACCAGCTTCAGAGACTGATTTGACAACAAGTTCTGGAAGGCTTTTTAGTACATATTCTCTATCCTTTTCGTAATAACAAATATAGGTTTCAACATTTTTTATTATTGGTTCTTCATCAAGAAAATATTTGATCATTTTAGGTACAAAAGAATAAATCATTTTGTCATCTGCTATTCCTGTCCCAGGAACATTAGCAACAGCAACATGACCTGCTTTCATAACATCTAGTAATCCACTAACACCTAAACATGAATCTTTTCTGAAATGTATAGGATCTAAAAAATCATCATCAATCCTTCTATAAATTACATCTACTCTTTTTAATCCAGAAGTAGTCTTTAAGTAAACATATTCATCGTTACAAATTAAATCATGACCTTGAACTAATTGAATACCCATTTCTTGAGCTAAATAACTATGTTCAAAATATGCACTATTAAAAATTCCAGGTGTTAATAAAACTATTTTTGGTGTATCAGTCCAAATAGCTAGTTCTTGGAGAGTCTTTAATAGAAATGATGGGTATTCATCAATAGGTTTAACTATCCTGCCTGAGAAAAGATTAGGGAAGATATTCTTCATCACTAATCTATTCTCCAAAAAATAAGCCACACCAGAAGGACATCTTAAGTTGTCTTCTAAAACATGCCAAGTACCTTGTCCATCTCTTATTAAGTCAAGTCCTGATATTTGACACCATTTATTCAACGGAGGCTTAAAACCCAACATTTGAGGCCTCCATCCATCTGAGCTCTCAATTAATTCTCTTGGAATTATTCCATCATTAATTATATTTTGAGAATTATATATATCATCTAAGAAAAGATCTATTGCCTCAAGTCTCTGTTTTAAGCCTTCTTCTAAGGTTATCCAGTCGTGCTTACTTATTATTCTCGGTAAAGGGTCAAAAGGTAATATTCTTTCTGTACCTTTTAAGCCTGTGTCGTTTAACCTAAAAGTTGCTCCGTGTCTTAGTAATAGCTTCTTGGCGGCCGAATGATTTCTGTTTAGTTCGTCTAAACCCATATTATCTAGTGAAGATAATAAGGGAGTTAATATTTCTCTAGCTGAATTTAAATTATCTTTAAAGTATTCATCAAAATTATTTTTAGGACGATAATTTGAAAACATATACCTCTTCTTTTAATAACTTTTTACTTTAGCTTGGAACCTTATTTAGTATTTAAAACTACAAAACGAAATATCCACAGACTAAATCTATTTCAATAATTTAAGCATTGAACTATATTTCTTAAAAATATAAAAAACATGAACTCTGGCAATTGGCAATTTGTTTTTTTAAGATATTTTGCGAGTTTACTTTTTATTCTTTCTCATAGTTTGCTTGTTTTAGATCATCTACCTACTGGAGCTGCACTTCATGGTTTGGGAGAAGTTTTTATAGCACCTTGGGCTTTTAGGGAAAGAGCTTGGGATTTAGTGGCTATTGCAATTTTATTTTTCTTTTTTGATATTTGGGGACTGATTAACACTCCTTGGAATTAGTTGATATTATTTATTTACGAATGGCAAATAATTTTCTAAAAATGAAATACAAAATACAACAAACTCTAAATTTAATTTTATTAATCTTATTCACAAATACTAACTTTTTACAAGCTCATGATTCATTTAATGGCGGATGTGAAAATCATTGTAGAGAATCTATTAGACCATTAATTATGAATAAAGAATTAAATAATATTATTAATAAAAATCAAGTTAAAGATAATTATTCTTGTTTAATTAAATCACTTTGTAGAGGTTGATAAATTTTTTAATTTTGAAATTTTCTCGATTGAATTTGTATAAGCTTGGTAATTTCTTCTAGGAGGATTTACTTGGTTTTTAATTAAAATAATAAACGTGTAAATCAAAGGAAGTACTAACGATAAGGAGGCAACAATAGCAATTATTTGATTAATTTTAATAAATTGCCTTTTTATTAGAGGGTCTCCACATGACCCACATATTAATTCTCCTGAAGTTGATTTCTTTTGAAATTGATATTTGGGATTACAGTATGGACAATAATAATTATTCATGGATTAAAACAAAATTAATTTTTTTTTTATTAGAAATATAAAAAAATTAATTTTGTAATAAGACTTCTAGCCAAAGTAATATTTTTGAAGTAATAGATTTATACCAATAGATCAATTTAGCCCCCTTCTCTAAGAATAGAAATGGTGTGATCTCTGATCATCTACATCGGCCATAAGATCATGTTTCTTTAATTTCTTAAAAACTTTTTTGTATTCAATTTCATTAACAAATCTAGCTAATAAATCAGAAAAAAATCTAAGTTTTTTTGACATTATGTTGTCTCTATCCAAATAAAGTTTCTTACTATAATAGATAGCTAAAAAAATATAATAATGCCAAAGTTTGTTTTTATAGCACAAATAAAAAGGAGAGCTTTTAAAAGCTCTCCTTTTATTCTTTTACTTATTTTATATATCAAAATTAACAACTAGCCTAAATCATTGATCCTTGTTGTTAATTACTGTTCAGCTAAAAATAATCTTAAAAAACTAATTGTTTTTAACTGGGGCAAAGACTCTAGAATTGAACTTTTTCTTATTGGGCACCTAAACGATGCGGAAGAAGTAAGTTCAGACATTAATAAAAAATAATTGGAGCAGTTAATTAAATTAGTACGGAATTATTCTGAAATTGCAGGCTGGCTATCGATCATTTTGAAAGACCTCCTAAAACTCAACAATCACAAATTAATTAAAAACTTTTAAAAAAACAATCCGTTTTTATACGCATTGATTTTTAATCCAAAATGTCTGATAGTAATAATCAATTTGTTAATTTTCCCCTTTAACTTTTATTTATTTCTTGTTTAGTTTTTTAGGAAGTTTTGCTTATATCTTTTCTTATCTCTCTCGTATATGTTAACCGTAAATGAATTGAGGAAATCTATTTATGACTAATTCAAACATTCAAGATAATCAAAATAATATTGATATTAATAATCCCGTAGATGAATATTTACAATGTCTTTCATATTGCGATATTCATCCAAAAGGTATAGATAATGATTGCGAAGTTATTTGTATTGAGAGACATTTGAAAACTAATTATTGGTAAATCTATAAGTTAGAAATTACTTGAACCCCTTTGAAGAAGAACTTGTACGGACTTTAAAATTCCAAACGGTTACAATACCCTTTGCATTAACTGCTGCCAAAGCGCAGTCATCGGGTCTCCAAGCAATATCTCCAACTAAATCTCCAGCAAATGCAGATCCTACAGGATCCCCATTACCGTCGTTTTTAAGAAAACTAGCTACTACTGATCCATCTCTTGAACCTGAAGCAACTAGCAAACCTTTGTTAGAAAAAGCTAGGCTAGAAATTGGTTCAGTATGATGAGATAATTCTCCCGGCATCGTTCCTTCAGGGCCATTACCTGAAAAACTCCATACTGTAATTCTTTCGCTACCACTAGTTGCTAATAGCATGCCAGTATCATCGAAAGAAAGGTGAGAAGGCTTTCCTGGATAACCTGTCATTTCAGCATCAAGTCCAGTTGATCTACGCCAGAAATGTACCGAATTATCTTGACTTCCACAGGCGACAATATCTCCATCAGGGCTTAACTGCATCGAAACTAGTGAACCTTGCCATTCAAGTTTCTGATTAGTCTTTTTATTTGCTACATCAAAGAAAGTTACGCGTCCGTAGCATGCAGTTGCTAATTCATTTTTATTCGACCACGATATGGCACTTACTGTACTGGGATGTTCTTCTGAAACCCATTCCTCATTCCCTTCTTGATTAAATACATATACTTTTTTTGAAAAAGCAATGGCCAAATATAAACCGCCATTTGACCAACTTAAATGTTCTACCCAACCTTTACCAAGTTTAATTGCTTTAATTTCTTCCCCATCATTACAATTTAATATTCGTACTATTCCGTCTTGTCCAGAAGTCGCAAAAATCTCTCCATTTGGATGGATAGACATAGCGAGAAGACCTCCTGAGTGGGTTTCATCCTTTTTCCAAATAAGCTTACCTGTTTCGCCTTCGAACCCATAAAGTCCTCCTAATACATCTCCAACAATAAATAGCTTTCCTCCTAAAGCCCAACCACAAACTATTGCATAATCATCGACCTCGGCAGACCATCCATCATGAAACATGCCTCTTGGGCTAAAGGGTTCTATATCAGGCACTTATCAAATCCTTCTTGCATCTCTTTTTCATCTAGGTTTCTTCCAATAAACACAAGTTGATTTCTTCGTGGCTCATTTCCCCATTCTTTATCTGGTTGGGCAGTAAATAACATATGAACTCCTTGAAATACTATTCGGCGTGGGTTTCCAGAATAACTAATAAAACCTTTTGTTCTGAATATATCAACTCCTTTTTCGGAAAGAAGTCTTCCCATCCAAGTATTCAACTTTTCAGGATTAACATCTCCAAAACGCTCTATTGCAATTGATCCAACTTCATCATCATGTTCATGTTCTGCGAACCAGTTTCTTTCAGTTTTAAATGGAATTTCCTTTACATTATTTTGGGAATCTATTTTTAGCACTTTCATATTGAATTCTTCAGCATTATGTTGTGTAAACAATCCAACTTTTGACGCTTTTTCAACATCCAAAATAAAAGATTTAGATCCTTTGTTTTGCAATTTAAGACTTACATGCTCATCATATGGAATAGTATTTCCAGGTTCTAATTTTTTAGCTTTTTCTGCATAAAGTCTTACAGAGGCTTCTGCACCCTCTTTTAATTCTTCCTCACTAAATCCTTGATTAGCAAAAGCTACTAAAGACATTTCAGGATCAGGCCCTTCTTCAAGTTTTAATTCATATTTTCCAGGCTCAACCTCATAAACTCCTGACCATTCAAAAGGATATTCAGGTTCTAAGAAAGTTGGTCTACGCTTTAAAATTTGGTCAAGATCGAATGCACTCAAATTTAAAACTGTATCAATAGGAACTTCTGCTTTCTCCGCTCGAATAATACGAGTCATTCGATTCATATCTCTTAATCTTGATTCAAGGTTATCAAGAGCATCATCTGAGACTAAATCAGTTTTATTAAGAACTAAAACATCTGCAAATGCCACTTGCTCAGAACTCTCATCACTACGTCCAAGTTGTTGATCAATGTGAGCCGCATCAACTAATGTAACTATTCCATCAAGTGTGAATTCAGAACTAATTTCTTCATCCATAAAAAATGTTTGAGCAACAGGACCAGGGTCGGCTAATCCAGTTGTTTCAACTAAAACATAGTCAAATTTATCCCTTCTTTTCATTAAATTACCAAGTACTCTAATAAGATCTCCGCGAACAGTACAACAAATGCAACCATTAGACATTTCAAATACTTCTTCATCGGCATTTATTACAAGACCTTGATCTATCCCGACTTCACCGTATTCATTCTCAATAACAGCGATTCTCTTACCATGCTCTTCACTTAATATTCTATTAAGAAGAGTTGTTTTACCTGAGCCTAAGAATCCAGTAAGGATTGTAACAGGAACTTTTTCGTTGATACTCATCTATTAATTGATCTAATTAAAAATAATGTTTAGCAATCAATATACTAAACATTATTTGATAATGAAAACCGTTATTAATATAAAAATTTAATTATTTTGAAAACTCCAGCTGCTTTCCAAGTCATTGCCTGCTTTCCTATCACATGATCCCCCCAATGAATCAACAATAGTACATGTATTGTGGACAGTAACAGAAACTGTATTACCTGTCATCATTAATCCATCTACAAATATTTGACTATTAGCTAATGGAACTGAACTTTGCCTACTTAAGTTTTTTAACAACTTTGATGCAGGAATTTGTTCTGGGAATATTGCCTTGACATTATCTGTTTCAAGCATGGTTAAAGTTGTCTTGATATTTTCAGGCCTTAAGCTTGATGAATCGCCAAGAAAATCTAATAGACTTACCGTCTCCAAACCAAAAGCATTTCCGTAATAATCCATTGCTTTGTGTTTTGAGACTATTACCCTATTTGACTCAGGGATAGTGGTGACCTGATCAACTATCCATCCCTTTAGGTCGCCAAGGATAGATTCAATACTATTGATTCTTTTATTTATAGCTTTCCTATCTTTTCTATTAAAAATGGATATATCTTTCTTTAGATTTTTTGATATAACATTACTCATTTTTATTATGTTACTTGGATCATGCCATACATGAGGGTCTAGGCTGCCATGTCCATGATGATGATGATGATGATGACCACCTCCTTCATCAGGAACTTGTGCTATGGGTTCTACATCAGAATTGGAAACATCTTTAAAGAAGTGCTCATCTGACTCGAATTCAAATGGCATATGTTCAGTAAAGAAAGTATATTTTCCTTTCTTTTTAATATCTACATTAAAAACGGTTAAATCTTTTTTCTGATCAAAATTAAGAGAGAAGGCTTCAGAACTGGCAACAAGGACATCATTATTACTTTTATTAATAGAAGAATCAGATTCTAATAATTCTTTAGCAAGTTCTTCAGATGATTCAATGTCACCTGACTTGAGAATAACCATTTTCATCGCAGGATCTGCATACTCACCATCTACTTTTGCAAACGACCATTTATATGATCCCTCATCTAATTCAAAAGTTCCTGCCCATTCAAATCCTTCCGCCCCATGATCGCTATGACCTCCCATGTCTGGTTCCTGAGCAACAGGCTCGACATCATTTTTTGCAAGATCTTTTAAAAAATGTTCATCAGCTTCAAATTCAAAAGGCATATGTTCTGTAAAAAATGCATATTTGCCATCATTTTTTATTTTAAGGTTGAATTCTGTAACGTCTTTCTTTTGATCAAAGTTCAGAACATAGGCTTGGTCACTTTCCATAAGTACTCCACCATCGCTTTTAGCAATATTTTCATCCGATCCAAGCATGTTTTCTGCTAATTCTTCAGATGCTTCAATATCACCAGATTTGAGAACAACCATTTTCATTGCTGGATCTGCATATTCTCCATCAACTTTTGTAAAAGTCCATTTGTATGAACCAGCTTTAAGATCAAAAACTCCAGCCCATTCGAAAGCCCCACCTTCTTCACTTGAAGGATTTTCAACTTCAATAGCGCTAACACCTACAACAACAGTATTCGACTTATCTTCCCAGTTTTTCATTGTGGGAGTCATCTCTTTACCAAGAGTGAATACCTTATCTGCACTATTTAGTAATTGAGCTTGTCTCGGATTGATTTTTAAGTCATGTACGTCCTGTTTTCTATCCAATAAGCAGGCAACTTTATCTGAAGGTAATGCTATTGATTTTACTAAATCACAAACAAGTGGTTCTACCGCTACATATGACTTTCCTTTGGCTAAAACATCTTGCCCAAAACCAGAAAATATTATAGTCCCTGCGATTACTGAATTTTTAATAATTGAATTACTTGAACTTTTTTTATTTCTTAAAAGTTTTTTGAAGATTGACATAAAAGATTTTTAAACACTTAAAAATGATAATCATTTTCATAATTAATTGCAATTTTTGGTATCAATTGTTATGGAAACAGTATGGATTCAATAATATTGATAAACTATAAATCATAACTGATTTAAATATATTCATTAAATGGCTACTTTAATTGCAGATAATTTAACTTATTCTTATTCAAAAAAAAGTAAGCCAGCCTTAAATAAAGTTTCAGTTCAAATAAAACCTGGAACTTTAACGGCTCTTGTTGGCCCAAATGGAGCTGGTAAATCAACTCTTTTAAAATTATTGCAAGGACAAAACAATCCTGATTTTGGAGATATAACAATTGATGGGGAATGTTTAGTTAGAACTAGATCCCAAGTTGCACTTATGCCACAAAGAAGCTCAATGAATTGGAAATTTCCTATTACAGTTGAAAAATTAGTCTCTTTAGGTCAAATAAAATATTCAAAATCAAAAAGTGCTAATCCGTTTCAAATAAAGGCTCTTCTCGCAAATCCTAAATCTTGGGTTAATAAATGTTGTGAATTGGAAGCAACAATGCAAAGAGTTGGAATCTCAAATCTTGCAAATAGAAGACTTGATTCTCTTTCTGGAGGACAACAACAAAGAGCACTTTTAGCCAAAACTTTAATGTCTCCTGCAAGAATTCTTTTATTAGATGAACCATGTGCTGCTTTGGATCCTCCTGCTAAGGATGATTTTCTCAAGATAGTACGTCAACTTGCAGATGCTGGACTATCCTTATTTATAAGTAGTCATGATTGGGGCTCATCTCTCAATAATTACGATCAGGTAGTTGTTTTAGATAAAACAGTTTTAGCTTCAGGAACTCCTAATGCAATACAGGGTGAACTTGATGATCTTAATATTAGTTCTTTAAAAGAAAGTGATTCTTGTGATTAAAATATGTTTAAATTTAACTCTGAATTTGATAGCAGTTTTGGCAAAGTCCGAAATATTCAAGAGTATGAAATAATAATTGAAATTGTTTTGTGTTTTTCTTAGGGCTATGTATCTCTTTCACAGGACAACCTTCCACCTTGGAAGTTTCTCCGCACTGAACACAAGTCAGATGGTGAATATCTCTATCAACAGGAGTATAAAGAACTTCCCCTGTTGGAAGATGCCTAGATCTAATTAATCCATTTTTTATAAGTACTTGAAGATTTCTGTAAACTGTTGTCAAACCCATAGATTTGCCATCTATAATCAGTTGTCTATGCAATTCTTGACCGCTCAATTCATCTTCACATTTTTTGAGTTCTTCAAGAAGTTGCTCTTGCCTTTTGGTAATTTTAGGATTGCTTACCATCATATTCAAGATCTTTTGATTTCCAATTTTCTAGATCATAACGAATCATACGATTAATGTCTTTTATTAACAACTGGTGGTTAATTCCTTTAATAATTACTATTTTCTCTGGAATCTTATGCCCAGCTATGGGCACTGTATTAATAACTCATAGACGATTGTTACAGGTAAATTTAATTTCTCACTGTGTTTTGCCAGGACTTGCTCTCGCTTTAGCTCTTGGGATACATCCTTCAATTGGAGGCGTTATTAGTGGACTTCTTGGTTCCGTTATTGCAGAAAGTTTAACTAACAAAAAAAGTGAGAATTATGAAGCGGTAATGAATACAATTCTTGCTGGGATGCTTGGTTTCGGAGTTTTACTTATTCCACTTCTTGGGATAAGGATTGATTTAGAGGCGGTTTTATTTGGAGATTTATTAACTGCCAACCTTAGCGATTTGTTAAGAACTATTATTGCTTTTCTAACATTCATTTTATTGATAACTTTTGGATATGAAAAAGTTGTGTATGTCGGATTAGACCCAGAGGGGGCTTCAGCTAGTGGTATAAATGTCTCTTTATTAAATTTAGCTCTAAGTTTTACTACTGCACTAGTTATCGTTAGTTCGATGTCTGCTGTTGGAGTCATTCTGGTCATTGCATTATTATCAACACCTACTTTATTAGGACTATATAAAGCACAAAGTCTTAGGATTGCGATGATGAGATCCTCTTTCTTTGGACTTTGTATTTCTGTATTAGGTTTTATTCTTTCAATTGTTTTTAACTTATCTCCAGGGCCTGCAATAAGCGTTATTTGCGTTGCTTCTCTAGTAATTCCTAAGTTAAGTCAATATTTTAAAACTTTTTTTAAAGTTTAAATGTCCAATCAGAATTAAGGACCTCTGCTTCTGGATTATTTTTTAAAGCTACTTCAATAGCATCTTTCTTATTGTTTGCTATCACAACCTCCTCAAATTCTTTGCCGTTCTTTTTTAAACTTACTTTGAAGCGCATTAAAATATTAATAAAGTTATCTCCATCTTAAATATTATTAGAAAAAAAATAAATACTTTATTGAAAAAAATGTAATTTATTAATTGAATTTTATTTAATTATTTTGAAGCTTTTCTACTACGCTTTCTTTCTCAATTTTTGCAACGTCTTGAAGTCCGTTCGCATCAAACCAAGGAGCACTTTCCCAATCAAATCCTTCTCCAAAGGTATTGTCTGGTGCAGCGACATACCAATGACAAGAAGTGTCCGGAACATCTACGGCACACTTTGACCAATCAGCCTCCCATTGAGGAACTTGAACCCACATAACAGAAGCTAGAAAAATAGAAATAATAAAATTCATAATTTTTTGTTAGCAAAATTTAGAGAGATTTTTTTCACATTCCTTTTTTCTTTTCCTCCAGTATTCTTCGACTATTTGATAGTTATGTTTTGCTTTGAAATCTTCTAAATTATTATATTTATTTATAAAAAAGGCGTTTTTTCTTTTCATAAAGTCCTCCAATTGCTGAGAAGTATTTAAGACAGATTTATCATTTTGGAAAGTGGATTTATACTCAAATAATTTATGTATTATTTAGTTATTTTTATGAATTTAGAGTCTAAGAAACAAATAAAAATAATAAATTTGTAAATATGCTTAAAAATTTTTAATCAAAAATTAATTAAATAATTATTTGCCTTGTTTTAGGAATATATTTATCAGGATTCTCGTCAATGTATTTAAAAGAATATCTTACAACTCCTCCAATAGTTGAAGATAGGATAACTGTAGAAAATATGTAAATTACCCTCTGGTACTTTTTTCTCATTTAAGATACCTTTTACTAATTTAAGTATTCTACTTTCATTTATTAATAAGTAAATAAATATAAATAGGGATTAATACCGTAGCTTTTTTAATTCAGATAAGTGTAAATTAATTAAATCAAAAACTCCTCATACACATTTTTCTGATATTGCGAAATACTCGAACAATAGTTTGAGTACTTTTTGTTTTTTAGCATTGTGACAATTAAAAAACTTACCCAGTAAGTATTTCCTACCTCAATAAAAAATGTGATATTCAATTCGTGTGTAGGAGAGGTTTTATTAAATCAGTGGAAACAAGGAAACACTTGATTTCTTAGAACCAATTTAGACCCCTTAAAGGGGTCTTTTTTTTATTTGCTGCTAAGGTTATATTGATTTATTAATTTGTTTAAATTCTCAACTCTCTCATTTTTCTCCTTTAAGGGTCTCGAGATATCAAGCACTGCAGCACAACATAATTGCCAGCAAGATTTTTCCTTAAGTTCTAATTTATTGCATATATCCTTTGGAGCAATTGTTAATGAATTTATCTCTGAAATATGTTGAATGGTTTCCCATAATTCTCCTTCTAGAAAGTCAAGTTCAGTACTAGATAATAATTCTGTGGTTAAATAATCTTTTATTAGTTCAGTTAATTCCATAGTATTTAGATTTATTGAAACTTATTTCTAAATCTTAGAAGTTTTTAGTTCTTCTATAAGATATAAATTTTACAAAATATTATTCCACCAAATTTATATTTTTGTTGGTTAGATTAAGAAAAGTTTATGCTTGTTTTAATGAAATTTATTTTTGTAAGTTTTTTTATATTCTTAGGATTTATATTTCCCTCAGCTTCATTTGCTTCTCACATTGAATTGAGTGAGTGTATTGAAATAGAACATTGTGTCAGAGAAGAATGGGAAGTCGACTCAATCGAACAACCTTTTAAGGAAGTTAAAGAAATTATCGAGAATACCCCAAGATCAGTAATAGTTGAACTTGAGGGAGATTATCTTCATGCTGAAGTAACAAGTAAATGGATGAAATACGTTGATGATTTAGAAGTGTCTTTTGTTCCTGAATCTAATAAATTGCTAATTAGGTCTGAGTCTAGAGTTGGTGAAAGTGACTTAGGAGTAAATCGAAAAAGGATTGATTTATTAAAATCGAAGTTGTTTTAAAATGATTTAGATTAATACACGTTTGTATCTTTAACTTATATTTTTTCAAAATTTTTAGATAATAATCAATGTCTTTAATATTAAATTATTTTTAAAAAACTAAATATTTATTATCTCCGTTCAGCTAAGTATTATTATTATTATTAATAAGGGTTATTGAAGAATTTGTATGATAATAAATATAATTTTATTATTTATATTTGGAATTATTTCATTTTGGTTCTACAAGAACATAAAAAAACGAGGTTTACTATGGTTAGCTAAGGGATTATTGCAAATAGGAATACTAATATTATTTATAGGTAGCTTTTTTAAATTGTTTCTTACGTTACCCTCTAATTTATATATAAAGTTGATATTCTGCCTTACTTATGTATGGTGCACTGTAGGAATAAATGTTAATTTTATGATTCCATTAATTGATTTGATTGATAATAAAATTGATAAATATAGATAATTAAACAATTAATTTAATTTTTTATTTAATAAAAGTAATATTCTCTATTTGCAAACTGACAAAAGACAGTAAATTATGTTTTATGAAAAAATATCTTCTTAATTTTTTAAGTGTTTTTAAGAAAAAAAAAGAGACCAAAATCTTCTCAATTCAAGAATTGAATGAACTTCGGCAAAGAGAGACAAAAATTCAATTTTGGAGAAAATCTCGAGAAAATATCTTAGATTTAAACAAAAAGCAAAAACAATGTGTTTAAAACTAATAGAAAGTCCATAAAAGTATCCTAAATAATTTCAAATATATGGATTTATAAGAACAAGAATCTTATTCATTCTTATATTTATTGGACAGTCTTTTTCTGGTATATCTAGTTTTAAATGCCAAATCTGTAATTATAAATATGCCAATTAAAAGAATAATTATTCCTATGAAGTATTTCATATAATCCTGTTATTAAAAACTAAAAATTATTTTTGTAGAGTATTTTGATTATGCCAATTTACTTTAATCTCAAGCGAATCAGATAAATTTCGAGTTACAGGACAATCTTCAGAAGCATTTTTTATAAAATCAATTTTATCTTTTGATAAATCATCAGGAATATAAATATCTATTTTTAGTTGAGCTATTCTCCTTTCATTGTTTTTAGTCATTATTTTCTCAATATCTAAATAAATATTTTTTAATTCCCAACCATTTGATCTCGCTTTGATAGACATTATCGTTAGAAGGCAAGAGCCTAGAGAGGTTGCGAGTAAATCAGTTGGTGAGAAGTTTTCACCTTTACCGCAATGATCTGTAGGTGCATCTGTTCTGATGATATTCCCTGATTGGAGATGTTTAGCTTCACATTTTAAGTCCCCCAAATAAGAACATGTAATTTTACTCATTACAAACTATAAATTAGAACTATTGTCTTTAACTTCAGGATATGAAGTCATTATTGCATCAGCTAAATCTCTCAACATATCAGCTATGTATTGTGGTGGACATTTAAGTTCCTTGATATAAGAAACACATCTCTTGGAAAGTTCAGTATAGGCAGGAAAAATTATATTATCAATTTGTAGTTTTGTTGGTTCCCATCTATTAATATTATCTTTATTCATAATCAATCAACTTTAGATGAGCAATGTAAAAAGTTATAAGTAGTTGAGCATATGCTAATTAAATTATTTTTCAGATCCGTATTGTTCTAAACAATATTCAATCAATTTCATTGAATCATTTAGAGTTCTTTCACTCTTGTTTTTAAGATCAAAACATTCATTTAAGACTTCAGCTGATCTTTTTAATTTATTTTTTTCTTCTTTTTTTAAATCACTAGAAATAATAAAATTACGATATGTTTTGAAACTAATTAGAAAAATCATAGATAAAAAAATCACAGCGAGAATAATCCTTAGATTTTTCATGTATTTATGGCTCTTATCTGTTTTTTAATTAATTAATAAATATATTCTATTAAACACTTTCATTAATTATTAATAAATAAAGCTCTTAAGTACTAAATAACTATATTTGTAGTCGCAGCAATTGTAATAGCTACAATTGAGACAAATATGTATGGTACTACTTTTATAGATATATAAATATTTTTCTTAGACATGATTTTTATTTTTTTTAATTTAAACCTTATTCCAAATATTCATAGGTCTCCAAATATACTAAAGTTCATTTTGAAAAACTTTTATTTATTTAAATTTTCATCAAATAAAGAATCTCCAGATCCTGCCTTGAATCGGATATTTTCCTTTTCAAAAAACTTAATTCTTCTTGACTCATTTTTGATTCTTTAATCATTATTTCTGCTTGATCAATAGCATGCTCAATATTTTTTATCTTTATGTCTCTTATTGTTGGATTCTCCTTACAAGTTTTTATTGTATGTGCATCAAGCATTCTTTATTTTAATAATAACTTAAACAATTCTGTTAGATTAGTAAAAAGATTTACTATCGCAAAATACATCAAAATTAATTAATATAAAAACATGAACTTTAATCTTAACTAACCTTCTCTTCATTTGATCGAGTGGTTTTTTTTTTATGGTGTAATATATCTCTAGCGTAAATTTAAAAGTTGAAAGAATCAAAGCAAATCCCTGAGGAGAATAATTCACTTGAATCATCATCCGAGATAAATAAAGAAAGTAATAAAGAAGAGAATGTTAAAGCATTTACTGAATTTCTTGAAAAAGCAAGTAATCAGGGCATTGATGAAGAAAAAGCAAACTCTGATTTAAAAGAAAAAGCACCAGAAATTAAGGATAATTCTATTTTTAAAAGAATTCTCAATGATGGATTTGATGGGATATCATCAAATCCTAACTATAAAATGTTGGCTCTATTAATAATTCTTTTGATTAATTTGTCTTTATTTTTTGTTATTGGAAATGTAGGTAAAGCTTTCTTGAGAAATGCAGGAATAATGTAATAGCTTAACTATTTTTTTAATATCTGAACTTTACATAATTGTATTTTTAAAAAAATTCATGATAATTTTACCTAAATTTTATTTTATCAAGATTGAACAACAAAGAACCTGAAAATCCTGTCGTTTATCTGACTAATTTAATTAAAAAGTTAGATGTAAAAAACAGGAATGGATTAGTAGCTTTAGCAATTGTTAATTTACTAGTTATTCTTTTATTTAAGTTTTATCTGAAAGGATCAGGTTTATTATCTTAACTATATTTGAAATGATTACTCAGCGTTTTCAAATTGTTTAGCTAATCGGAAAGCCTTTTTAATTATAAGAAATCCGCCATATGCTCCAGCTAGTAAAGGTAAAACTATTAGAGGATTTGGTGAATAATCTGCATAATTTTTTACACCATCAACATATTCAAATCCTGAACATTTTAGGTATAGGAAAGTAAAAAATGTAATACTCCATCCAAGAATAGATAAGACTCCACCTTTTTTATCTCCTTCGTAAAATCTATCTAAACCTAAACCCCAACCTCCTATTAAAAAGATTCCTCTAACTACTGAATTTTTTTCTTTGTTTTTAAGCATTATCTTTAAAATGTTCATATTGAACATAACTCATTCATCTGAATTTTGCCATAATTCTTTAAGTAGATATACTTAATTTAACTAGATATCTATGGATTTTGTAATAATAGCCTTTTAAAATAAGTTGTATCTCTTATAACTAAAAGAAAATTCCAATTTGGTATGTTGATTAGAAACAAATCCCTCTTTATTATCGTCTTTACTAGCTTGTTAGGAATAAGCCTTCCTCCGAGTTATTCAAATCCAAATTTTGACAAGGAATATGATTATTTTATTAATGTAAATACTCTGACAAAAGAAAATAATTTAGATACTTACAATCCAAAAGATAAATTAGATGAATACATAATTAAAGGAGCAACTTATTCAACTAAGTTCGTTCCATTAATGAATGATGGTGCAGAAGGTGGTGAATATACAAATTTAATGATTAATGATGGTAAAAGATTATTAGTAGATGCCGGATTTGATTTTGTAAATAGTACTACTAATAGTGGAATTCAAAGTATTCCTTTTTTCGCTCAGACATCAGTTAACATTTCAGGGGGATCAGAATCTGATACAAGCTTTTCTCTAAATAGTTTAATGAAACTTGGTGAGCTAGCACAGGATGATGAGGGACATATCAAGACACTTGCCTTTTCTCAGGCAAGATTTGCAACTGCAACTAACGCAGATGGCTCAACAACTAACTTAGGTTTAGGTATAAGACACCGTCCTAATGATGTATCAATGCTAGGAGCTAATGCTTTCTGGGATTATAGAATGACTGACTATAGTAATGCCCATAGCAGACTTGGACTTGGTGGAGAATATCTTTGGAAAGATTTTGAGTTTAGAAATAATTGGTATATGGCTATTACTGATGAAAAAGATATAACTGTTAAAGGTGTCTCTTACAAAGAAAGAGTAGTTGACGGTTGGGACGTTGAAATTGGTTATAGGCTACCGAATAATCCAGAACTTGCTTTATTTGTTAGAGGTTTTAATTGGGACTATAAACATACACAGGATAATTCAGGATTAGAGGGAGCCGTTAGTTGGCAAGCCACTCCGCATGTAGGTCTTGAAGCATGGGTTTCTAATGAAATTTCCGCAGCATCTACAAAAGTAAATACTTCCTTGCCTGGAACAGATGAAACCTTCTTTGGTCTAAGAATGAATCTGACAGGAACTCCAGTGATTTTTGGAAAGAAAGATTACAAGAAAAACATGATTACTCAAATGACCCAGCCAGTAAAACGTAAATATGATGTTCTTTTGGAAAGATCTACTGGAAGTTTCCAAAATAGAGCAAAAGGAGTCTAAACCCTTTTATGAAATACTCACGATTAATAAAAAAATTTTTATTACCCCTAAGCCTTTTAGGACTGCTCTTAGATGCAAAACCATCAAAATCTGCTGAATGGTCAGAGAATCCTGGAATGGTTTCCTGTAGCACAGGTCATCAAGACATGAGTGATGCAGCTGTAGGTACAAGCCATTCTAAACCTTTTTCAATAACTTCTTCTGAAACGAATCCTCATAAGTCTTGTTTGGGGACTCCTGAAGGTTATGAAATAACTTTATTTAAGATTGGAATGTGCACGATTAATCCATTCGACGAAACGAATGATAGTGTCGATCTTGCTTTCACTACTGATAATGGTTGCGTATGGACGATGGAATCTGTTTCTGGTGCTGTTGTAGATTTAGCTGCAAATTTAAACCAGTCTATTTCTTTACCCTCCTCAACAACCAGACCACCATCAGGTACCTATAAGCATTTTCTTATTGTTATGAACCCAAATATTAAATTAAAAGGTTCATACACTACAACAGATGCTACAAATGGAGGAACTTTTTATACGAAGCCAGGAGCAACGGTTGATACAGATGGAGAATTTGATAAGAGCTTGTCTTCAGCTCAGTTTTTTACAAGTGAATTTGATAGTTCTCTTGGATTCAACACTAGAGGATCTTGTAGTTACTCATATCAAAGAACAGTATCAAGTGGGTCTAATCAAGGAGTTGTAAGAGCAGTTTTAACTAACGATCTTTTAAATACACAAACTTCTTGTAGTGGAGTAACCAAATTAGTTGGCGCTTTTAAAGCTACCACTCCTCTCAATATTGATAATGATACCAACGGATTGGAAATACAATTTAGTATTTCTGGAGCAGGACTTATGATTGAAGGTGGAGGTAATAGTACAAGGGGTTTAACAAACCAGCCTTATTTTGGGAATTCAGGAGACTTTGTACCTGTATTTACTAAGTTCTAATTTAACTAATTTAACTAATTTAAAATGATTAATTTTAAGAAAGGTATATTTATACCTCTAATACTTATAAATTCTTTTGGATTTATTCAACCATCTAAAGCAGAATTTTCTATGCCTGCATGTCCTACATCAGGTACAAAAACATATTCTCAGCTACTTGCTTTAACAGAGGATGCTAATAGTTTTGAATGTTTGGGCACACCAGAAAAATATGAGATAACTATTTATGAAATGGGATTATGCACTTCTAGTACTAGTCCAATTACAGGTTCGTCAGGCTCAAAGATTTGGGATAAGTCAACTTGTGTACCCACTATGAGTTCTGGGTTAAATGGAACTAAAGTTGATCTTGCCCCTGGTAACTCCACTGAAAAGATAGCTCCTTTGCCTAGTTCTGATGACAGGCCTTCTAGTGGTACTTATAAATATGCCTATATTCTTATATCTAGTGAATTCAATCTAAAGGGGAGTTATGAACTCTCAGATGGAACAACTTATTATTCTAAACAAGGGAATGATGCATACGGACCTTTTGGCGATGCTGATAAAACTCTTTCTTCCGCTCAAGAACACGGCGAAGAGGTTGATAATATTGGCTCAGGTGAAGGTAGCTGGTCAGTTGCTGGGGCAGCGGAAATGAGTTCTCCATTTGATATGAGTGGAGGAAAAATGTCAGCGTTGCTTTTAAATAATTGTAATCATGTGACTAATTCATGTAATGCAATCTCCTCTAAACCTTCTATTCAAGAAGATGTATCAAAACTTTTAGCAATATTTGAACCAACAAATCCTATAAGTATTAAAGATGAAACACAAGGAATAGAAGTTCAATTAGTTGTAAAAGACGGTGGATATTTGATTGCTGGAGATTCATCTGACATTGAATTTTTTGGTTCTGCTCCTTTCCGACCTAAAATAACTGCTTTTTAAATTTTTTAATTTTTATTTAAAAATTTAATAAAGAAATTGTTGGTTTTATATAAATAAAAATAGATCCATATAAATCTTTCATTATCCTTATTTCTTCATCTAAATAGATTACGGATACATCACAAGAAGGGATTTCCTTATTCCACGGTAACTTCCCCCAAACATCTTTTACTGGATACCATCTATCCATAAGAAGTTTACTAAATATTGGAATTTTATTAAGTCCCTCGACTTTTGAGACTTTAGTCTTTCGCAAATTCATTTGAAGAATATTATCATTTAAATTTAATTCATCAGCCAAAGTAATTACTCTTCCTCCAAATGTTGGAAGAAGCTTAAACCAACCAAGGATGGGGATTGTAGTGAGACCAAAAATTATAGTGTCGAAGGTAGATATGAATTCTTTTTTTTCAAAATCAATATTTTGTGCAATTCTTCCGATAGTCGATAAACCAAATGATCCAACTTGTAATTGATGTAGCTTAAAAAAGAGATTACTTTTGAATTCGTTATTTAATGCCTTTTCGATAGCTAAAAAAAAAGGAGAACTTCTAAATAATTCAACTGTTGAATAAATTAATTCCCATTCTCCAGATAACTTTTTTTCTGTAATTTCTGAATTCTGTTTTTCAAGATCCTTTATCAGTTGATCCATTTCTTGCAATTTTTCTTGATACATATTCGCTACAAAGGGATTTAATCTTTGGCCTCTATCAGTAATAGCTGCTATTTGATATATCTTTTTTTTAATGTCATCAGTATGTTTCATCTTTAAATTTTTTGTAAAATTCTTTTTTTGATTCTATTGATATTTATCTTTTAATTGCGGTTCTAGTAATACTAGTAATAATAATTGGGCTCATTATTCACCCCACCTTTTACCAATTTCAAAACCCCATTTAGAAGTTAGGATGATTACTTCTTTATGATTCTTACAATCCGACAATTCTTTCTTTTTTATAGGATTTTTTTCTATTAATTCAGATATTTTATTTAATTGTTCTATTTTTTTAAGAAAATTAATTAAATCTTTTTCAGCCATTTTGATATTAAGAAGTATATTTTTGATCGTAGGTGAAAATATAATATAAGACCCAGCCAACTCCCCCAATTAATATTGCAACCATTATATTTACAGACCAGACTATTTCTATCATTTTAATTTTATTAGTGATTTAATAATAACTAAATTTTTAATCATATTTGTGATCAGATTTTGGAAGTATCTAAGTTTTGTCTTTTAACATATATCGATTATATTTGTTTTAAAAAGGTAATTGAAAAAATGGGAGAAGCTAAAAGAAGAGAAGAATTAGGATTGCCGCCTAGAGAGAAGAAAGTAGTAAAAAAGGATTCTAAAAGTAATTTAAATCAAATCTTGAATAAATATCCTTATTTTCCATATATCTTGGGAATTTCTCTGCTTACGATTTTAATAATCGATCTAGTTAATTACTATAAATAGTTTTATTCAAAAAAAATTTCATATCTTAATTTTTAATTTATAAATCTGTATTCTTTTATTCCGCATTTATAAAATTAATTTTCCATAATTAATAGACTACTAACTAAAAATCTAGGATCGCAAATGTTTGATAATATCGGTACCGCCTTAGTCCAAGCAGTAGGATTTTTTGGTGTTTTTGGATATTTTGTCTATCAGCTTTTATCAGATGGTAAAAAAACAATACAGAATCAATCTAAATCTTCTGTCAAAAAAGTTAATCAGAATAAAGATCTAAATGATAGACCTAAGAAGCAAGGATTATTTGGTAGAAAAAAAGAACTAATAACTGAGGATGTGAAACCAAAGAAAAAAGGATTATTTGGTAAAAAAGTAGAACCAGTAAAAGTTGTAGAAGAACCTAAAAAGAAAGGTTGGTTTAGGTAGACAATTTAAGAGAATTTAAAAACGATTTTGATATCTTTTATACAAAAAAATTTTTATTCTATTTTTATAGTTAAATTAATAAATTTAATTTAATGAACCACAGAGAAATTACAAAAAGATATAGTGATTTAATTGATAGAGCAGAACAAGCTAATGGTAGAAAAGAAATCGTTGGTTTACTTAAAAAAGCTGCTAAATTAAAATCCAAAATTGAAATAAACTAATAATCTTTTTGAAATTTTATAATTTTTCTAAATGTTAAATTTATTTAAACAAAAAAATATTCATGCGATAATCATATGAAATTTTTTAGTTATGAATAAAAAAGGTTATACAACTGAAAGCGGTGGAAGACAAAACGGGTTTGCAATTGAACCAGAAATTAATCAAATAACACAGGGAGAATCAAAGAAATCGTTTTTATTATTCATAGGGATATTATTACCTTTCTTTATCGGTGGTATTTATTATTTTAAAACGTTTTGAATAAAAACATTTTTTTTTATAAATCATTTTTGGAAATATATT